>CAZQDI010000001.1:0-80718 GCA_964591785.1 uncultured Roseivirgaceae bacterium
ATTATAATTATAGTAATAGTATTGCGTAATGAAAGAATTGACCAAAGCAGAGGAACAGCTAATGCATTACCTCTGGAAATTGAAAAGATCGTATCTAAAGGATATTGTAGAACAGTATCCCGAACCGGCACCAGCCTACACTACCATCTCCACGGTGGTGAATGTGCTTGTGAAAAAAGGTTTTGTGGGATTTGATACACATGGAAAATCACGTGAGTATTTTCCTCTGATCACCAAGGAGAAGTATTCAGCCCAGTCGATGAATGGACTGATGACCAGTTTTTTTGATAATTCTGCAAAGAAGTTTGCTTCCTTTTTTACCTCGCAGGAAAACTTGTCCGTTGAGGAGTTAAAGGAAATTAGAAAGTTGATTGATGAACAGATCGCACAACGTAAATCATGAATGAATTGATCATATACCTATTGAAGGTCGTAATTATTCAAGGCCTGTTTTTTCTGATGTATTGGCTTTTTTTTAGAAATACTGTGAATCACTCACTTAACAGGTTATATCTCCTTGCGGTGCTGGCCTTTTCCTTTATGATTCCATTTGTCGAGCTTTCATATTTCAAAAGGCATGTGCCGACACCCATTCAGGATAGTCCTGTTATCGGTTGGTTTTCTTCACCTTCCATCGAAAAAGAATTCATCCTCCAGCCAATCGAGACATCTGGAGCATTTTCATGGTTGATGACTTTCCCTACCATTTATTGTTTCATTACCCTGATATTGGTCGGAAAGTCAACCATCTACTTAATGGCCCTCCAAAAGCTCAAAAAGAACTCTGAACGGATACATAAAAGGTGGTTTACGATTTTCAAAACGTCTCAAAACCGTCCTTTTAGCTTCCTTAGGAATGTATTTATTCCGACCACATTATTTGGTTCCAGCGAATTTGATCAAGTAGTGGCGCACGAGTGCGTACATGTGCGACGATTTCATTCGGTGGATCGATTATTTCTGGATTTTGCTGTTTCGCTGCTTTGGTTCAATCCTTTCATTTATTGTTATCGAAAGGCACTCATCGAAATTCATGAATATCAAGCAGATGAGGGAGTACTTAAGCAATACAATGATCCAATTGGGTATCAGGAGGTATTGTTTTCACAGCTTCAATCACCTCACTATTCAGGATTGGTGAGTCATTTCAATTTTCAAATGATTAAAAAACGAATTGTAATGATGAACAAAGAAAAGAAAAGGACTGGTTGGGTATATGGCTTGACAGTTCCTGTGATATTGATGATAACACTTGCCTTCTCAAATCAAGAGGCAATGAAACCCATTAATAATGTAGGCGATGAAATTAGCTCTTTTATCGGTCCGGTAGGAGATATGAAAGCCTATGCAGACCTGTTTCTTCAACGAAATGATGAACCTTCGATACTACCATTGAAGGAGAGAGATATGGTGAGAATGACTTCAGGTTTTGGAATGCGTATGCATCCTGTCGAAAAAGTAAAGAAAATGCACTTCGGAATGGACTTCGCTTGTCAAATTGGGACAGAGGTTATTGCTACAGCTGATGGGAAGATTGCTGAGCTAAGAAATAGTACAGGGTATGGAAAGCTCATTATTATCGATCATGGCAGCAATGGCTTCGAAACGTACTATGCGCAACTTTCGGAGTTCAAAGTGATGCAAGGTGATGAAGTTAAAAAAGGTCAAGTCATCGCCTTGTCTGGAAACTCTGGGATGTCTTCAGGGCCCCATCTACATTATGAGGTGAAGAGAGAAGGACATAGAGTGGATCCTGCTACCTATATCAAGAATTATTCGTTTACAGAAAAGCTAGGTGATTTCCCGCCGCATGAACATGCTGACGATGACGAAGCTTCAGTTCAAACGAAGAAGAAAGAAACTCAAAAGCAAGAGCTTACCCTGGGCGCGGAAGAAATAAAGAGAAGGGAAACGGAGCTACTTCTTGCCAATGAGCAAAATCGAAAAGAGGAAAAAGAACTAGAGCAAGTTGGCTTTTTGCTGGCTCAGGAAAAGGAACTTGAAATCCACCGTAGACTTAAGGAAGAAGAATTGAAAGCTGAGGAAGAAAGGAAGCGGCTAGAAGAGGAAATCTTCGGTGGGAAGGGACCTCGGCCATTGTACATTGTAGATGGACAAGAAATTGAAGAGCTGATCGGATTTGATCCCGCTGAAATTGAAAGTGTCGATGTACTCAAAGGCGAAAATGCCCTAAATCGGTACGGAGAAAAAGCCAAAAATGGGGTAGTGGTGATAAAAAAGAAGAATCCAAAGGAGAAAAACAAAATCAAAAACAAACAAAAGGATAAGAGCAAAGTGAAGAATAAGAAGTAAGAAGGTGGCTTATGCCGTATTAGCTACTTCAAAGTGATTTTCAAGCGCACTGGATTATCGTAGTCTTCAGATAATTTCAAATTGATACGAACCCCTTATGGTGAAATTTTCACTTGCCCGGCCGATATGCAGGGCTTATTTTATCTGTAAGCGTATTCAAATAAACCTGTTAATACCTCAGATGCTCCGATATATATTCCTACTCCGTAGGTTACATGGCGGACTGAAAGGTTCTGAATGGCAAATGGTAAGCCACTGATGTTCAGTGTGGTAAATCCCGCAGCGATGACTGCCGCGCTAAGTATAGTCAAATAAAGGTTTTGTGTTAGAAACATTCCAACCGCTCCGATGAACAACACAATAAAACTGATTACAATGACTTTTTTGAGATCTTGCTTTGCAATTGACCTACTTATTAAAAATGCGGTAATGGCACATAGACCTAATAAGCCAAAAGAGATGTAGTCTCCGTAGGCCCCAATATCTGGAAAAAGGTTGGCAAAATGATCTGGGAAAAATTCGACTAGAAAAGCTTTACCGACTCCAAGGAACAAGCCGACTACCAGAATGGCTGCGTAGGAAATGGTTTCCTGATTTTTTACCCGATCATTTTCAATCAACTCGGCTTTTCGTTGCAATACTTCATCACTGGAAACTTTGTGAAAGATGAATCCGGTAATAGAAATTAGTAAGCCACCCACCACAAACGTCAATGTATCACCAAAGAATTGAACCAGACCTACCACTACAGGCTCCAGCGCGTAGAGCAACTCAGTGATGAGAAAAAGAAATCCCATAATGATGGGCAGCTTTTTCGCAGGAGCAAAGGCTTCAATCATCGAGTTTGCGGGACTGATAAACAAGTTCATACTAATTAGCCATATTACGATCATAAAAGGCACGATACTACTGACATCCATAATATGTGAGGTGCCAATCAAAGTAGCCACCACCATAAATACCATTGCTGTTGCTCCGATACCGACTGTAAATACAATAAGATACTTCCCATTTTTAGCCAGGATCCTATCCGATAACCATCCGGCAATGGGTGGGATTATTACCAGGACCAGTGCTTTTGCAATGATCATAAAATCAACCAGATGGGTAATTCCAAGATTTTTCATCAATATGGGTTGATATTCGTGATAAGCAATCCAGCTAATCACTACGGCAGCATTTAATGCACCAAGACTATAGACTTCTCTCCACTTTAGGGTGGCTGTTTTTTCTGCTAACATGGCATTTTACTTAATGATGACATAGGTACGATGTATTGGTTGGGATTGGATTTTTCTTCTTGTTGTTAATTGGATGAATGGATTCAACTTGTGGATCACTATGGAAAAATGCCGGACGGAACGCAGAGTTCAATGTTGGATGGTGATTGGACTGAAATAAACCCATACATTAATTCCGGTTCTAATGTTACTCTAAGATACGACTTATTGGATCAAGCTGCTTTGGTTCAATGATTTCTGCGAGTGATTCATTGAAAAAGGGCTGATGTGTTGAATGGCAAAAGTGTCTGTTTGAGTACTTTCAAGTGGATTTTTGATCCAATTCATCACTGATTTAAACCTTGGTACCCTAGGGGTGTTAATAGTACAAAATAGAGGTATGAGAAAATCGATTTTGCTTTTTTTGAGTGGGGTTATTTTGGTTTTTCAAAACTGTACGAATTCTACTGATGAACAACCGACCCCGATTGTTATTACAGCCAATGACTTTACAACGACCATCGATGAGAATCCGGCATCTGGGGAAGTACTTGGATCTATAGATGCCTCCATAAACGAAGGAACTCTGACGTTTTCCATCCTAGACCAAAACCCCTCAGATGCCCTGACCATATCAGATATAGGAATTCTTGCTGTTAATAATTCCGATGTATTTGATTACGAAGTAAACCCCGTCATAACCGCATCTATTAGTGCCTCTAGTGCAGAGCTTAGCAAGATTGTCACCGCAACAATTAATCTTAATAACCTTGCTGAAGGCTCTGACGGTTTGGTTTTTAATAATTTTACCCTCTCCACAATGGGTAATCTTCAATCGGGAGACCAACTGGGAATTTTATCAGCATCTTCGACAGTGGGTCCGGTGACATATTCGCTATTAAGCCAAACGCCCGATGGGGCAATTGATTTGGATGCCTCATTAGGGGCCCTACGTGTTGCCAATGCAGCTCTTTTTGATCCGTTGGTAAATCCATCTATTACCGCCTCTGTAGAGGTGACTGACGGAGTGGAAACAGGTGCAATATCGGTAACGATAAATTTGGAAGGGTCTCTGAATATTTGGACCGGTGATAGAATTACTTTTTCAAAATCAAATGGATCTGACCCCAATCAGGAAGCAAATCAAGATCGGATCACTGATAATGTGTGGATTACTAGGAGTAACAACGGCGGACCTATCTTTAATGTCCAATCTCAAGCAAACAATGATGATGGCCCTGGTGATACTGAATGGGCTCTTGGTACTACTAGCCAGTTGGATGGACTCATCTTTACAAGCTTAAGAGATGCCGTTGGAGGTGGAAGAAGATCTTTCCGCAACATTGTGGGACAAGACCTGGTACTTCATTTAATTACTGATGATATCTACATCGATGTCAGGTTTACTCAATGGTCATCGGGAAGGCAGGGAGGTTTTGCTTACGAGCGATCAACAGAACCCTGATCATTTATTCACCCATCCACTTTTTGAAACCTTTGACTCGGTCCCTGCTTATAATGATCTCTTCATGAAATCCGGGTGCAACCATGATGATTAATCGATTGTTGAAATAGGAATCAATGGAGTGAATTTGCTCAGAGCAAACGATGAAATGCCTATTTACCCGAAAGAATGAAGATGGATCTAGTTGTTTATCTAGGGAGTCTAGTGTATGGTCAATGATGGTTGTTTTGCCTTCCTTTGTCCGCAAATAAGTTTCCCCCTCCTCACTATAAAAATAAGCAACCTCCTCTGTTTGATATGAATGATACTTCAAACCAACTTTTACTAAGAATTTTCTTTTGAAATCAGGTTCCAATCTTGACTGAAGATTGGAGAGTAAAGAAGTGATTTCTGAGCTGGAATTGACTTTCTCTAATTTGTCAATAGCTCCCAATAGTTCTTTTTCCTTTACGGGTTTAAGCAGATAGTCAATACTATTGTACTTAAAGGCATCTATCGCATATTGGTCAAAAGCAGTAGTAAAAATGATATGGGGAAAAGTGTCAATACGATTGAGTATATCAAAACCACTGCCGTCTCCCAGTTGTATATCCAGAAAGATTAAGTCGGGAAGTGGGTTTTTCTCGAGCCAGTTCGTGGTCTCTTTGACCGAATGAAGAACCGTCAGTATTTTTATTGAAGTGTGCTTAGTGACCAGAGAATGTAATCGTTCGGCAGTCAATTCTTCATCTTCAACAATTATTGCTTTCATAGTATACTAACTCAGGGAAAAACTCACTTTGAAGGACTCCTCATCTTCGACAATGGTCAACCCTTTTCCTGTCATCAATTTTAATCGCTTAGATAGGTTCTTGAGGCCTATTCCAGTGGACTTCTCCAAAATTGGTTTGACCACTTTTTTGTTTTCGACCTCAATATTTCTTTCGGAGGCGATGATTCGAATCAGCAGAGGTTCATCTTTTGAAAATGAATTGTGCTTGACCGCATTTTCCAATAGTGTCTGCAACGATAAAGGTGGCAATTGGAGTGATGGGTCTAATTTTTCCAGACTCTTCTCCACCAGCAGCGAAGCACCATGTCTCATTTTTAACAAATAGACATAGTCATCCAAAAAATCCAACTCTTCCTGGGCGGTGACCAGGCTTTTATCATCATTTTCAAGAATGTAGCGGTAGAGGTCAGATAGCTTTCCGATGAATTTGATGGCTTCATCGCTATTTTTCTCGACCAAAGAAGACAACACACTAAAGCTATTGAAAAGAAAGTGCGGATTCACCTGGTTTTTAAGACCTTCATATTGAGCAGCAAATAGTTCTTTCTGTATCTGTTCCTTCTCCTTGGCCGCCTTAATTGCCTGCCTAATATAGATCCGTATGATTTCATACAAAATGATTAGCTGACTTAGGACAAAGCCCTGGGCACTCATTGACCAGAATTTGCCATTGTAACCTTCTGGCTTGAAATAAGGGTCAATAATTTCATCACTGATGTATGAAAATAAAAAAACAAAAGGCAGAATAATGATTCCTGCCTTTATGGATATTTTGAACAGATCTGAATTGGAAAAGATGCCGAATCTGCTGCTTAAGAAGCTCGTAGATCCTGCGATGATTTCCCAGCTTATGAGTACCACAAGCACCACATAGGCCAAATATGCCGTTGACTCCTGATCCCAAGTAAAAAAGCATCCTAAACAATCGGATGCAGTTAGCCTAAAGAAAAGAAATATGAATAAACTAATGAATAATCTAAAGCGATACTTCTTCATAGGATAAAGTTACTCACCATCTTTGGAAGCAACAGAATTTGACGGATTCACTTTTACATTCAGGATGGTTCCAGTAACTGAATGAATCCCACTTCTTTTCCCACTCACTGTGATGGAGTAATCGCCAGTATCAATTTCAGAAGCTTTGAGCATCACCGTATAATGAGTCGGATCGGTAGTATCTTCTTTCACATAGAAATCCAAACCTGCTGGGCTTACAAACTTTGGATTTTCAAATGTTGCCTTTCGTGCGACTTTTGACTTCACGAGGTAGATATCGAAAGATACTTCTTGGTTTTGAGCAACTTCCAGAGAGTTATTCTCAACGTAGATCTTCGCCCCTTTTTTCGGAGCATCATATGCTTGGGCATAAGTTGAAATGGAAATCAATAAGACAAGTACGGTTGTAATAATCTGATTTTTCATGATGTTTTTGTTTAGTTAAAGGCATATGAAATAGGTATTCAGGAAGTTTTCTTAGAAGTCCTTGCTACTTATTTCAAAATGTCGAATTCTCTTTGTTTGTGTTTATTAGACGGTGCATCCAATGTCAATGGATCAGTTCTTGCTGTGAATTGCACTATTTCCCTTTGAATCGTTGGTATCTCTCACTGAATCGGGAGAGGGATATTCATAGGGAAATCTAAGTAGTAGCAATTGCTCGTGTTATAACCGCCGTTGTACAACCTACCTTTTGACCTTCTATGCTGTTTTTCGAGTAGACATCGGAGTATCCACTTCCGATTGTCATTTAGATCAATTTGACTATTCCATAGACGAATGCTTTGAGGGTTTGGACCTTCTTTGTTCCCTAACACCAAGAGAATCAATTTAAAATGCTATGCGGATAAATAAACTTCTTTCGCTGTCAATGACTTTCATAATAGTCTTTGGTGTTATTTCATGCTCTGAGGATGAACTGGCACAAGATGTACTGGACATTCCCGAAAAATTCTCAGTTGATATTCCCAGCGCTATTAGCAATAGTACTGGAGGCTTGAACGCAAGGACTTCTGGAGATGGTGATGGGGTGATCGAAGGGGAAGAAATCTATGCAGCCCTTCCGCACTTTATAAGGCTCGGTGAGGCTTCAGCAGAGATTGTTGAAGTTACCTTAGTAGTAGGAGCGGTATTGGAAGCATTAAACATTCGTAGTTATACCTTGGATGAAGGAGATGATGGCCGAGCAAAACGATTTGACATCACTGAAAACGTGACTAGAGGGGGTGTAGATTATCAATATGAAATGACGATGAGAGATGTAGCTGACGATCAGCTGGCCTTACAACTATTATGGAATTCAGATCCTGTTGTAGAAGGTGTTGGGATTCTTAGACCATATTACATTGATAGAGATGAAAATGAGGATATTGATGCTTTTGTTAGAATCAATTACACGGAAGATGACCCCATCTATGAGGCTACGATGACGGTCTCAATATCAGGAGTAGAGACGATTGAGGAATCTGATTTGGACAACTTAAAAATGTTCGTAGGGAGGACAGGGGACATCGTTGATGTTTTTGGAAATTCAAATCATCCCAATGTTACCTTGATAGATCCTGACTTCGTCGGAGGTAGAAATTATGCGTTTGTTGGAAGAGGCGATGAGGCAGCAAATATTGGTGTCGTCAAGTTGGCATTACCTCCATCAGGTGTTGAAACAGCAGATGTACTAGAGACCTACTCAGTTTACAATGTTCTTGAACAGGAAATTGACGCAGTAGCTCAATTTGATCAAAGCATCAAGGATGCTATTTTGGCTGAAGCTGGATCACCTGCATATTTTGAAGCGTCAGGTTTTATTTCAGCGGGAGTTGTGGTTCCGGACGGTTTTACTTCTGATTTTGTGAATTTGGAGGGAATGACCCCATTTGTTCCCTCACAGGTTCAAGATTTAACAATTTCATTTTTGCAATGACTTTAGGTTAGGTTGGTGTTTATTTGATCCCGGCTCCATGGAGTCGGGATTTTTTGTTTGAGCTTGAGTCGCTTATGACGAATACCTACCGCCATGAATGAGGGAATGAAAAGAAAAGTCAAGGCAACCGAGGAAAGCAACACATAAGAATAATTATTTCATTAGTCGGATTGGTGGCCATTTTCAATTCCGAAATTACCATTCCATCGGATACTAATGAATCCGTTTAATCGCTTTGGAGGTAAGCTAATGCGGCTTCTTTGGTAGAAAATGGTTTAACACGGCCCCCTACCACGGTATTGTATCCCATCAACAATACTTTTTTTACTCCTTTTACACCTACTATAGCAGTCTTTTCAGCTTTTTCGCGTATGGCTTTTCCTTGCCTTTTTGATTCTTCCATCCACTCGGGACTGCCGGATGAATCTGTAATATCAATAAGTGTCCTCAGTTTATCAGGAGTATCATTGGCAAGTACGACTGCCTCTTGAAGGGTACTGAGCATCTCTTCTTTTTTCTTTAATCCACGGTAGTCAATAAAAAGTATTTTCCTACCTTGATAATTGATAAATGAGGTCGGCATGGTGATTTACTTTCAGATCTTTAAGATACTCACAACTTTTCAAAGATTGAGAATTTACGATTCATTCTCAAAGTAGATTTTATAGTACTTACGTCCGTCCGAATCTTCCCCGCGCTCGATCAGCTCTCGGTTACCATGAATATAAACATGAAAGTTTTTATCAAGCTTCAGGACGCTCCTGAAAATACGGGCCTGCTTTTTTACTGAATTAGAAGAGATCTTAAAGTTTTCCGACAGGTCCAAGTCCATTTCTTGTTGATACTGGTCATCAAAATATCTGAAAGATTTAATGGCTTCGGCATCACCAAAAACTTCCATTTCGAATTCACTTTTATCAAATTGTTCATGATTTTTAAAGTATCCAATTGACTTGTTAAGCAAATCAATTTGATCCGTTTTTGAGACTTCAAATTCCTCAGGAAGTTGATCAGTGATGTAGTTTTTTGTCATCTGGAGAAACTGATTAGTATTGTTAATGTGATCTCTTTTGAAGTCGAGGTTAATGAAGTCATTTTTCCAATACGTTGCCTCGCTGCTATTATTATCATAAGCAAGGATGGTGTATGGTTCCGATCCAAATAGTATCAGGCAAGCCTTATCCAGCCGTTTTTCACTAATGCCCTCTTTAAAAAGCAGCGATGGTTCCTTCGTCCATTCAGGAGTCTCCAAGAAAGTCTCCTTTTTCTCCACTTTAAAGATGCCCAATCCATTAAAAATTTCACTCCCCAACATCAAATCAGAAAAGCTGATAATGAATAACTCTCCTTCTTTAATGTTCGGGTGACGTGAACTGGTGCGTAGATGGGATGCTATGCCCTCACAGCTATCGACAAAATGATCTCCTTTATCAACTTTCCGGGAAAGTTGATAAAGGACATTTAAGTCAAGGTCGACTTCATGCGCGAATTGATAGGTCGTTGTACTGCCTTCAAATGGTTTCAAAAAGATGCTTTTGAGGATTTCCTCCTCTGAAGGAGAGAATTCAGATTGATGTAGATGAGCCTGAGGCTCTTCCTTGATTTTTTGAAAAAATAACTCATTGATTGAGGACCCTTTGAAGACTATCATCTATCTATTCGTAATTGATTAATACCTACCGTCCCCAATTTTAATTAAGTTTGACGGTAACCATGCCGAAAAAACCTACTCCTTTTTCACATTTAAAAAAAGCATTCCTAAACGAGTGGTTTATCATTACTGCGATTATTGGGAACTCTCTGGTATTGTTTCTAATGGGCTTTCAGGAATTTGAGCGCATGAGCATCCTGTATACTTTGGATCATTTTTTTACCATCTATTTCATCCTGGAAGTTTTGGTAAAAGTGAACTCAGTGGGCTGGAAAAATTATATTTCGGACCGAGGTAATCAGTTTGATTTTGTCTTAGTGGTAATTTCCATGCCCTCTATCTTCGAGATATTTCTACAGTTGCCAGACATGTCGTATTTGTTGGTATTTAGACTGCTAAGAGTGCTTCGAATGCTTCGATTTATGCACTTCATCCCAAACATCAGGCAAATGATGGCTGGAATTCAGCGAGCATTTAAGGCATCTGCGTTTGTGTTTGCAGCCTTGCTTATCTACAACGTGCTGTTAGCTATATTGAGCACTTATATATTTCATGGCGAAGACCCTTACCATTTTGGAAACCCTTTCAGATCACTTTACACTATTTTTCAGATGTTTACGCTTGAAGGGTGGCATGAAATTCCTCAAGCTATTGAAGCAAATGCTGAACCAGGATCATGGAAGGTGCCCTTCTCGCGCTTATTTTTCTTATTGGTTGTTATGACAGGAGGCATTTTTGGCTTTTCCATCGTGAATGCAATTTTCGTTGATGAGATGATCATGGATAACAATGATGAGCTTGAGGAAAAAGTGGATAGGCTCAGTGAAAAAATTGATCGGCTTCTGGAAAAGGAGGACTAGTCCTGATTCGCCCACCTTCTCCATCAACCGGAAGCGATTATCTAGTTGAGTCTCCTTTATGTATGGCCATTTCTAAGAGCTCATACTCTTCTCCTACTTTGGCAAGATCAGCACCTGCGACATTTTTCAAATGCTTGTCAAAAAAGGTAACGATCAGGCGTGAGGTGATTTCCATCCCGAGCTTAGGGTCAATAGTGCCGGTCCCTGCGATAGTAGGCACTGGAATCATAAATGGGATGTCCATAAAGTTTGGATGACCGGAATTCAACAACTTTGTTTCATAAAAGTAGTCCGTACTCTTGTTGATGTATACATGCGAGTTAATGTCTTCATGCTCAGCAGGCCAGTCGGCTGATAAGTACAAATAGGGGATCTGATAAGTAGTGTCGATCATATTACCCCATTGAATGCCATCAATATTTGCAGCCGCTTTTACTCTTGCGTCCATCATTGCCAGACGACCAGCTGATCCTCCCCCTACAGAATGGCCGAAGACACCAATGCTGCTCAAGTCAAGTTTACCTTCTAGCAATCCATACTTGTTCCAGGATTCTAATAAGTCCATCGTATACTGCATGTCAGTTGCCCATCTGTGTTGAATGTCTGCTTCAAAATAATTTCGGACGCATCCCGCTACGATCGGGTGTCTTTCTTCATACGGTAGACCTTCCTTAAAGGCCTCGATCAGAGGTTGTACCACTTCCATAGACCCTGAAGAAATCTCTTGTTGAAAGGAAAAATCAAAAGAAGCAATGCGACCATCCGGATAGGTTACTCCCAAACTTTCATAAGTGTGATTCATATTGATGATTATATATCCTTGACTTGCAACTTCCGAGAGTAGTGCATAGTATCCTGTGGCTTTTGATCCATATCCGTGGGAGAAAAGCAATACGGGAAACGAGCCTTCGGCGATCTGAATATCCGGATAGGAGTAGGTTCTCACATGATCTAGGTAGTTGAGCGCTTTCGGCGGCAGTCCATATTTAGTTGCAAAACCTATCCTGCTTCCTTCGTCCACATATGGTTCGCCCCGCATTGACGAAACATCTTGATGACTTGGATACCAGATTTTGTAAAGTAACTCACGTTTATCATTAGCGTTCTTTGTGATGGTTTCATCAAGAGTAGTCTGATGGTAAATTAATTCTGAGCCGACTGCATAAGGTCCTTGTGGTTTGGGAAGTGAAAAAACGGGCAGTATTTGCGGTAATATCCATCCAGGTATCAAAAGAATGAGGATTCCAATAAAGCCAATGATTCGAACGAATGAGAGCTTTGGAGGATTTACTGGATCGGCTTTATGGACTCTCCAGACTAGAAGTAGTACTAAAGAATATGCCGGGGTCATCTGCCACCTCCAGCCATCGATCCAAAGATGCAACACTATTAATAGTCCAATGGCGATGAATAGGAATTTTGGGGCGATGTGAAGTAAGATTTTTCGTTTTAGGAATGGTAGAATCGTGACCACAATCAAGATAACAATTTCAATAATTCTCATAAAGGCAAGTTTGTTTAATCAAAAATTTCATGGTCACAAAGCTTGCTTGTAGTGCGATTCGATACAATGTAGAATCCGTTCGTTATTGTGTCATTCGTCGACAATGTCTTACTGCTATGTAAAATATTAGTGATTTGATACTGTCAGCTTCTTACCGACAAGCCACCGCAGAAGTTCTTTATTTTGTCGGATTGGAGCTCTTCCCTAAAAACAAAATTGTACTGGTGGGATTATGTCGGATGATGTAGATAAAAGGTCTATCCACGATGAAGTCTCTTGGGGGTGGAGGCATGCTCCGGGCAACGGCACCGACCGCGGTGGCAGCGGTGGCTTCGGTACCTTCTTCATTGAAGTCCAAATACGTTTCATGAATTACGGTGCTTAGATGGATCCTTCCGTTGGCGGTACCCATTTTATAAAACTCTGCTGGACCGAAAGCGTTTGGCATCCCCATTTTTACCAGCGTATTCTTAAGCTCTTTATTGTATCGCATTTTGAATTTGGGGATTTGCAACACATTTAGTTGTGTGTGTCGAGTGTCATACGTCCATTCGAAATAGTTCTGTGGGTTCAGGAGAAGCTCTAGCTCATCCATTGAAACTTTAGGGAGTAAAATCAAAAAAGAAAACGAGTTATTCGTATAGGGAAGATCAAGCACTTCTACATGCTGATTTTCATGCACTTTGTAGCGGCCTGAGCCCTTCATATAGTCAACCTCAATTGGTTTTTGCTGCTCGTTTATAAACCGCCCTCTATCGGTTAGTCTGGGGTCGAACTCGTTCATCCATGTGGATTTGAAATACACCGCATTGACTAGAAACAAAATCATATCTGAAGATATCTGATCAGGAGCAATTAGATCCGTGATTTGATCGTTTGTGTTTTCTGCAACCCATTGATTAATCGCATTACTGGATTCTACTGGCAAACCATAGTCAATTGCCTCCACTGGAGTATTGAAATAGTAGGTATTTTCAGCAACAAAAAGGTCATTGAGTTGGATCCTTTTTTTGTCAGGCCACAGTTTGTTGGCCGTTGCAATAATTGTTTCTGGGTCTTTATTTCTGAATTCATTAGATAACTCAGAGAAACCTTCCAGAAACTGTGGGTAATCGTCAAATTGAAAGACTTGCTCGATTTGTCTTTTCGTTTCTCCCGTCGACCCCAAATAGGTCATCGCCATTGCTGAGGAGATGCTGAATGGGCATATCAAGATATCGTCCTCTTTAGCAAGTTGGGCATAAGCATCCAACCCAAATTTATTAATGGCTTGCGTGGTTTTACTTCCGACTTGTCCACTCAGAAGCAAGGGAAAAACGAGTAACAAAGAGAGGTAGTATTGTCTCATTCGTAGTTAAACAGACACTGATAAAATCGGTCAGGTAAAACCATCATAAAGCGGTTTCTAGTAATTTATAGAATATTACTTGAATACGGAATTTATGATTTGCACCCCGTAGTTCCGTAGAGCAAAAGCACTTCATCATTACCAGGCAAACGCGTACTCCCTCTTAGATAGAAATCTAATCTTTCCAGTAGTCTTTGGGAAGTGGAGTTATCTTTTGAAGTGATGGCCAACAAACACTTAAGCTGATACTCTTCAGTGGCTACCTCTTTTATTTTATTAGCGGCTTCGAATGCGTAGCCTTTTCCTTCATGACTGGGTAGCATTGCAAATCCAAGATCAATTCCTTTGAGACCTTCTCTATCAAATAAGCCACAAATCCCGATTTTTTCATGACCACCTTTTGGGATAATCGTGTACACCCCATATCCCAACCTTTGGTGTTGAGAAATGATCTTTTCCCTGATGTAAGCTCTCGAGTCTGTAAGAGTCCTTATATTTCGGTCGCCGATGTTCTGAAGAAATTTTGGACTATTGAAGAGTTCCAGAATGAATGCACTGTCCTGTTTGTCCGTCGGTTTCAGAAGAAGTCTTTCGGTAACAAAAGTTGTTGATTTCATGACCGTTGTCAATTTCAGCTTTTTACTAGCCAAGTTTACCAAATTCTTTTTTTTGGCTTCATTTTCAGGAAAAGAGAATGGAAAATTAGTGCCTCAAATAGGTGAAAGTCTCGTACACTAGTGGCAGCAACCTCTTTCTGTGGTCCATCGGGTATTACGCAAAACACTATCTTTTTTGATGAGTGGATAAATCGATTTGATTGTCAAAGGGCTTTGCAGAATTAGTGCATTTTCATTCACATACTTAAAAGAGAATTCAGGAAAACGCTCAGAATAAATCAGAGTGTCCTGGTTCATACTATCAATTCGTATTTCCGCTAGGATAGGAATGTATTCTTCTGTTAATAGGATTCTCCCTAGCGGAGAATCGCAATCAAAACAAATCTCTGCCACACAAGTCCTTCGAACAGCAAGATACATGTCGCATGTATCGTAGGTCTCCGTATATGGAAAGTAAAATGTTCTGCCATTTATCCCTAGATCATGAAATTGCAAAGGTTCTTGTACTTCAGGCTCGCCAAGGTCTTTTCTATCACAGCTCCATGTTATTAAAAGGAATGCAACAGAGGCCGTAAGTAGCTGAATTTTCATGCCAAAAATGAATGTTCTATCACTGAATGATCTTATCATAAAACTACTGCAATCAACATTTTTTTTGATCGCATTTGATTACGAATTCCTTATCACAGTATTATCATTTAATGAATGATTTGATTAACGCAAAAATCATATTCAATCTTCACCAGATTTTGTCTGCCCGATTCCATACTTCGTTTCCACCTTTCCCGCAAACGTTTGCGAAATTTCATGGCTAATTGAAGTTTTATAGGGAAACTTCATTAATTTCCAAGCTCCATGGAAAATCAAAAATTCTTCAAAAAAATAATGGTAGCCAATCGCGGAGAAATCGCCATACGGATTCTTCGAGCCATCTCCGAATTGCATATCCGCTCAGTCGCCATCTTTACCCATGAGGACCGCTATTCCTTACATCGATATAAAGCAGATGAAGCATATCAAATTGGATCAAGCGACGATCCCCTGAAGCCATACCTTGATATTGAGGAGATCATAACCGTCGCCAAGGCCAATGAGGTTGAGGCCATACATCCGGGATACGGATTTCTCTCTGAAAACGTCCGGTTTGCCACGAGGTGCAGAGAAGAGGGGATTACCTTCATAGGTCCAATGCCTGAAGTAATGGGCCAACTTGGTGACAAGGTCATGGCTAAAAGAGTAGCCCGAGCCGCCGGAGTTCCGGTCATTGAAGACAATCAGGAGATCCTTAGTAATGAGTCCGTCGCAAAGAAAGAGGCACTGCGGATAGGGTATCCTGTGATCATAAAAGCATCTGCTGGAGGCGGAGGCAGAGGTATGCGAGTAGTTCGAAATGAAAAGGAACTGATCAAGTCTTACAATGAAGCCAAGTCCGAAGCAGGAAAGGCCTTTGGTGATGACACGATCTTTCTCGAGAAGTATGTGGAAAACCCAAAGCACATCGAAGTACAGATTCTTGCAGATAACTATGGAAACACCGTTCACCTGTTTGAAAGAGATTGCTCCGTTCAACGAAGATTTCAGAAGGTAGTAGAAGTGGCGCCTAGCTTCGGCCTAAAAGAGGAAACACGAAAGCAATTGTACGGACATGCGCTAAAAATAGCACGACATGTTAAGTATAATAATGCAGGCACAGTTGAGTTTTTGGTTGACCCGGGTGAGAACATCTATTTTATCGAGGTGAACCCACGAGTCCAGGTAGAGCATACGATCACTGAAGAAGTTACTGGAATTGACATTGTTAGGACGCAAATACTCATTGCGGCGGGATGTAAGCTGGAACACCCACAGATTTTCATCAAAAGTCAGGATGACATTGAGACGAAAGGCTTTGCCGTGCAATGCAGGGTGACTACTGAGGACCCAGAGAATGGGTTTAAGCCTGATTATGGCACCGTTATTGCGTACCGAAGCGCGGGCGGTTTTGGTATACGTCTCGATGCCGGCAATGTGTATCAGGGAGTAAAAATCTCACCTTTTTTTGATTCGTTGCTGGTAAAAGTTACGGCAAAAGGTCGCACCCTAAAGGGAGCAGCCAGGCGATTGCATAGAGCTTTAAGGGAGTTTAGGATTCGTGGAGTGAAAACCAATATCGGGTTTTTGCAAAATGTCATCTATACACAAGAGTTTTTCGAAGGGAAGGCGACCGTCAACTTCATCGAGAGTAACCCAGATTTGTTCAAGATTGTGAGTGGACTCGATCGTGGCACAAAAACGCTCAACTACCTCGGCAACGTCATTGTCAATGGACACCCAGACGTAAAAGTAAAAGACCCAAACAAAACCTTTCGTGTACCCCAACTTCCGAAGGTGCAAAGAGGAGAAACGCTGCAAGAAGGCTCAAAGGATCGATTGATCAAACTAGGCAGGGAAAAATTTATTGAGTCAATTAAGCAGGACTCAAAAGTTCACTTTACCGATACCACGTTCCGTGATGCGCATCAATCCCTGTTAGCTACACGCTTTCGAACCGAAGACATGCTGAAAGTGGCAAGGAGTTATGCCATTCAAAACCCAGAAGTATTCTCTTTGGAAATGTGGGGCGGAGCGACCTTCGATGTAAGCATGCGTTTTCTTAAGGAAAGTCCATGGAAACGACTGCAATTGCTGAGGGAAGCAGTGCCTAACATTTTGTTTCAGATGTTACTTCGGGGGTCAAATGCGGTGGGTTACACAGCCTATCCCGATAATTTGATTGAAAAATTCATTGAGAAATCTGCTGAAAACGGGATGGATATCTTCCGCATTTTTGATTCTCTTAACTGGATTGAAAACATGAAGGTGAGTATCAAGGCAGTCCGAGAGCGGACTGAGTCACTTGCAGAGGCATGTATTTGTTACACTGGAGAACTCAAAGATGATCACCAGCGAAAATATACATTGCAGTATTACTTGGATATGGCTCGACAGCTTGAGGATGAGGGAGCGCATCTTTTGGCAATCAAAGACATGGCAGGATTGCTGAAGCCTTACAGTGCTGAATTGCTGATTAGTGAACTGAAAAAAGTAGTAGATCTTCCCATTCATCTACACACGCACGACACCGCTTCCATCCAGTCAGCCATGTACCTGAAGGCGATTGAGTCGGGAGTCGATATTGTAGATTGTGCCTTGGCAGCTGTCTCCGGTCTTACTTCTCAGCCTAATTTCAACTCAATGGTGGCGTCCTTGAAATATCATGAAAGAGGGAGGGATATGAATTTGGACTCTCTCAACGCGCATAGTATCTATTTTGAGGACGTAAGAGAATTCTATTATCCTTTTGAATCCGGATTGAAAGCGGGCACAGCCGAAGTGTATCAGCATGAAATCCCTGGGGGTCAGTATTCAAATTTAAGACCGCAGGCGATCGCCTTGGGTCTTGAACATAAATTCGAAACCATTAAGAAGAACTATGCAGAAGTCAATCAACTTTTTGGTGATATTGTAAAAGTCACTCCCTCTTCTAAAGTGGTGGGGGATATGGCAATGTTCATGACTGCTAATGACCTTACCACTGAAGATGTCATGGAAAAAGGGAAATCACTCTCTTTCCCCGAATCTGTCATAGGCTTGTTTAAAGGGAATCTGGGACAGCCACAGGGAGGTTTTCCCGAGGAGATCAGTAGGTTGGTCTTAAGAAATCAAAAGCCTCATCAAGGGAGGGCCAATGATAATATGCCACCAATTGATTTTGATGTAGAATTCGATTCGTTTCAGGGGGAATTTGCAAACTGCTCCTTCGAAGATTTTATTTCTTACAAGCTTTATCCTAAAGTCTTTAAGGACTACTTCGCTCATCAGGAAACTTATGGTGAGCTGAGCAAGCTTCCGACAACTGCCTTCTTCTATGGAATGAATATTGGTGAGGAAGTACTAATGGAAATTGGTAAAGGCAAGACCATTATCATCGAGTTGGTCGGGATGACTGATCCCAATGAGCAAGGGATGCGTTTCATTGCATTCCGTCTGAATGGACAAATCCGAAGGATTGCTGTTCGAGATGAGTCGGTTGCTGTCAGTAAAAAATCCAATCCAAAGGCCAATGGAGAAAATGAGGTAGGTTCTCCATTGCAGGGAAAGATTGCAGAGGTAAAAGTTAGGGAAGGAGATGTGATTGCGAAGGACGATATTTTGTTTGTTATTGAAGCAATGAAGATGGAAACTACTGTGTCCTCCATCTTGGAGGGAAAAGTAAAGAAAATTCATCTCGGTGCCGGTGAATTGGTAGAGCAAGATGATTTGGTGATCGAGTTTGAATAAAGGGCATCAAATTTATCAGTTGATAAATTTTCGTAATATTGAGAGTCGTTAACTGACCACCAGCTTATGTATGACTTTGGTATCTTTTTGTCTGCCCTAATTGGTTGCGTGATTACGGTAGCAATAGCGGGAAGTATAATTTTTAAAAATTCATTCCTGAGAAAATTTTCCATTCTCCTAACGGGTATCGCCGCATTCATAGCTTTGTTGGGCTACGTGATTGCAGGCTTTGGTAATGTTCATATACTTTGGGCAGCCCCTGCCGGAATTGGGGTCCTTGTCTACTATTTTTTAGTCATGGAGAAGGAGATTCGTAGGCCCATGAATGCAATGTCTTTGAGCATCGGTAAATTATCAGAAGGTGATATTAACATCGACCTTGATGATCGATACCTCTCAAGGAAAAATGAAATAGGACTTGTTTTTAAGAAGCTTGAAGAATTTATTCAAGTATACAATGCCATCTCTGCGCTTGCTGTCAGCATTGGGGAGGGCAAACTTGAAACCGACTACCAAATTAGAGGGGAGAACGACGCCGTTGGTAAGGCACTCTTAGAAATGAAGGGCAGTTTGAGCGCAGGAATTTCTGAGGTGCAGAATGTCATAGAGACAGTGCTGCAAAATGGCGACCTCGCCGTAAGGATAAGGACGTCTGGCAAGCTAGGAGCTTGGAAAGAGCTTGGAGATGTAGTCAATCAATTGTTAAGCCTGCTTTCCGGACCTCTGCATCAGGTAAATAATGTGGTGCATGGGCTTTCGAAAGGAGATTTAACAAATAGGTATGACCAGGAAGCAAAAGGTGACTTAGCCCAACTAAAAAATAATCTAAATCATGCCATTCATGAATTGGAACAGCTCCTTACGAGCGTGAAAATAGGTGCCAGTTTGATCAATGGTGCTTCTTCCGAAATGAGTGCTCTGAGCAGTGAAATGAGTGCTAGTACGGAGGAGGTTACGAGTTCCATCAATGAAATGAGCACCGGAGCGGGTACTCAGATGCAAAAAATTGATGAGGCGTCGCTGTTGGTCGAAGCAATGAGAACTGCTGCAGTTGGTATGTCTGAAAAGGCCAATGGTATTCATGCACTGGCTAATGAAGGATCAAAACAAAGCAGCATTGGAAGTGAACTAGTGAAGGAGATTAGTGAAAGTATGGTTGATATTACAACAAGTGCTGACTTGACAAAACAGGCAATGGAAGTACTTGAAGATAAGTCAAAGAAGATTTCATCAGTTTTAGATGTCATTTCCGGAATATCGTCGCAGACGAATTTATTGGCATTAAATGCAGCCATTGAGGCTGCTCAGGCAGGCGAGGCAGGTCGTGGTTTCGCTGTGGTGGCAGAGGAAATTAGAAAACTGGCAGAGGACTCTAAAATATCAGCAGTTGAGATCGAGCGTTTGGTGGATGAGATCAAGAACGATACGATAAGTGCTAGCAATTCGACCGCTGAGATGGTGGTTCAAATTGTGGAAGGTAAAAAGAAATCAGATCTGGCGTCTGATGCGTTTGACAAACTTTATTCAGCAACTACACAGACTTTGAACTCATCCAAGGAGATTGTTGGTGCCTCGAACCTTCAAACGGAGAAGATTAACGAAATTTTTTCCATCATTCAAAATGTAGTTGTAATTGCTGAGGAAACTGCCGCTGGAAGCGAAGAGATTGCATCTGCTGCCTCACAATTAGCTTCTGGGATGAACAACTTTAATGAAAAAGCCCTTGAGTTCAGTGAGGTTTCTAATTCGATGATGAAAGCAAGTGCCAGGTTCATCCTGTCTGACCTGTCTGAGACCGTTGAAAATTAGAAGAAACCGACGTTTGAACTCATAAAAATGGACTCACGTAAATACCAAAAGAATTTAGACCGAGCGTAGTCCGTGGTCCAAAAAAAGCGGCACCTCGTAGGTGTACGGAAGCCTTCCAATTGTTTCGGTTCAAAAAAGTGTAGCCAATGACAGCATTACCCCCGAATACTAAACCGTTATTGACTTGAAAGTCTTCTCCGGACGTCCTTGCGAAGAATGAGCTGTTGAAAGCGGCACCGAGTCCTAGACCACCTTCGATAAAAAATTTATCAATATTGTACCTGAGGTTCGATTCTAGTATCAGGTAACTAAAGTCTGTACTTAAAGATCCTGAGCCTCCAAAGATCTCTTTGTTGGAATCCTGAATCGTGAAATAGGTCAAAGAAAGAATGGTATTTGCATTCTTATAGGTAGGTATTTCTCTTCGTAGTCTAAAATTGAAGTTCTGACTACTAACAGACACCTTTGGTTGCCCAAAGATGGGCAGAGTCAGGGTGTAGTTGACTAGTGCACGGCTGATCTCCAATCCTGTATTTTTTCTCTGTACCTTAAAACACTGATATCGATTGTAACCATGAATGAGATGTGCAATAAACTCTTTTGAATAAGAAAGGAGCTGCTCATTGTAAGACCAGCTGCATTTTGTTTCAAAAATACTGGTCAATTCTTCACGATAAGTCTCTTTGGTAAGCGTAATGAATACTTCTTCCTCTTTTAGAAGAAAAAAATCTTCCATCTCGTACATCACAATCGGCCCAGCGACGACCAACGGTAGAAATAGTCTCTTACCATTCCAATCTTCACGAATGTATACCTGACGTTCGTCTTGAAATTGGATGATCTCCTTGAAAACCTCTTGCTTAACGATCTCCCATTTCACCCTACTGCTTTTTCTGAAGTAAAGCTCGTTAAGGTTTTTGTTGTATTGGATGAAACCTTCTAGCACTTCCCCTGACTCCAAAAGCATATACTCTCCCTTTGTGGAATAGAGCCTTTTTGTTCCCGATAGACCATCAGTGAAAGATGTGACTTGAGAAAAAAGTGCAGTGAAGCTCAAGTAAGCAACTGCTAATAAGGCGATTCTAAGGTTGGTTTTCTTCATAGAAAATTGGGAAGATAGGTAGGATCTAGCTACTTCTTTTCATTTTGATCAGCAAAAGGTAAACTTCCGGTCAGTAGTTAATATGCCGGTCCTTCACCGAATCTAAGATATCTTCAATTGTCACCAGGATTCCCGTTTCCTCGACATCGCCAAAATCAGGATTTTGCGCCGTACCAAATGTGATCATTGTCTTAGATAATCCCATGTAGATATTGATAAGTGGGGGAATATATTCTCCTCGTTCTTTCAATAATTTATTTAGTAGCTTAAAACCCTCATCATAGGGCATTGCGGTACTGAATAATGAGTTGAAAAGAGTTTTGTCATGAGGCGCATGTAGGGAGGGTTTGGGAGTGCATAGATCTGGTCTATTCGGAAAATAGTGCCCCATGAAAGACAACAGAATATCTCGTGCCTCCGAATGGTAATGCGTATACATTGTAACCTTTCCAAACAAATACTTTATCTCAGGATAGTTAATTACAAGAGAGCCCAGACCATCCCAAATATTCATAAGGGCAAAAACTCCTTTTCGAGGATTGTTAGAAGGTTGATAATCAGGTTGTACCCAGGAGCGGCCCAGCTCAATAGCATATGGAAGAAATGATTTCTTCATATGATCTGTGAAGTCGAAATAATGTGCAGTGGATAGATCGAATTCTCCTGTGCTAGGGTTTTTTGCTCTTTCACCGGTAATAAAGCGATACCCGCCAACAATTTCGCGGTCTTCCGGACTGTATACGATCAGCTGTTCATAGCACCGTTCACAAGTGTCTGCTTCATCAATATCGACCGGAAGTCCGGTACCACCACCTGCTTCTCTGAACGAGACCTCTCGCAACCTCCCGATTTCTTGCATGGTGTGGGGCGAGTTATGGTGATTTACGATGTAAATCTTATTGCCTGCCTTGTTGGTATTTCTAACAAATCGATCTTTCGTCAATTCTTTTTCAATAAGTTCCCGATCAATTGGAGCTATTATTTCCTGCGGCTGATTTGTCATGACACTTTTTTGGTGTTAAGGCTGTAAACCTGGTTTTTCATCCACGCTGCCCAGGCAAGGTCTGTTTTGGTGCTGTTAAAGGTTTCAGGAGGTATTGGCTCACCAATCACAATATCAATTTGCATGTTTTTTTGTTTGAAGAGCTCATCAACTAGGAAGAACATTTCAATGTTCATCTTCAGGCCTAAAAACTTTCGGAAGTTAGCTAATCTGTAGAAACGATTCGTTAACCCACCTCCGATATGCACTGGGATGACAGGTAGATTATATTTCTTTGATTTTGAAATGAACGTCTTTTTCCATTCTAGATCTTCTATTCTTCCATTGATTTTACGACTGACCAAGCCAGAGGGAAAAATAAATGTGGCAGCACCTTCAGCAAACTGCTGTTCTACTTTTTGTAGTGACTCGATCGCACTTCTCCCAACTTTATTTACTCCAATAAATCGATCTTTTAAGTTTGTCACAGCCATCAATAAATCATTTACAATAAACTTAATGTCTGGCCTGACTTCCTTTAACAAATGGATGATAGAAATTGCATCCATCCCACCAAGAGGATGGTTAGATGCAAAAATGATCCGGTCCGGGGTCTTGGGTATGTGCTCCAGCCCTGAGATGGTAACATTGAAGTTGAGATAGTCTAGCGCATCTTTACAAAAGGTGTAGATATCGCTTTTTTCATGTTTTTCGAAAAACTCATTTACTTCCCTTTGATGGATGATCTTTTCGATCCATCGAATGAAGAATCCAGGCAACCAGCGTTGCAGCGCTGGATTCTTATCAGCAATGAGTTTCCTTACTTCTACGAACTTTGGCATTCAAACTATCCTAAACAACAAGGTTAATTCGATTTAAACTTCGTGTCAAGTCTGTTCAATAAGTTTTCTTGCGGACAAAGAAGGAATGACTTGAATTACTAACTTGCCGATTATGAAACAACTGATTTCCTTTTCCTTTGCAATCCTGTGTTTTGTCTGTTCCGGGCAGTATGTGCCTGCCAAAAATGACTGGCAAACTAAAAGTCCGGATGACCTCGGATTTTCTTCATCGAAAGTTCAAGATGTCGTAGAGTTTGCAAATTCAAATGAGTATTCAGGTGAGAAAGACCTGAGATTGGCGATTCTTAAGAGTTTTAGTCGAGAACCTAATCATACCTTGTTGGGACCAACTAAAGAACGCGGAGGACCAGCAGGTCTCATTATAAAAGATGGGTTTATCATTTGTCAGTGGGGCGATGTGGAACGTGTTGATATGACTTTCAGTGTAACAAAAAGCTACCTCTCCACTACCGCTGGACTTGCAATAGAAGACGGATTGATCCATTCTGTAAGTGATCAAGTGAACCAGTATGTATGGGATGGCACCTATCGTGGATCCCACAACAGTCAAATAACTTGGGAACATCTGTTGCACCAGACTTCTGACTGGTCCGGAACATTATTTGGATTGAATGATTGGACCGACAGGCCAGATCGGGAAGCACATTATGATGACTGGAAGTACCGTGAGCTCAAGGCACCTGGTACCAGCTTTAAGTACAATGATGTGCGTGTAAACTTGCTTTCTTACTCTTTGCTAAACGTATGGAGAAAGCCACTCCCACAAATTCTTAAAGAGCGAATCATGGACCCCATTGGAGCAAGCACTACATGGAGATGGTTCGGGTACGATGATTCATGGATAGATATGGATGGGCAGAAGATGCAAGTTGTAAGTGGAGGAGGTCATCATGGGGGTGGTGTATTCATCAATACATTAGATCATGCCAGATTTGGTTTATTATTTGCTAGAAATGGAAACTGGGGTGGAAAGCAGCTAATTTCCAGAGAGTGGACAAAGGCCATCCAAACACCAGCCCCTGCTTACGAAAGCTACGGATATATGTGGTGGCTCAATAAAGGACCTAGAAACTGGGAAGGACTCCCCGATCATTTATTCTATGCTGCTGGTTTTGGTGGAAACTTCATTGTAGTGGATCAGGAGAAGGATATTGTGGTGGTGACCAGATGGCTAGAACCATCTAAAATAGGAGATCTTATGAAGTTGGTTTATCAGGCGGAAGAATGAAAATCGTTATATTTTTTCTAATACGATCTCTTTGTTAAAACTCTCGATGATTTGTTTGAAGTAGTATTTGATCCGAGCATATTCACGTGAACCGTATACGGATTTTTTAAAAAAGTACTCTCCTTCCACTGAGACGATGTTTTCTTTTAAAGAGTAAGTGAGTTCAATATCCGCTAACCCATTGGACATACTTATTCCTTCTGGAAGCTTTGAAGGTTGATATCCTTCCGGGATTTCAATTGTTGAACTAAATTGTTCCTGGGTTGGGTATGTGAAATCCACAGGGTAGTTTCTTTTCTTTTGAGTGAATGGATTTTTGGCGATGACATGACTTTCAAATGGTTTGATGATAATGTTGTCTCCTATATGTTCAAGTTCTGTCTCACCTTTTAAGTTAAGAATATAGGGCCTTTTGGGCTTGTTAAAGTTGAATGAAGAGGCTTCAGTGTAGTCAGTGATTTCATTTGAAAAATGAGCAAGAATTCGATCCGGTTTATCTTCAAATTTCCTCTTTAAGGCAACTGATTCATAACTAGTCGTTTGAATAGATAACTCTAATTCGACGGTGCTTCGATCCATATTAAGGTTTGTGAAATGAAAGATCTTTTTGTTGACTGAACTTGCGGCAGTCCTTAGATCAATAAAGTTCACTGCTTCCTTGTCAATGATGAGCGCTTTATCGTTGAGACATCTTGATGGGATTTGATCAGTTGAAAGATAAGGGTCGGTAGCATCCAAAAGCATCGCCTGATCGGTTTTTGCATAAGCAACCACGTAGTCAAAGAAATGCAGAAAAGGGTAGTCATTTTTTACTTTGCCATGACCTCTAGTGCTCAAGAGAACTGGTTTTGTGTCGATTCCGGCATCTTGCAAAAGAGCAATGAGGAACAGATTCAATTCGGCAACACTCCCTTCTTTTTGTGTGAAAAATGCCTTTGGACTTTTTTGAGTGAGTATGCCTCTGTACCCGTTCCATCTATAATTATTTTTGACGTACTCCGTAATTAATTTTACCTTCTGAGCAGCAGAAACGTCTTTAATGTTGAATTCAGTAAGCGCTATTTTTTTTGTGTATTTGCTACAACCTTTTATGAATTTCCCAAACTTCTCTTCCTTAAGAATGTCTTCTATCAGCTGTGGCCAAGTTGTGATGATTTCAGTAGTGCCTCCGGTTGGGCTGTGGAATTTAGCTAACTGAAAGTCGAGTTTGATAATGTAATCATCCACAGAACTAATGTAAGATTCATCTCTAAATGCGGGAACATCTTTTAATACATACGTATGAACATAATCTTGAAACTCTACTCCAGAGCCTACATTTTGACCATATACTTTACTCACATTGCCCCAAGAACGCTTGGTCTCAGCAACTTTAGAATTTTTGTAGTCAAATTCAGAAATGCCTTGTACTAAAAATACATATTCATAAAATGGGATCATCGCCACTTTGTATTCGCTATACATGGTAGGGATCCTAGATTGAAATCTCCAATCAGGTAAATTAAAATGAAAGGGAGTAACCATCGTATAGGTGTATTCAATGATAGAACCATCTATCACGTTAGGAAAAATGAACTTTTTTGCGCTCCAGGTGCTATTAATCTTCTCATCAAAAACTGATGTAACAGCTAGGTTTTTGTATTCTGGTATTCCGTCTTTCAAATTAACAGTATGGGCTTGTAAAGTCTCTATTCGTTCGGTCTTTCCTCGTCCGTTTTGATAATATGGAATAGAAACTTCAGTATTGCTTTCATCATCATTTTTAAAAATTTTTACACGCCTAGTTCTCGTGAATTGAATATCGTAACCACCTTCGGGAGATTCAATAAACTTAGAATCTCCAGTGTCGAACAGGACCACTGCATTAGTTGCAGGGTCTGGATCGTAGGATTTCATGATCAATTCATCCATTGAAATGTCTCCAAAAGGTTTAACTTGACAAAGAGTCAAGAACCCTATTAGGGTAAAGGCAAGTGTGATGATTGCTCTCATTGGCTGATAATTATTGACGATTTTTTTTGTGCGTTACTGACTTGCTGGATAAATGTATAGACCGCCTGGTACTCTCCCACTGAATATTCTCCAGCTTTTAGTTGAAAAGTTCTGTGCAATCGGACTTCACGATTTTGAATTTCATATTCTTCAGAATAGCTACCGTAAGAACTGTTAATTTTCTTGGGGGTAGGGGTTTGAATTTCGCTAATGTTCACGGTTGTGTCAAGTACAAAGATGAACGAATCTCTTTGATAGGTTGGATAGCTTATTCTTAGAGGTAATTTCCGTCTGCTTGGTTTCTCTAGCGCAGGTAGTTTTACGCTGGTCGGAGATATCACTTTAAACGTACCAATTTCTTTTACCAAGTCTGATTGATGACCACTCGCATGAAGTGAAATTTCATATGGATTTTCCGTATAGTCAAATTCTAACTCTTCAATGTTGCCATATTCACTTAGCACATTTGCTTGCACATACTCTTTACTTTTTTCAGGTTTATTCTGTTTGTGCAAAGCATTGAATATCTCGAACATCTCACCTCCATAAACCCCATGTAAATGAAAAGTAGCGTCGTTATTCTGATTTAATTCGTATTTAAACGCTTGACTCTCCTCCACGTCGTCAAAATTCAATTTAGGAGTTTTGACAAGCTGGCTATTGTCCTGATCAACCCAGAGAACGAGTCGGTCTTGAGTAAAAGAGCCTAAATAACCAGTCGGAATCTGTTGGTTGGTGTTTTCTAACCATACTGTGTCTTGACCCAGCGGGACTCCCAAGATCACATGATTGAATTGTTGACTAGGTAGAGAGGAAATAATGTGCTTGGCACGATCTCCGGCATTTACAAGACAGTAGTTTGACTCTATTCCAGCTTGCTTTAATAGAGCCTTCATATAAATGGTGAGAGCTTTACAATCTCCGTACCCATTTTCACATACATAGGATGCTGGGTACGGGATAAGCCCTCCCTCATCTATGGAGACATTTACGTACTTTGTTTTGCTTTGCATATAGTTGTAAAGTACTTCGATCTTCTTTCTTGGATCGATCAGGTCTTTGACTAGCCTGTCTACTTTTTTTTGTTCTTCGGCTGGTAAAACAACCTTATCTTGATTGACTGCATAATGCCAGTCTCCATAGGACTTCCAAGTGTCAAAAGAACCTGCTCTCCCGTAGCTGAAGTATTTTGGAATGATGGTTACTACTGGCACGGTTTCATAGTACGAGGGTGCAAAAGGTTCTTGTAGAAAAAAATTACTAGGACCTTTTTCCCAATAGTGCACTGTAGCTGCTTCATTTGTAAACTTAGAATAGGTGAGTGCGCTGTCCTGTAGTATTCTTACCTCATAGTCATGCGGAATTGAGACTTCCAGTGAACTTTTTAAGTGTCGAACATTGGATTTATAGTGTGGAGTCCAATTGGCTATCTGAGTGAATTGGTCATAGTGCTGAGAGTACGAATAGCGAATCTGATACGGATACTGGTTCCAAATTAAATTAAATTCCCTTCTTAGGTCATCTTCGTAAAAGCTAATGTATGAAATATCACTCCGGTCCTGCATTTCCTTTCTTCTGAGTGTTCGAACAGTACTGCCTGACATATCAAGGATGACGGCTTCGTGAATCAAGGGTTCGTTTCCTTCCTTATAGGGGATACTCACCTCACCTAACCATCGCTCACTTGGTGAATTAACCTGTATCAGTACAGAATGAGTAGTCGTCTTTATGCCGTCAGATACCTCTATTTTTTCCTTAAAATCGATGATTTGACCCTGAAGGCTATGTAGTGAGAAGCACATAGAGGCAAGTAATGCTAGTTGACGGTTCACAAGTCGATCAATTTCAATATAAAGTTAATATGAAATTAAACGTCTTTACCGCAAAACTTAGAACCCTTCGGCGTAATTATCACCCCTTGTGTGATCTGCACCACCCTCCAATTGTCCATCTTCTCGAACTAGGATACAGTCCATTCGGCCTAGGGTCTTTCGGTATACTACCTGATGTCCTAGCTGCTCAAGCCCCTGAATGGTCCCAGGAGGGGTCCAGCGTTCTTCGGAAATGATAAGATCAGGGAGCCATTGACTGTGTGTTCGAGTGGCATTTACCGCATCCTGCATACCCATATGGTGATCAATCACATTCATGATTACCTGGAAAACTCCTGTAATAATTGTCGAACCTCCGGGTGTACCTAAAACCATTTTTAGCGCGCCATCTTTGGCAACAATGGTTGGAGTCATGCTACTTAGCATTCGCTTTTCTGGTAAGATGGAGTTTGCTTCACCCCCAACAAGACCAAACTGATTAGGTTCACCCGGTTTGGCGCTGAAGTCATCCATTTCATTGTTCAAAAAGAATCCAGCCCCTTTGACATACACCTTGCACCCAAAAAATGAATTGAGTGTGGTAGTTATGGAAACGGCATTGCCGGAAGGATCCACAATCGAAAAGTGAGTAGTCTCCACGCTTTCGATGATTTCGACTTCTCCCTCCTTGATTTCTTGGGAATCGGTCTTTTTGTTTTTGCTAATTGACTGGAAACGTGATTTATTGTATTCAGAATCCAGAAGCATCGACACCGGCACATCGTAGTAGTCCGGGTCACCAAGGTGCGTTGCTCTATCCGCATACACCCTTCTTTCAAGTTCTGTGAGGATATGAATAGTCTCGCTTGTGTTGTGGCCCATCGAGGTAAGATCATACATCTCCGCACCTTGAAGTAGTTGTAATATAGCAACTCCACCACTTGATGGTGGTGGCATGGATATCACTTCGTGTCCACGGTACGATCCAACTACGGGATCCCTCCATTTTGCATCATATGCTTGGAGATCCTTCATCGTAATCAATCCACCACCGCGTTGCATCTCCTTTACAATTTGGTCCGCTACGATGCCACCATAAAACCCTTCCCTGCCAAAGTCTTTGATCAATGAAAGTGTGGCTGCCAGTTCTGACAATTTTAAGGTGTCACCTTTTTTCCACGGGTCATCTCTTAATAAGAAAAAATCATCGCCATTTATTTTTCTAAAGTCTTCACTTTTTTCATTGAATTCCTCTGCTTGGTCTTCTGTGATAGGAAAACCATAGTATGCCAGCTCAATCGCAGGCAACATTAGCTTCTCCATCGGTTGCGAACCGAACTCCTCATGCAGTTTAAGGATGCCATCTACTGAACCAGGTACACCGGCTGCAAGGTGCCCGATAGTACTCTTTCCCTTGATGACATTGCCCTCCTTATCCTGGTACATTTCTCGCGTAGCTGACATCGGGGCTTTTTCCCTGAAATCAAGGGAGCCGGTGGTGCCGTCATCCATTCGATAAAGTGCAAATCCGCCACCCCCTATATTCCCTGCTCTCGGGAATACTACCGCCAGTGCAAACTTCACCGCCAGCGCGGCATCGAAGGCATTTCCTCCATTTCTGAGCACTTGAACACCAACTTTAGTGGCTAGCGGGTGTGCAGAAGATACCATGGCCTCGTTACCCAATGGACCGGTTTCTGGCGGAATTGGGACATAGGGTGAAGAAGGTGATTGACAAGAGAATAAGAGTCCGATAGAAAGGATCAGGTAAGATGCGCTCTTCATTGAAACATGGTTAGTTAGTGAGGACGAATCTACAAAAGCTGAATCAATTTTGTCTCCTAATCCATGGAATTACGAAGATTCACCTAGGTGATAACACTATCATAATCAGTAGGAAATACCCTTATTTTTAAATGGTAACTTGTAGAATTCTTTGTTGTTACGGGTCTAATGCTTAAATTAATCCCGGTAAACATGAAAAAGCAGTTTCAAACCTGTCAACCAGCAAATTCAACAAATGAAAGAAAGTATTGCAACTCCAATGGCACTCGAAATTCCAAAAGGTTATAGAAAGTATAAAATCAAAGGTGTAGAAAAAGAAATCATTGCAAAGAAAGGCGGCCCGACTGCCGCTCAAATAAAGAATAAGGAGTCCTATCAGGAGCTTCGAAAAAATCAGAAAGAGTTTGGTGTTGCTTCCATGATGGCAAAAACCCTTCGGCAATCATTGTCCTCGGGGATGTCAGAGATTTGTGAGACATATGTTTCAGGGAAATTGACAGCCCAGTTTAGAAACCTTGCAAAAATGGAGGAGGGAGAAACAGGTACTCGTCCGCTCTTCCTTAGTAAGCATGGTCATTTACTCAATGGATTTGATTTCAATACGAATGCTCCATATGAGGAAATTTTCGGAGCCAAATATTTTGTAAAACCAGGTTCACAACGTGGACAGGTTATTTTACACTTTCCGGCTTTTGTTCCTCAGAAGACATTCAAGAGCCCGAAAACAGCCACTAATTTCAAGATCACAGCTCGACTCATTGCATTGTCAGATTATCAGTTTGACCATCACAGCCAGAGTTATGAGCCACTCAATAAAGATCTGCATGGAAAATACGGAACCTACGAAAGTGCAATGCTTCCATTGCTGAAGATCCCTACTGAACCCATGACCGGAATGGTATCGATCGACAATCGAATAATACCGGATGGAACCGGTTTGTTTTTGATCATGGCTTTAAGTTTTTACAACTATCAAGACGGCAAATTCGATCACTTGAGCAAAGCAAGCAGCATGCAAATACAGCGGGTATTATAAACCCCGTCAATGGTTGTAGCGTAATACCTTTGACCATGTTTCGATCCATCACAGTCCTGTTTGCAGCTACCATCGTATCCACAATTCATGCACAGGACTACTATGCCATGTCCAAAGAGTGTTTTGATCGGAATCAAATTGATTCTGCCAGGTGGTACATCAATCGTACCCTAGGAAAGAATCCGACAGCAGAGGACTTTTTTTTAAGCGCGTTGATTCATGAAGCCAATGACAAACCTTTGAGGGCCGTAGCAGATTATGAAGCGGCAATACAAAGAGATCCTGAAAACCTGGAGGCGTACTTTCAAAAAGGACTGATTTATTTCAATGCATCAAGTCATTCCCAGGCTATAGAGGACTTTACATATGTCATCGACAACATTGATGGTTCACATACAAGAGCAATTTATTTTGGATCAGATTTACACGGGACTAAGGGAACTTTTATGAGCACCTTGCAATCCATGAAAGGCAAGGTTTTTCAGTATCGTGGATTGGCTTATCAAGAATCGGAAAAATGGAAACTTGCAGAAAAAGACTTTGACTATTCATTGCAATATGATTCTACTGCAGATGTATTTATCAACCGATCGCTGCTATATCAAAAAAGAGGTGAGACTACTCGAGCAATTAACGACCTGAACCTGGCAATAAAAATTGATCCAACCAACTATTTGGCATGGTACAATTTGGTTTTGCTAAGCGATTCTGTACTTCTGCCGTCAGAGCTTATAGATGATGAAACCTTTACGCCAATGATGAATCTATTTGGAGCAAACGCATATGAAAGTAATGAGTATGAGCAATCGATAATCTACTACTCAAAGGCACTTGCAGCTGACAATAAAGATGATTTGGCTTTAATTGGAAGAGGAAAGGCCTACTTGCGAACGCAAGCATATGCCAATGGTAGATCAGATTTTCTAAAAGCACTTCAATTGAATCCTGAGAGGTCTGAATCTCTCTTTTTGGTGGGTAATTCATTCTTTTATGAGCAAGCGTATGAGCAAGCATTAGGCTTTTATGAGCGATACTTATCCATCGATCGTAACTACGCAAATGTTTGGTACAATGCTGCAATGTCCTATCTAAGTATAGCAGAAAAAGAAAAAGGATGTGTCTGTTTAGAGAGAGCCTCAGAACTTGGCATGGATCGTGCTACCGAAGGAGTGACCAAGTATTGCACTAGTCAGTAGGCTAAATTCTGCGTAACTTTGTTGTTATGACAAGTAGTGCACTTCCCAAGATTGATATGCATACGCATATCCTTCCACACGATATCCCAAATTTTGCAGACAAGTTTGGATATGGTGAATTTATCAGCCTTTTACATCACAAACCAGATGCCGCTAGGATGATGAAGGGAGATAAATTTTTCAGAGAAATTCAATCGAATTGTTGGGATGCATCTCAGAGAATTCAGGAGTATGAAAGGTTTGATACCAAGATTCAGGTGATATGTACAATACCTGTCATGTTCAGCTACTGGGCAGATGCTCATGATTGCCTGAACCTTTCAATGTTTCTGAATGATCACATCGCGCAGGTTGTCGAAGAGCACCCACAACATTACATCGGCTTGGGCACTGTTCCCATGCAAGACCCTGATTTGGCAATCAAAGAATTGGAACGACTGAAGAAGTTAGGTATTCCGGGTGTTCAAATCGGTTCCAATATTAATAATCATAACCTTAGTAAGCCCAGATTTTTCGAGTTCTTTGAGGCATGTGAGAGCCTAAATATGGCGATTTTGGTTCACCCTTGGGAAATGATGGGTAAGGAGTACATGGATAAGTATTGGCTGCCATGGCTAGTTGGGATGCCTGCAGAGACCGCAAGAGCGGCCGCTTCGATGATTTTTGGAGGAGTATTTGAAAGATATCCAAAACTTAGGGTGTGTTTTGCGCATGCAGGGGGGTCTTTGTTGGCCACCATCGGACGATTGGAACATGGCTTTAATTGTCGGCCAGACTTGGTGGCAGTTCACAACGATGTAAATCCTCGCGAGTACTTAGGAAAGTTTTGGGTGGATTCAATTACCCACGACGCAACCTACCTGAAATATGTGATTGAATTGATTGGTTCAGATAAGATTTGTTTAGGCTCGGACTATCCTTTTCCCCTGGGAGATCTTGAAATTGGAAAATTCATAACTGAGATGAATCTACCACAGCAAGATATTGACAATATCTTTTATCACTCCACCATGGATTGGCTCGGGCTGAGTGAGCAAAAGGGGGCATCGATTCTTGATTACCTTACAGAAGGGAAGGGGTAGTATCCTTACCGATTGAGGTAGTTTTGCAACGAACTCATCGCCATTTTTTGAACTTTCTTCCTTAACAGTGGAGTCCAACCTAGCAAGGTGCCGCTAAGGCCTAGTGCCATTCTGCTCCATCTCCAAAAGTTGAAGTCATCTATGTGATGGACAATAAAGCCATCCTTGAATTTCATTGTGGCATGGATGATGTTGTGTACTTCTCGTTTAGTCTTTGAAAATTTGTACTTAGCCTCCCAGGTGCACTGAGCTACTTCGTGGTCTCCAATCAGGGAGTGAAATTCAATTTCGAGTTCTCCGCCTGATCGTTCGATCAACATTTTCCACATCCCTCCAACCTCTCTTTGGTTAAGGTTGGCAAATGCGGGGTCACTAAATTTTGCATCTGGATGATACAATGATGCCATCGCGGTTGCGTCATGTTTTTGGAATGACTCATAGAATGTCTTCATAATCTCCTTGCTCATAAGTATTCTTTTAGTAGTAATTCTTTGATTTTCGGTAGCCCAGAACTGGCTTTCTCTTCAAATAGAAACAGACTTTGCGAGGAGCCGATCTGGGGTATTTTAGGATCAACAATAAACTTAGGAATGTCGTGAGCTACATAGTCTAATAACCCCGCGGCGGGATAGACCACCAAGGAGGTTCCTGCCACAATAAAGATATCAGCGGAGCGGGTGAGTTCTATGGCAGGCTCCATCATGGGAACCGCTTCTCCAAACCAAACGATGTGCGGTCGAAGTTGAGAACCTTTCTCGCATTTGTCTCCTTTTTTGAGTCTCCAATGATCAAGAGTGTAAACCAATCTGGGATCTACTGTGCTTCTGGCTTTAAAGATTTCTCCATGCAGATGTAAGACTTTGGTGCTTCCGGCTTTCTCATGCAAATCGTCGATGTTTTGCGTAATAATCTGTACGTCAAAGTAAGACTCAAGCTCAGCCAGAGCCAGATGACCCGGATTGGGCTTTGCCTCAATTGCTTGCTGCCTTCGTTGATTGTAAAATTCCAGAACTAGCTCCTGATTTGCCTCCCAGGCTTGGGGAGTTGCTACCTGAGTCACTTCATACCCTTCCCATAATCCTCCGGAATCCCGGAATGTCTTAAGGCCGCTTTCTGCACTTATTCCTGCACCAGTTAAAATAACGACTCGTTTCATGAGCTCAATTTAAGAATTCTTGACAAAGAGAAGTCTGCGCTCAAATGGATATTACCTTTGTGATTCAATCAATAAACAAACTAATTATGAAAAGACTACTACTTACCACGGCAATTATGACATGCTTTTGTTTTGCAGAAGCTCAAACTGAGGAAGGAACCTGGCTGACCGGAGGCGCAACGACCATGAGTTTTTCTTCTACCAGCATTGATAACGTTGATGATAACGTAAATACCTTTAGTCTTCAGGGAAATGCAGGTTACTTTTTGATGGACGATCTCACAGTTGGTTTGATCCTTGGGTTTTCCAACACCTCCCAGGGAGATGTTACTTTTAGTTCCACCATTATCGGGCCTTTTGGTAGATATTACATCAATGGAACTTTCTTTGTCGGAGCTGGTTTTGGAATTCAGAGTGCTTCTACCGACTCAGGAGACTCTGAAGTTGACACGACAGGAGGATCCGTGTTGTTGGAAGCTGGGTATCCCATTTGGCTAAACGACACTTTTGCTTTTGAACCCAGCTTAAATTATGCAATTGGGACTGGTGGGTTTTCGAGTAGCAGCACCTTCACAGTAGGTGTTGGTATTAGTGCATACCTCCGATAGCCCGATGCTGTTCCGAAGCTGATTTAGCAAAGGTTGAATCAGCTTCTCTGTATGGGAACGTGAATAATATACTTTGTTTCGAAGAAGGACTCTTTGAAGTAATTGGATAATCTCGTTTGTGTGTATGGCTTACCATAGTCCTTCATTTCTTCATTCAGATCGCCACCTTTCAGCAGAATTAGGCCGTTATCTTTGGAATGGCGGCTTTCTTCTTTGATTTTCTGATTTGTCCAGTTAGCTAGGAGCTTGGTCTTAGCGACTGCTCTAGAGATAATGAAATCATATTTACCCTTCACTTTTTCTACCCTTAGATGCTCTGCCGTGAGGTTTTGAAGGCCTAATTCTTCAGAGACGGCTTTAACTACAGTAATTTTTTTGTTGATCGAATCGACCAGGTGAAATCTGGCAGAAGGATAGATAATTGCCAGAGGGATACCTGGAAAACCACCCCCTGTTCCCAGGTCCAGTATGTCGCTACCCGGCTGAAAGCCAATAAACTTAGCGACAGCAAGACTGTGTAGTACATGTCTTTCATATAGTTGATCAATGTCCTTTCGGCTTACGACATTGATTTTCTCATTCCAATTATTGTAAAGTGGAAAAAGTTGCTCAATCTGATTTTTTTGCTGGCTTGAAAGGTCAGGAAAATACTTGTAAATAAGAGACGCCTCCAAAACTATATGTGCGACTTCTTGTCTTTGACCAATTCGTACATCAGTTCCCGCGCTCTGTGAAGTTGTGCTTTGACAGTGCCTAACGGTGCTTCGAGCTCTTTGGCTATTTCTTCGTAAGAAAGCTCGTCGAAATATCGAAGCTTAACTAATCGCTGATATTTGGCAGGAAGCTTGTCCACAAACATTCGGACCAGTTCGATTTTTTGATCTTTAATTGCCTCTTGATCTGGGGTGAGGTTTTTGTCCTGAACATCAATATTTACTGAATCACCACTATCATCAGTGTAAGAACTATTAAGACTAAACGTATCGAGTTTTTTCTTCCGTATGAAATCAATGGCATTATTCGTGGCGATTCTGAATAGCCAAGTACTGAAAGTATAGTCTTTCTTGAATCGGGCTAAATTCCTGAAGGCTTTTGCAAACGCTTCAATCGTGAGATCTTCGGCATCGTCTACATTTCTGACCATTTTTAAAATCATATGATAGACAGGCTTTTTATACCTTTCCATCAGTTCTGCGTATGCACCTTCATCCTTCCCCTCAACCGCCAGGTCGATGAGTTTAAAATCTCTGATTGCCTTGTCGGAAAACTGCCTATTTAGTTCTTCCATTCAATGTCCTTTTTGAGTTTTGACCATATGCCAATGACTGGAATTATAATGGCATATAGACCGTCAACGATTGGAAACAGGATATAGTTGAATCCTGCACCAATTTTGTCGGAGACAAAACTATAACTCACTAATTTAATAAATAGGTAAATAAGGAGAATTGGTACCAAAAAAGAACTTCGAAAAGAGGCAACCATGAGGGCCCATGTGAATAGATGGTTCAAATGGTAAAAGGATAATGCAACAGTGATGGAACTTTTGTAATGCCTGCCTACTGATAAGTGTCGAACTTTTTGTTTCAAGTATTCTCTCCATCCACTAGCAGAAAAGGTAAATACCAGAGAAGACCTACCCAAGACCAGTGCGATGCCGGACCTGGCTGCTTTTTGAACAAATAAGTCATCGTCGCCACCTCTGATCTTTTTTATGCTTTCATATCCGCCCAGGAGGTAGAAGTACACTTTTTTTATCCCCATGTTTCTTCCAACCCCCATATATGGCCATTTAAGCAGATGGAAGGAGCTATACAAGAAATAGGTCATGAATGCTTCAAATTGATTGAACTGGGCAAGAAATTTCTTGCTTGGAACGTAGGGAGAAATGCCGACCAACACATTCGTTTTTTCCGAAATTTCACTGGTCATGCTTGTGATCCATGACTCTGAATTAGGGATGCAATCCGCGTCTGTAAACAGTAGCCACTCTTTAGAAGACAAATCAATGGCTTGTTTCAACGCATATTTCTTGCTGTTCCAATCGTCAGGAACATTTTTGATATCTACCCACTTTAATTTTGGTTCTTGAAAGGAGGTTAATAGGTCTATACTGTCATCTGTGCAGCGATCCAAGCCTACTATGATCTCAAAATCGTGATAATTTTGATCTAATAATTCAGGAATGAGCGCCTGCAAGTAGTCCCGTTCATTTCTAGCTGCAATGATGATGGATACTGCAGGTCTAACTTCTTTTTTCTTAGATCTCCAAGTGATAATCTTGTAGGTAAAAAGTAGGGTAGTAGTTAAATGAACCGAGCTCAATATGATGAGTAGAAGTACCATCTAAAAATTTGATAGGTTTATTTTAAACGTATTTTTGCGCCCCATGCAGTTTGATTTACTTCACAAGGATAGCAAATCCGGAGCACGAGCTGGTCTTATTAAGACAGACCATGGTGAAATTCCCACGCCGATTTTCATGCCTGTAGGTACTGCTGGCACCGTAAAAGCAGTTCACCAACGAGAGTTGTCTGAGGATATTAAAGCAAAAATCATTTTAGGTAATACTTATCATCTTTATATGCGTCCCGGGTTGGATATCATTGAAGCAGCAGGCGGACTGCATAAATTCAATGGTTGGAATCGGCCAATCTTAACCGATAGTGGTGGCTATCAAGTGTACTCACTCGCTGACAGTCGGAAAATAGTGGAGGAGGGGGTTCATTTTCAATCTCATAAAGATGGTTCAAAACATTTCTTTTCGCCAGAGTCGATCATGGATATTCAACGAACCATTGGCGCTGATATCATCATGGCATTTGACGAGTGCACCCCATATCCGTGTGAATATCAGTACGCCGAAAAATCTATGCATATGACACATCGATGGCTCGATCGCTGCATCAAACAATTCGATCGCACAGAGGCGCTGTATGGATATTCACAAACACTATTCCCCATTGTTCAGGGTAGCGTCTACAAAGATTTAAGAAGCCGATCTGCAGAGTATATAGCAAATACCAATAGAGACGGCAATGCCATTGGGGGGTTATCTGTAGGCGAACCTGCGGAGGAGATGTACGAAATGACAGATCATGTATGCAGGGTTTTGCCCACCGAGAAGCCTAGATACCTGATGGGAGTAGGGACGCCAGCAAATATATTGGAGTGCATCGCACTTGGGGTGGACATGTTTGACTGTGTAATGCCAACTCGAAATGCCAGAAACGGGATGTTGTTTACCACCCAGGGTATCATTAATATCAGAAATGAAAAATGGAAAGCTGATTTTTCAGTCATAGATCCTGGTCTTGACGGATATGCAAGTAGTTTTTATAGCAAGGCATATTTGCGACATTTAATTACCAATAATGAAATCCTTGGCGCGCAAATTGCGAGTATTCAAAACCTGACATTTTATCTGTGGCTGGTGACTGAGGCAAGAAATCAGATCGTTAATAATAGCTTTGGCACGTGGAAGTCAGTGATGGTAAAGAAAGTCTCACAACGACTTTGATTGAATGAAAAAAATTGACTGGTATATTCTCAAAAAGTTGCTCATCACTTTTGTGTTTGTGGTGGGCATGTTAGAGTTAATTATCTGCGTCATAGATTTTACAGAGAAGAATGATGACTTCATCAAAAATGAGGTATCAGGTAGGCAAATTAGGGACTACTATCTGAGTTTTATGCCCTATGTGGCAAGTCTACTTACACCCATCACAGTTTTTATTACCACAGTATTGGTTACAGCAAGGATGGCTGCAAAAACTGAAATCATAGCAATCCTTGCTTCTGGCATTAGTTTCAAGCGGATGATGTTTCCATACCTAATGGGTGCCATCATCATCGGGGCCGCAAGTTTTTACCTGAATAGCTACGTTATTCCGGACGCCAATAAATTTCGGATCGAGTTCGAATTGGAATACCTGGAAGACCCGTTTTACAATACTGATAAGCACATTCATTTTAAAATCAGTGATTACGGCTATGTCTATCTGTACACATATGACAATAGGAGAGACATCGGAACAACTGTGACACTTGAAAATTTTGACGACACGGAATTGATTGATAAAATCACTGCCAGGCAATTGGTATGGGTCGATTCTACCAGTCACTGGCAGTTGAAGAGGTGGCAGAAAAGGTCGCTCACAAATGTGAATGAGATCATCGAGCAAGGAACCGAGTTGGACACCTTACTGAACCTTCGCCCGGCAGATTTTGGGAATAAAGATCGTCACTGGGAGACCATGACCCTAAAAGAGCTTAACGAGTACATTCAATTACAAAAATCTCGTGGGGCCGATGATGTGCCCTTGTACCAGATAGAAAAATACATTCGATACATGCAGCCTTTTACCGTGGTCATCCTTATGGCGATCGGGGTAATTGTCTCGGCCAGAAAATCACGAAGGGGTACTGGATTTCAGATTGCTTTAGGGTTTTTGATCGCGTTCATGTTTATCATCGCCTTCATTTTGGCAAAGTCAATTGCAGAGGCGGGCAGTATGAATACCATTTTGGCCATTTGGATGCCCAACATCATTTTCTCAGTTGTTTCCATGCTGCTGTACAAAACGGTCCCAAGATGACACAGGAGGCGAAGGATTTTTTACATCTTCATATCATTGTATTAATATGGGGGCTGACTGCCATATTGGGTCTCCTGATAGAGTTGCCACCCGTTGAAGTTGTTTTCTTTAGGACGCTATTGTCTGCGATCGGGTTATGGTTTCTTTTGAAAGTGAGAAAAAGAGCACTCAGGGTGCATTCCACTAAGATGCTACTCGTAATTCTTGGGACAGGATTCCTCATTGCAGTGCATTGGATTCTGTTCTTCCTATCTGCACGGATTTCTAACGCTTCCGTCTGCCTGGCTGGTATGGCGACATGCTCCCTGTGGACCAGTTTGATCGAGCCTATTTCTCAAGGGAGAAAAATAAAAGGATTTGAAGTTGTCCTCAGTATTATAGCCTTCATCGGTATTGGAATAATATTCAATGTTGAATTTAACTACTTGGATGCGCTTTTAATTGCGGTACTTTCAGCATTTATTTCGGCGGTCTTTACAGTGATTAATGGACGTTTGACTAAACAGTACAACCCTTACGTAATTACCTTCTATGAGATGGTTGGGGCTTGCTTATCAACTTTGCTATTTTTTCCATTGTATGTTCAATTCTTTGTGGGTGGGATTCAATGGACCCCTTCACCGATGGATTGGGTATGGCTGACCATTTTGGCCATACTTTGTACGGTGTATGCGTACTCGGCTTCTGTAGAGCTAATGAAAAGACTATCAGCTTTTTCGATCAATTTGGTGGTAAATCTGGAACCTGTATATGGAATTGTCCTAGCATTAGTCATCTTTGGGGCCAGTGAGGAAATGAGTGCTGGATTTTATGTTGGGACTACTTTGATACTAACTTCGGTTCTTCTTTATCCGTTACTTAACCGCAGATATAAGAAGAAAGCTTTAGCTACAGATTTAATCAGATAATATGTTATTAACTACAACAAACAATGTGGAGGGGAAAACAATATCCACATACTATGGAATGGTGACAGGGGAAGCCATCATTGGCGCAAACATTTTTAAAGATTTTTTTGCTTCTATCACGGACATTGTCGGTGGCAGGTCAGGTGCATATGAGAAATCTCTAAAGGATGCTAAGAACATTGCTGTTCAGGAAATGCAGGATGCTGCCAAAGCCTTGGGAGCCAACGCAGTGCTTGCTATTGATTTAGACTATGAAACAGTGGGTAAGGATTCCGGTATGCTGATGGTAAGTGCTAGTGGCACAGCTGTGAAGCTAGAGTAGTGCCATTGGAAGGTCAATCGTTAACACCGTAGTGAACGTTTTTTCAATGTGTGCGTGGTGGGCTTTCTAACTGGAAGACTATAACTTGATCCAGTGCCAGTTATTTTGGGTTTTCTCATCGAAGATCCCAAAAATGGTACTTCCAGAACCGGTCATTGAGGAAAAAATGGCTCCTGCTTCATACATTTTTTCCTTTGTTTCTTCCAAAATAGGGTATTTAGGGAACAGAGACGATTCGAAGTCGTTTTTCAAATGATTCTTCCATTCTGCTATCGGCCTTGTTACTAACTCATATACAGGTTTGTGAGGTTTTTTGGGCGTGACACCGTCATAAGCTTCTCTGGTTGCAATATGAATGTCTGGGTTGTGGGCAGCCAGCCAATAACCACCTAGATCGATCGACAAGGTCTTCAATTCTTCACCTCTTCCCGTAGCAAGAGCTGGAGTATTTTGGATGAAGAAAGCGCAGTCGCTTCCAAGCTGCATTGCAAAACGCTCCAACTCTGCTCTGGAAATGTTCAGACTGAAATGACTATTGAGCATTTTGAGCATAAAGGCTCCATCCGAAGAGCCACCACCTAACCCTGCCCCCATTGGGATTTGTTTTAGCAAGTGAATCGAAATCGGAGGTAGGCCGTATGATCTCTTTAGCAGCTGGTAGGCTTTCACACAGAGATTTGAGTCATCATCACCTGGAATTTCTAAACCATGGACATGAAAAGAAAAGACAGGAGCTTCAATGATTTCAAGACTGTCATGCCATGGAATCGGATAGAAGCAACTCTCAATATTGTGATAGTTGTCTTCTCGCTTGCTTACAATGTTGAGTCCTAAGTTGATTTTCGCATTTGGAAAGGAGATCATTGTGGTATTTTCCTAATGCAAGTATTGATTATTTACTTAGTTCATCGACCATAGCCTCAGTAATCCCGGAAGTAGAAAACCCACCATCGTGCATCAGGTTTTGCATGGTAACCATTCGAGTTAAATCCGAAAACATAACTATGCAGTAGTCAGCACAGCTTTCGGCATCTGCATTGCCAAGGGGTGACATTTTATCGGCATAACTGAAAAACACGTCAAAGCCAGGAACTCCAGATCCGGCCGTAGTCATGGTAGGGGATTGGGAGATGGTATTAACACGGACTTTTTTGTCCTTGCCCATTCGGTAACCGTAACTTCTTGCAATTGACTCTAACAGTGCCTTAGCTTGTGCCATATCGGAGTAGTCCGGGAAGGTACGTTGTGCTGCAATGTACGAAAGGCCGAGAATTGATCCCCATTCACTCATTGCATCGAGTTTTTCGGCTACTTGCATCATTTTATGAAATGATAAGGCCGAAACATCTAATGTCTTTTGAAACCAATCGTAGTTAAGACTGCCATAGTCCTTGCCTTTTCTTACGTTTGGACTCATTCCAATGGAGTGTAGAACAAAATCAATCTTTCCACCAAGGGTTTCCATCGATTGGGTATACAAGTTCTCAAGGTCTTCTAATGAAGTAGCATCGGCGGGGATGACTTCAGCCCCTGTCTGCTCACCAAGTTTTGGAAGTTCACCCATTCTGAGTGCAATCGGTGCATTAGTTAATGTGAATTTGGCACCCTGTTCGTGTGCTTTTTCTGCCACTTTCCATGCAATAGAATTCTGATCCAGTGCTCCTGAGATGATTCCTCGCTTTCCTTTAAGTAGATTGTTTGACATGTCTTTTAGATTGTGTTTGAATTTGCAATTTATGACAATTGAAGCAACTCTTTGGCACTCTCAAATGCAGAGTTTCCGGGATTTTGGCCACCAATCATTTGGGCGATGGCTTCAACTCGTTCCTCTTTTTTCAATGCCTTGATTCGACTTACGCTTCGTTCAGAGCTGTTGTCTTTATAGACAAAGTAGTGGGCATTTCCGCCAGCTGCAAACTGGGGCAAGTGACTTATGCTAATGACCTGATGGTTCTGCGCCATACTCTTCATCATTTGGATCATTTGAAGTGCTACTTCACCCGAAACTCCAGTGTCAATTTCATCAAAGATGATAGTGGGAAGTGCTGTTTTATCCGCAATAAGGTATTTGACGGCAAAAATCAGACGAGAAAATTCACCACCTGAAGCTACATCTTTCAGTTCCTGGGGTTTTACACCTTTGTTTGCACTAAAAAGCATTTCAACCCGATCCAAACCTTTTGGTGAAGGCTCGCTATCACTGACTAATATTTCAATGATCCCGTTTTCAATTCCAATTCGATGAATGATCTTTTCTATTTCATCTGCAAGGTTCAACGCTGAAAGTTTACGTGATTCTCTTAGTTTGTGACCAACCGCATTCATTTGCTTTTCAGCAGCATTCAGGGCATCGACTGCATTAGAGATCTCTTCATCGTAGTTTAGTATCAGCTGAAGTTCCTGATCAAACTGATCTCTAATGCTGATAAGTTCCTTGATGGACTGTACCTGATGCTTGATCTCCAGTCGGTTGATCAAATCAAGCTGATCCTTGATGCTTTGAGCTTGCTGAGGTTGATGCTCTACCTGATCCCGAATTCTGGCTAGTTCGGAAGTTAAGTCGTTAAGTTCTATCGAAGTACTTTCGATTCGTTCCCGGGATTGATCTAAGTCTTTTGAAAAGGATGAAAGTGTATGCAATAGACTTTTTACTTCGGAAAGTTGCTGAAGAATTGCGACGTCGGATTCATCCAGCATCCCGATGATCTGTGACAATTTAATCTTGATTTCTTCGGCGTTCTCCAGGAGCTCTAGTTCTTTTTCAAGATGCTCTTTGTCGATATCTTCCAATTTTACCGAAGAGAGCTCATTGAACAAAAACTGTTTGTAATCAACGTCTTTCTTGCTTTCAGAGGCTTGATTTCTCAGTTGGTTGAGTGTGTTTCTACATTCATCAAATTGAAAGAAGGCGGCTTTGAAAGTGTCTAAGAGATCCTCATGAGCTGCAAAGGTGTCCAGTACCCTCAATTGATAGGAATTGTCTCCCAGATGGAGGGATTCATGCTGTGAATGGACATCCATTAACCGATCTCCTAAGATCTTTAAGATTGGAAGCGTAGCAGGAGTGTCATTTATAAAAGCTCTTGACTTACCTGAAGGAATGATTTCTCGACGGATGATGCAGGTGGCCTCATAATCAAGATCATGTTGATCAAATACTGCTTGCATCTTGTAGCCAGATATGTCAAATACTCCCTCCACGATGCACTTTTGTGAGGCATCCAGCAGTACTTTGGTGTCGGCTCGATTACCCAACAAAAGTCCCACGGCACCAAGCATGATCGATTTTCCAGCCCCCGTTTCACCTGTAATCACATTGAGTTGAGAATCAGGTTCCATCTTGAGTTCCTGAATGAGCGCGTAGTTTTTTATGTGAAGTGATTTGATCATTCGAAAGAAGCGACAAAGATAAGATAGGAGTTTATCACGCCCTTAGAATTTTACAATTCGCCAAAGAATTGGGTTACTCTATTAATGTTTTGTACTGGTCTGATCTGGCAGGATCAATATTATTCAGCAGATTGTAAGCCTGCCTTCGCGTCGGTAAGTCACTTTCTGAGAATACTTGGATGAGCTCTTCGGACTTTGCATCCATAAATGTGATCAGCAGAATGGAGCGGGGCCTTGCCCGATTGGCTCGCTGGATTTCTCCCAGGGTTTCTAAAATCTTTTTCTCCCCTTCTTCCCTTTGCTCGGAAATCACATCCAATCCCTGACGATGATAATCATACAAAGCCTTACGAATCGGTTCCAACTGCGGGCTTCGCAAGTTTTCGACCAGCCAATATCGATTTCTTATACTATTGAACTGTTGCCATCCAGGGTAGTTGCTGTTTTGGGCTATGTTAACCACCTCAAAAGCTTTTTCGAAGTACGGACTGCCACCTAACTCTGAAAAAGTATCGTAGTCAAAACCAATAATCATGTATGCGTAATAGGAGAGAAGTGAGGTGATGTTATTTACAAATGCATTTTCATTGAATTGCAGAGGTTGTGATTGTAAGTATTCAAACTGCCAATCACGGTCAGCGAAATTTAGTACGACAGACTCATAGGAGGAATTGAAGATCGGCCTGCTGGAGAGGATTTGCACTGATGCACTAAAAACCCCAATACTGGGCATTTCACTGATCGTGATCAGAATGTTGCAGTTGATGACTTCCTCTTCCTCAAAATCATCATTGGTCCACTTTGTGGTATTTAGGAACTGAGCAAATTCAGTTTCCATTTCGCTGAAGACAGTTCTTTCGGTCGTTTGAACTTGTTGAGCATCTACGATCACTCTGCAGTTAAGCTCCTGAGCGCTACTAACAAAACTTAGCCCTACGAAAAGAACAATCAGTATTTTCATATCAGGTGTTGAATTACGTAATCAACCAGATCAAAAGCAACTTCCTCCTTACCTTTCAACTCAAATTGTTGTTGGTTATTATGTCGGTCAAAAAAACTCACCTTATTCGTATCAGATTGAAAGCCAGCCCCATCGTCGTTTAGGGAATTTAGCACGATCAAGTCAAAGTTCTTTCGTTTGAGTTTTTCCTTGGCATTCTTGACCTCATTGTTGGTTTCAAGAGCAAAACCGATATGAATTTGCCCCTGCTTTCTTTCTCCTAAGGTGCCAGCAATGTCTGGGTTTTTCACAAGGTTTAATTGTAATGCATCTTCCCCTGTTTCTTTTTTTATTTTTTGACTCGAGGGATTTTGAGGTCTGTAATCTGCTACTGCCGCAGCAAAAACAACAATGTCATTCTCAGCGTGATTTTCCTGAGTTTTTTTGAGCATTTCAAGGGCTGAATTGACTTTAATAACCTTGGAAGTCTTTGGATAAACACTAACGGGTCCAGAAACAACGGTAACACTTGCCCCCGCATTTTCAAATTGGTTGGCGATGGCGTTTCCCATTTTCCCTGACGAATGATTTCCGATAAATCGAACCGGGTCTAAGGCTTCGTGAGTAGGCCCTGAAGTAATCAAGACCTTCATGCCATTAAGCTTTCCCGAATGAAAGAGCTTTTTTTTTATCACTTCTAAGAGCTCCTCTGGCTCAGCCATTCTGCCTTGTCCAATTAAGCCACTGGCTAACTCACCGCTTCGAGCCTCAATAATTTGATTCCCATAACTTGAAAGGGTATCTAAATTTTTCTGTGTGGATGGATGCTGGTACATGTCCAAATCCATGGCAGGGGCCACAAAAACAGGACATTTGGCAGACAAGTAAGTTGCAAGTACGAGGTTATCACAGATTCCGTTTGCCATTTTGCCCAGTGTGTTTGCACTCAAGGGCGCTACGATCATTAGATCAGCCCAAAGGCCCAACTCAACATGATTGTGCCATTCGCCATTCTTATTGTTGTAGTAGGAAGAAAGAACAGGGTTCTTCGAAAGGGTAGCTAATGTAAGCGGCGTGATGAAATCTTTTGCGCTTTCGGTCATTATGACTTTGACCTCCGCTCCCTCTTTTTTGAGCAGGCGCACAAAAAAAGCGGTCTTATAGGCTGCAATAGAGCCACAAACCGCTAATAGTATTTTTTTGTCCGCCAACATGGCGTCTAATTTATGCTAATTCTGATCAGGAGTTGCCTTCTTCTTCAGGTAATCTGAAGTTTAATTCATCCGCAAGAAATTCCTCGATGGCAGTCGTCGAAGGCTTCGGCATACGCTCATAGAACCTTGAAATTTCTATCTGTTCTCTGTTTTCAAAAATCTCTTCAAGATTATCAACAGATGATGCAAACTCCGCAAGCTTAGCGTTTAACTCTTCTTTTTGATTACTGCTTACTTGTCTGGCTCTTTTGGCAATGATTGCGATTGATTCGAACAAGTTTCCAGTTGGATCAAGAATTTCCTGATTATCACGAGTTACGATTGAACTATTTGTCTGCTGCATTCCGCTCTATTTTTTTGAATCGGCAAATTTAGTAATTTCTTCTATGCTTTCCGCATATATTTTTTCCGTTTCCCTTAAGTATTCACTGTTGGGGTATTTATCTAAAAATACTAGGTAGGCATCAACGGTATCCTGGTAGCGCTCTTCTTGTTTCGACGGAATACTTTGTTGCGCATAATCGTAGAGGGTCCGAATTTTCAGATAAGCAACTTCTTCCTGATATTCCGAATCTGGGTAGTCATCTTTGAAGTTATCGTAAACTACCAGAGCGGATTTATATCTCCTAAGTCGGTAGTAAAGCCGACACTGCTCATAGGCCTTTTGTTCCAATTTTACCTGCATCTGATCAATAATCTGATCCGCATCGCCTGCATATTCGGAATCCGGATATCGATTGATAAAGTTTTGCATGGCTATAATGGATTCATACGTGACTGTCTGATCAAGTTGATGGTCCGGAGATTGTAGATATAAAGAGTACGCATGCATGTAAGAAGCTTCAATCACATACTCTGACCGACCATAAATACGAACAAACTCTTCAAAGTGATGAGAGCTTAGGATGTATTGCTTCTGGTGGAAGTAGCAGTAGGACAAAGTAAATTCTGCCAATTCTGCTTCAGCAGTTCCTCGAATAATTGGTCGTATTTCATCCAGTAGGATTTCGGCCCGGTGGTAGTCCCGGTTTTCATAGTATTCTAAAGCTGCTTCATATTTAACTTTCCAATCACCACTTTTTTGGATTTTTCTGAACTTGCTGCAGCTTGCAAGACCTACCAGAGTGATCAATAAAACTAATAATCGTATTCCCCGCATGATTTCGAATTGGTCGGCAAAACTAAGTACTTAACACTTAAAGAGAAACGTACCTTTAAACTTAGCCCCCAGACTTAATATTTTTTAACAGCTCCTTCTTCTCGGGTTGCATACCTTCTCGATTAATGTTCTGTCCAGGAGGTAAAGAAGTAGGATCTCCTTCCGCTTCCTTTTCTGGCAGATTTCTAGGTGTGTTTTGAAGTACTTCTTCCAACGTAGGCCGTTCATCTGATCGCCAACTAAAGCCCTGCAATCGTTGAATGTCTTCTGTAAGTTCATCAGGTGGAATAAACTTTGCTTCTGGTTTAATATAAAAAGAGATGTTGTCGACCTCTTCATCGATCAGCCTGATGGTCATATCGCTGCATAGAATCCTGTTCATGCCCAGCAAGAAAATGTCATTCGGGTCATTGTCGTCGTTCACGTAATAAATACTTTCCCCATTTCCATTTACATAAATTTTATCAATTTCAGAGTCCTTGAAAATGGCTTCCATGGTTCTGCCTTTTACCTGATTGAAGTTTAGTAAGGTATCCTCGCTAGTAAGAAATGCATTCTGTTCCAAAAACATGGTTTTGATTTCATCTTCCGTTATTTCAGCAATGACTGTGTCGCCCTTGATTTGGTTTTTTTTGTTCCAAAAGATCGGATCGAAATAGAAATAGAGCAAAGAGTCTTGAAGAAAATAAGCTGCTGAATCTGACAATCCCTGGAGGTTAAATCTCCATACTTTCACATTTGGATAGGCTAAAATTCTTTTTGCAGAATCATAGTCACTTTCGATTGACACAAGCGTATCAGCCGAAAGGTACAGCGTGTCTTCCTCCAATATGCGTCTCATCACTGCATTGCCGTAGACTTTACTGATCCCATTTTTGTCATCATTGTATCCCTCATCACCTGTGATGATGACGTCGTCATTTTTGGCTGTGAGCTTCACATTTCCCGTTGCGTCATAATACTTCTTTAGGTCGTCAAAAAAGAGTTCATCCGCCTCCATGTAATAGTCTTCTGTTTCAATATTTCCGCTGACAAAGTCTGATTGATCTAATTCTGTCCTGAATTCTCCCCCGTCGGCGTGAAGAATGGTTTCATCTTCAGTCGTTATTACCGTGTTGCCTGGAGTCTTAGCTACTTTAGAAACGGTGTTGTATCGCAATGTATCAGCCTCTAGGGTGTAGTCCGGTGCAATTAAGAGCACATCCTTCCAAAAGAGTGCGTAGTCTTGTAGTCCATAGAAGTACCCAATTTCACTGGATAATACGTTTGTAGAGTCGCTCAATGTGCCCTCATTAAAGTAGTTCCCAATTTCAGTGTCCATATTGTAGTCTAGAAAATTGGTAACTAGTTTTTGCTCTCCTTTGGTATAAACTACATTTTCCCGAAGCTTCGCGTCTCGCGTTTCGCCGTAATAAATGAGTTTGCGAGAGGTGATTGTTACCGAATCGTCGATGATCTTAACTTTCCCAAAAGCTTCCATCACGTTTTCACTTACATAGTACAATGAGCTGTCACAGTACATTGTGGAGGTTTCCTGGGCGAAAATGACATGGCCAATAAGTCTTCTTACTTTCTGACCATCTTTTCTAAATTCAAACAATTTGTCAGCTTTGTACTTAATGCGATCACCATTTTGGGCGAAAAGACTCGTGGTGCCGAAGATGAGAAAAATGAAACTTATTTGGAGAATGTGACGCATAGCATGCAAAATTAACGATTAAGACCTTGTACGAATTACAAAAACAGTTCCATAAATTCCTAACCCACTATCGTCTGATCGAGGATGGGGATAAAGTGCTGCTAGCTGTGAGCGGAGGGTTGGATTCAATGGTCATGGCTAACTTGTTTTTGAATAGTGACATTGAAATGGCAGTTGCGCATTGTAATTTCGGTCTCCGAGGTGCAGAATCGGAGGCTGATGAGCAGTTTGTGAAAGAGTGGGCTTCAAAAAATGGAATTGAATGCTATACTAAGCACCTGGCAATAAAAAGTTCCTCAATCCAGCTGGAGGCAAGACGCAAGCGCTATGAATGGTTTATCAAATTGGCAGCTGATGCTGGATGCCAAAAAATATCAACAGCTCATCATCTCAATGACAGCTTGGAGACTTCCCTTCTAAACTTCACCAGAGGGACAGGCGTAAGGGGTCTTGCCGGTGTGCCAATGAAGAATGGAAATATCATCCGACCATTACTTCACTTCAGCAAGGAGCAATTAGCTTTTTATGCAGATAAGAATCGTTTAGCGTGGAGAGAGGATAGTTCTAATCAAAAGTCTGATTATGACCGAAACAAGCTACGGCTTAAGGTGATACCCCTGCTTAAAGAGCTCAACAAGTCTTTGGAAGATACCTTCAGGCCTACTGCAGAACGTTTGGAATACGCTTCCGAACTATTGCAAGAGCGTGCTAATGAGATCTATTCCAATCACTTTAATGAGATGGAGCAGTCATTGGCGTTGGATTGGATCACCAAGCCGTCTCACCTGCTGCTACTTAATGAAATTCTTGCTCCCTATGGATTCAATTACAAAACGGTTAGAGAGGTTTTTGATGCTGTTGGAAATTCCGGAAAAACCTTTGAAACAGGAAATTGGTCTTTGTTTATGGACCGAAACAAGCTTTACCTCAAAACGATTGACACGGAGATGATACAACCTGTCATTGTAACCGGTCAGGGAAAATACAGTGTAGGGGAGAAGGACTTGTTAGTCGATTTACTACACCCAGGCCATTCAGTGCAAGAACTAATTTCCAAAGACCTCAATACAGCTACTTTTGATGCATCTAAAGTTACGTGGCCGCTAACAGTAAGAAGATGGCAACATGGAGATGCATTGCAACCTATTGGCATGCTTGGAAAGAAAAAAGTAAGCGATCTGCTAATAGACCTCAAGGTTCCTCTTGCCAAGAAAGCGGAAGTCTTAATTGTTGAATCCGCTGGAGAGATTGCATGGGTAGTTGGGTACCGAATCTCAGATAATTTTAAAATGAGCAAGGAAACAAGTGAAGTAGTTTCACTGGAATATAGATCCCATGCTTAACGATCGAAAAATTCTTTTGGCGAACACCCCTTTATTTTTTTAAACGCGCGATTGAAGGTGGCTTTGGAGTTGAATCCAGAATCCAACGCTATGGACAATAAGGTAAACCTCTTTTCAACATCCTGTTGGTAGAGTCTTATGAACTCCTCGATTCTCAGGCTATTGATAAAATCATTAAAATTCTGACTAAAGGCCTGATTGATCGTGGCGGATAGCAAGACTGAATTGACTTTTAAGTGCTTGGCCAAATCTCTAAGATTCAGATCGGTCTGGATATACAATTTGTCCTCATCCATGAGTTGTTCAAGTTTCTTAGCAATAGCCATTTTCTCCACGTCCAATTCCTGTTTAGTTGACTCCGGTTTTTCTTCATTTTCCCTTTTGTTGGTCTCCGATCCAGCGTAATGATCTGACAACTCAAAGTCGATTCTTGAAGGCTGTTTTTGTTCATACCCCGCGAGTCCGATGTACAGTGCGACGACTACTAAGGCAAGATTCCACCACCAGTCCTGATAGAATTCAAGATTCATTAGTAAATCAAAAATGTTCATGACCTCTCGGAAGAGGAGCCAAAAGATCATTGCATAAATGAAATTCCTAAACCAGGTGAAATTGATGAGATCTGAGTTGCTGAATTGATCCAAACTCCACCTACGATACTTTTTGTAGATGATCATACATCTGGACAGGTAGTAGCTATACGAGGCGATCATCAAAATGCGATTTGCATTAGATAGAACCATAAAGTGCGTAGAGGCTCGAAGTTGTTCTACCGCCTCCGGACCTCTCAAGAAAGGAATTAATTCATAAAGAAATGCAAAAGCATAGGGTAGGAAATGCCATAAATGGCTTCTATTAAACGTGAACGATCGATTTACTTGCGCCCGGAAATAAAAATAAACGACTGGGCCGAATAGCAATTGAAGGCCTCTTGGAAATCCATTTAATTCATTCCAAAGTACGTTTATCCCAGCGAATCCGAAGGTGTAATCCTGTAATTCAGTTGCAAGAATAAACATGATCCAGCCCAGAAGCTTGTCTGATAATCGTTGCTCTCGATAACCTCGAACAATGAACAATACCCACATTAACAGACTAAAAAAGTAGCCGATCTGGAGAGGAGTGGTATAAAGCGACATCTAAAATTTCTGTTTTATACGAAAAGCTATCTCAAAATGAGATAGCTTTCGAAGGTGCTGGTGATTTTATTCTTCTTCAAGTCTGTTGATGAGCTTTGCTACATCAATTTTATCTCCGGTTTCAATCCCGGCATCTACTGTAAACAATAAGACCTTTCTAATGCCTTTTTTAAGGTAGATTTTTTGTCCCCGCTCCAACGATACTCCACTGTTTGACATGGGCGATAAGTTGGGGTTCATGACGTTGGGGATGATGAGAGGAATTGATTTTAACGAGGAGTTGTGCAAGGTGAATTGCACCATGTCTGCTCCGGGCTTAATGGTTTTTTCCTCCCTTTCTACAAAAGTCAGAGTCAAACTAATGTCTTTTGAAGAGGTATTTTTTAGTTTCAGGATGTTTCCTTCCGCAACGTAAAGCGTGGCATTTCCAAGCGGTCCTAATCCAAACCCACTCACCTGTTTGTTGGTTGCAGGGTTAATCACAGAGACTTTGATCTGTTTTCCAGATTTGTTTGAGAGTTTGACATCGTACTTTGCGAATTCAGCATAGGTGAGTTCTACGGATTTACGTGCGGGGATCTCAATTTTTTGTTTCGCGGAAAGTTGAAATCCTGCGACAAGAATCCCGATAATAATTAGTGCTTTTTTCATCTTAATTTGAATTTATAGTAAAACATCAACACGATAGTTGTTTCATTTTTCCGTGTTCTTGAGGCTAAATTCAACCAAGCGCAGGTACTATTCGACTTAGATAATGATTTGAGACTTACTAGTGACAATTTATGAGTCTCAAATGATTTGAGACCTTGGGAAGAATTGACATCAGGTTAGGAAGAATTGACATTTTTTTACCTCAACAAGCCCTCTGTCATCATCGTCTAACTAACCAGAGAATGATGTAGAACTAAAACATTAAAGACATGATAACTTACTTGAACCAGGAAAATTTTCTAGCTACGATTAAAAGTGAATCGGTGGTCTTGGTAGATTTTTTTGCTGACTGGTGTGGCCCTTGCAAAGCAATTCACCCTACCCTTGAAGAGCTTTCCAATGAATTGGAAGGGAAGGCGATAATTGCCAAGGTCGATGTGGATGAAGAGCCAGGGCTGGCTGCTACTTTTAAAATACGAAGTATTCCAACTATTATTCTTTTCAAAGATGGAGAGCCTGTTGACATCCTCGTTGGATTGCAATCAAAGCCGGAGCTACTGAAACGAATTACTAGTCTTTTGTCATCTGAGGAGCTGGTATAATCCTAATCAATCACTAACAACATGAAGAAAATAGCAATAAATGGAATGGGTCGAATTGGCAGAACTGCTTTTAAGCTGCTGGTAGATCACCCGCAATTAGAGCTGGTGGCGGTCAATGATATTGCCCCTGCGTCTTCTATTGCATATCTTGTGCAGTACGACAGTGTTCATGGTACTTTTGATAGGAAGGTAGAAGCCACGGAAAAAAGTATTGAGGTAAATGGAAGCTCGATTCCATTTTTCAATGAGTCGGACCCTCAAAACCTTCCATGGGAAGCGTTGGGGGTCGATGTAGTAATTGAAAGTACAGGTTTTTTTACCAATCAGGAAGACGCTGAAAAGCACATCAAAGCGGGTGCGAAAACAGTGGTGATCTCTGGACCTACCAAAAGTGCTGATGTACCAACGGTAGTTCATGGTGTAAATACGGAGGATGGCAATGCAAGGATCTTTTCATGTGCCAGCTGTACCACCAACAATATCAGTCCTGTGATTGAGATACTAGGTAGAAGGCTTGGAATTAAGAAAGCGATCATGACCACCATCCATGCGGACACTGCTTCGAATGTTGCCGTGGATCGCCCAAATACGAAAGATCCTCGCATGGGTAGGTCAGGCTTAAACAACCTGATTCCTACTACAACAGGAGCAGCCAAGGCGACGACAAAAGCGATGCCTCAATACGAGGGGAAGTTTGATGGCTTGGCGATTCGAGTTCCGTTGGCGGTCGGATCCATTTCTGACATTACTCTTGTGATGGATAGAAATACTTCTGAAGAGGAGGTTAACGCAATTCTTTCAGAAGAGGCAAATACTGAGCGGTATAAAGAAGTATTTTCGGTGACGGACGATCCAATTGTATCGTCTGATATCATCAAAAGCCCATACGCTTCTATTGCGGACTTACAAATGACAAAAGTGGTAGATGGGGATTTGGTAAAAGTGTTGGCATGGTACGACAACGAATGGGGATTTACTAATCAAATGATTCGTCAGATCCTTGATTTGATTTGATTACGATCTTGGAAATAAAAAAGCCCCATCTGGGGCTTTTTTTGGATCTATATGATGAAGCGAATCACGATCACTTCTTCTTTCCGAAGTTTGCATTAAAAAACGGTAGCCACCTTAACCCTTTTGGGTTGTCGGGATTGTGATTGAGTAACCCAATCTGAATTCCCTTACCACCTTCCGATAGATTTAGTATTCCAATCGTGACACCATTGTTCTTTCCTTTTATTTGATTGAACGCTGAGACAGAAACTCCTTTCAGCTCCCCTCCATCGGATGATTTGTCTCCGACCTTCACCCAAGCTGGTGCCAAAGCGATTCCGGAGACTACCGTACCCCCAACTACGGAAGCGACACTTATTCCTTTCACCTTGGGAGCACCCACGCCGACCACTGCTACGTTCAGTCCGGCAATCTCTTCTCCGGCACCCACACCAACGCCTCCAATGTTGATTCCCTTAGCACTGCCGCCTGCTCCCATTCCTATGCCACCAACGTTGATTCCGGTTATGTCGTCACCAGCACCGACCCCGATACCTCCAATATTCAGTCCTTTCACGTCACCACCCGATCCAACACCAATTCCTGCTATATTAATGCCTGAAAGCTCTTCTCCAGCACCCACGCCTATTCCGGCAAACGTAAATCCAGAAACATTCTGTCCGGAACCTGCACCGATGGCGGCAAGGTTGATTCCGCTGAGATTGTTGCCGGCTCCTACCCCGATTCCTCCAATATTAATACCATTGGCACTTTCTCCTGCTCCCGCACCAAATCCTCCAAGGTTGATTCCATTAAGTTGTCCATTTGCACTGATGCCGGCAAGCCCCAGGTTGAGACCGTTTCTCTGAGCTGCGCCACCAGCAAGAGGGGCGCCAATGCTAATTCCATTGACAACGCCACCCCCGCTATCATCTTTCGGCTGCCAAATGGTAAAGGACACGCCGGTTATCTTTTCTACATCCTGATCTTTAAAGTTGAACCTTAGTCCGGTAAATACTGGGGAGTTACCAAACCCGATAAACCATTTCTTGGCCGGAATACCAAACCCTGAGCCGGATCCATTGGCGATTGAGATGGCCGGAAGCATTAGTGCGACAAGCGCAACGGTCATTAGTCTTTTCATAATAAGTTAGATTTTGAGTTTGTTTATTAGATACGGAAGGAACTCGATGGGTTGCACGCTTTTGGAAAATTTTTGACTAGGACAAGCCAATGCAATTGAGAAAGCAGGACAAGCAATCTTCTTTGAAGATGTCTGTTAAGTTCTTGACCGATGTACTAGTCTAGGGCTGAGGTTTGTCATTACATCACATGAATGATGTCAAAAACCAGATTTTTTGCAGTTCAGTCACTACTTTTGCCGTCCTTACGCTTGTGAGTAACAAACTTGATTTTAGAACCAAAAACCCAATAAAATGAAAGTAACTGTGGTGGGTGCAGGAGCCGTTGGTGCTAGCTGTGCTGAATATATTGCAATCAAAGATTTTGCGTCGGAAGTTGTGCTTATTGATATCAAGGAAGGTTTTGCCGAGGGCAAAGCAATGGATTTGATGCAGACCGCTTCATTGAACAGCTTCGATACAAAAATTACTGGAACCACCAATGACTACTCCAAGACAGCTGGAAGCGATGTCGCAGTGATTACCTCAGGAATCCCACGTAAGCCAGGTATGACAAGAGAAGAGTTGATCTCTACGAATGCCGGCATTGTGAAGTCAGTGGCTGAGAATCTAATTAAACATTCACCCGAGGTGATCATCATCGTGGTATCCAACCCAATGGATACAATGACCTACCTCGCGCACAAGGCACTCGGTCTACCCAAACACCGCATCATTGGAATGGGCGGAGCCTTGGATTCGGCGAGATTCAAATATCGTCTAGCTGAAGCGTTGGAATGTCCTGCCTCTGATGTAGATGGAATGGTCATAGGCGGGCATAGCGATACAGGGATGATTCCGTTGACAAGGCTGGCAACAAGAAATAGCGTGCCTGTTTCAAAGTTTTTAAGTGAAGAGAAGCTGAGCTATGTATTGGAAGAAACTAAAGTCGGTGGGGCCACACTGACAAAATTACTGGGGACTTCTGCCTGGTACGCTCCTGGTGCGGCAGTTTCAGCTATGGTACAGGCAATTGCTTGTGATACCAAGAAAATGTTCCCTTGCTCATGTCTTTTAGAAGGTGAGTACGGGCTGAATGACCTGTCCATAGGAGTACCCGCAATCATTGGAAAAAATGGAATTGAGGAGATTGTTCAGATTGAGTTGGACGATGCTGAGAAAGCCAAGCTCGAAGAGAGCGCAGCGGCCGTTAGCAAAACCAATGGTATTCTATCCGAAATGAACATCATATAACAAACCGAATGTGAATCGAAAACTTAAGCCTGTCCTGTTTGCGTGGGACAGGCTTATTTTTGTTAAAGACCCCAAAGGATATGCAAAGTACCCAGGAGCTCATTCAAAAAAGTAATTTGATCAGTCGCGATCTAAGTTGGTTACAATTCAATCACCGGGTCCTTGATCAGGCGAAGAAGACCCAACGTAATATCTTCGAGAAATTGAAGTTCCTGGCAATTACTGCGTCCAACGCAGATGAATTTTTCATGATTCGTGTCGGTAGTTTATATAATTATCTAGACTATGGAAACGATCGGGTGGACTATTCGGGACTTAGAGCCGTGTCTTTCAAAAATGAGTTACTAGCTGGATTGAAGGATTTCGGGAAGCAGCAGCATTCACTGTTCATCAACCTAAAGTCCGACTTTGAATCACATAATTTCGAAATAAAAGACTACTCTGAACTTTCCGAAAGCCAAAGGTCGGAGGCCGATAAGTACTTTGAAAAGACCATCTTTCCAATGCTTACACCGATGGTTTTCGATACCTACCATACTTTTCCGATTTTGATGAACAATATCCTCATTTTTGGTGTGCTGACTCGCGCAGGCTCCAAGGAAAAGAAGAAGATGTCCTTCATCCAGTTACCTCAAAACCTACCGAGGTTCTTTGAGATTAAAATGAAGAATAAGGTGCTGTTTGTCCCTCTAGAGAAAATTGTTGAGGTGCATTTTGACAAGGTATTTAAGAATGTAGACATCCTTTCCAGCGCTCTATTTCGTGTGACCAGAAATGGAGATTTTACTCTGGAAGAGTCAGAAGATATCGAAGCCAACTTTCTGGAGGAGATGAAGAAGAAATTGAAAACACGGAAGACCGGTAGGGTGGTTAGAATGGAAGTAGAGGAAGGTGCAGACAAATGGATTATCAAACAATTAAAGAAACGATACGATATTGGAGACGAAAACATCAAGACCACTCCAAAGGGATCACTTGTCGACTTCACTTGTCTGTGGCAAATTGTGAATCATGGAGAGTTTGACGACTTCAAACCTGAACGTCCTAAGCAGATTCCCCCTATAAGCATGTCGGATGTTGAGACCCAGGATATGTTTAAAGTTCTGAAAGAACGTGATATCCTTTTGCACCATCCTTACAATACCATTGAGCCACTTCTTGATTTGTTGGATCAGGCAGCTGATGATCCAAACGTACTTTCTTTGAAACTAACAATTTACCGATTGGCAAAGGAGTCGCGAGTGGTTGAGGCGTTACTGAGAGCTGCCGAAAACGGAAAACATGTATCCGTCTTGTTTGAAGTAAAAGCACGATTTGATGAAGAAAATAACATGCGGCAGGCTCAAAGACTACAAAAAGCGGGTTGCTTTGTTATCTATGGAGTGGGATCCCTGAAGACACATACAAAACTCTTATTGATTGTGAGAAAGGAAAAGGATAAGGTGAGAAGATTTGTGCATATGAGTAGTGGTAACTACAACGAAGCAACTGCCAAGCTTTACACCGATCTGGGCCTTCTGAGTTCGAATGAATATTATGCCAACGATGTGCAGGAATTCTTCAATGTGATCACCGGGCACTCAATGCCTGAGGAATACGGCACACTGATAACAGCACCTACCTTTATGCGGAATAAGCTGATTGAGCTGATAGGGAAGGAGCGGGAAAATGCAATTGCCGGGAAGTCCAGTGGCATTGTAATCAAGTTGAACTCCTTGCAAGACAAGGATATCATTCTGGCAATGTACGAAGCCTCAAAGGCAGGAGTATCTATCAAGTTGATCGTGAGAGGCATCTGCTGCATCAGACCAGGTCGAGAAGGATTAAGCGAAAACGTGGTAGTGAGGTCGATTGTTGGGGAGTATCTCGAACATTCAAGAATATTTTACTTCCACAATGCAGGAGACCCAATGGTATATTGCGGGTCGGCAGACATGATGGTGCGGTCCTTTGATCGAAGGTTGGAATCCTTATTTATTTTGAATGATGACCTTCTAAAACAGCAGGCCATCAATATTTTGGCTTACAACCTGAAGGACAATGTAAATAGCTACGAGATGAAGGAAGACGGTTCTTATGTCCAACTGGAATCGCAAGGGGAGCGTTCCTTTGATGTCCACAAAGAATTCTATGAGGTGAAAAAGGAAAATGTAATGAAAGCCTCTCTCTTCTAAGAACCTGTTTTTTCGAGTTGTTGTTGCAGCTTTGCGATGAACTTTATGTCCAATTCTTTTCCAAAAACAATAAATTTCCCATCAGATTCTAGTCTCAATTTGTTGTCAAATGAGATGGTAAGTTGCGCATATGGCATGATCCAGGAATAAGCCTGCAACTTATGCCGAAAATGGATGATAAGACCTTTTGGTCTTAGCTCAATATTCGCAGTGGACTGGTAATGATCTGCATTGAGATACTCTCTGTATTCCGTGCAAATTTCACTAATGACCATTCTTCTTGAACCGATGCCTCCCATCTGTATTCGCTCTCTGAAAGAAAAAGCGAACCCAACAGCTAGGTCAATCTGCTTAGTGATCCTTTTATCTGTGTATGAAGTATCAAAGAGCATAATTTACCAACCGACAAACAAACAGAAAGTTAAATTTGAAGTCTAATTCTGGTGATATGCCTAAACTCTCCAAAGAAAAAGTGATCAACTACTGCAAAAGTTCTCTCAAGCAGAAGATGGAGGAATTGAACTCTGAAATAGCTAAAATCGAAGAGTCTGCTGCAAACGAAACCAAGAGTAGTATGGGAGATAAGTATGAGACCGGGAGGGAAATGATGATGCAGGAGAAGGTGAAACTGAATGGCCGACTTGAGACGCTGGTTAAACAGATGACCGCCCTAGGTACCATCGATGAAACGCAGCATCAGGTTGTCAAGAATGGAAGCCTGGTAGAGACGACTCATGCGAACTTCTTCATTATTGCCGCCATAGGTGCTCTTGAAATTGAGAGAGAGCAGGTATATGTGATCTCCCAGGTTGCCCCCTTTGCAAAAGAACTAATTGGAAAAAGGGAAGGAGATGAATTCCACTTCAATGGTCGGCAACAGCATATTTTGAGTTTGTCTTGAGGAGCTAATTTTCGAGTGGAATCAGTTGTTTGTACCGTTCATAGCGTTCAAATATTTCCTTTACGTAGTTGACTGGTTCGGAGCCTCTCACATATCCGTATTCAATCATTGGCTTATTGAAATTTTCTGGAGAGCTCAGCGCAAGAATCATCTTTTCTACATTACCATTCCAAAGGGTAGGATCCAAGCCTTGGTATTCGGCAAGTCGTTGAGCATCCTTCATGTGTCCATATCCACAGTTGTACCCAGCCAAGACAAATTTGATGCGTGTGACTGAATCTGAGGCTTCCTGAAAGTTTTCGTACAGCCATTTCAAATAGTCTGTCCCGCCACGGAGACTTTCCTCTGGATCACCTAAGTTCTTAATACCCAGGGATTTCGCGGTTGCTGGCATTACTTGCATGAGCCCTCGAGCACCTGCCCATGAATTGGCACCTGGGTCAAAACGGGACTCTTGATATACTTGCGAGGCCAATAAACGCCAGTCCCAATCGATTGTTTTTGCATATTTTTTGATCAGGGCGTCGTACTGACTAATTTGGTTGTTATTGATGCTGTACAGATCACTTCGGGTCCGATCTTTAAATGTTCGGGTGTTTTTGAAGTACTTATTATAGACCACATTGTACTCCGTCTTTTTCCGAACAGATAAAATCCAATCGTTAATCGCAGCCTTCAATTCTGGTGACTTTTTTCGGGTCACCCATGCGATTCGTTGGGAAAATGAAACCGGCACATCAATTTTTAAGATCGGATGATACGATGCATTGATCTTTGCCAGGTTTTCGTCAGCGATGGTGTATTTGATCGTCCCATCTACTACCATGTTAATGATCTCATCTGTTGATAAGCTGCTATTTAGCGTATCAATGTGAATGGTACCACCAATCTCATTGGAAAGGCTCATCATTCGTTCGAAGTAGGCGGAGTTCCTTCGTATGGAGACGGTATCATCAATGAGCTCAATGGGGTCATGGATCAGCTGCCTTTGAAGTGCACTCCATTTCATAGTACGGAAATTGTCGGGTTGTTTCTGGACCAGCACTTGTTTGGTTAAGTATAGGTACTCCGTAAAATCTACTTCCCATTTTCGTTGATTGGTGATGGTCATACCGTGCGCAATTAAGTCAACATCTCCCCGGTTGAGAACTTCAAATTCATTGTCAAGATTGGTAGAAATTATGAGCTCTAGCTCGAGGCCTAAATGAGTTGAAAGTTGCTCCAGAAGTTCGTACTCAAATCCCATGGGTTGCCCACGATAGAGAAAGTAGCTGGTGCTGCTATAGATGATCAGCGCTCTAAGTACTCCGTCCTCGCGGATTTCGTCCAGGTCACGATCTACAGAATTTTCCACGATCAGGTTGACCACTTCCTCATTCGTTTTTTCAATCAAAGCATTCTCAAGGTTGGCACTGGCTTGCCTGGGCTGATTGTCAGGTCCACAGGATAGCATGATGAGTAGTAGGGCCGTAGTAATTAAAAATCGATGTTTGAATATCATGAGCTACCGTTCATTAAGGGAGATGAAGATGAAGGATCGTTTAAACCCATATTATTAAAGGTAAAAGGAAAATGCTTAATAGAAACGAGAAGCGCACAATGATGTCGTGTTTGCTGTTGAACTCGGCTCGTGAGGAAGTCGACTAGTGTAGGAACTAGTACCGCCATGTTGGTTATTTTAAGGTGATTATTCATTTTTCCGTGAGCTTCTGGGTTGATTTCGCCAATTATTTTTGAAATGCTAAAACTTTTTTATCAGTACATTCATCCTTGAGGAGAACCTGAAGGAAAAATAGGTATGAAGCAAAAAGGACTAAAACAAATCGATGCATGCAAGCTGAATCTATAGCCATGAATATGGTTTCGGTAGATCATCTGATTGAGCGTGCAAAGAAGGGAGATGATATTGCATTCAATCAGCTGGTGAATCTTTGGTATAAGCGGATTTACAATTATGTACTGAAGTATTCTTCTGAAGAAGACCTGGCTGGGGATATTACACAGAGAACTTTCATTGCTGTTTTTAAAAATTTAAGAAAGCTGAAAGATGTTGGGAGCTTTAAACCCTGGGTGTATCGCATTGCCACGAATTACTGTCACGAAGAGGCCAGAAAACTGTCGCGGAAGAAAACAGTTATCATGACTCCTGCCTCCTCCGGCGACGAAGAAAGCCAACAGCCTGAAAGTGAAGCCCGGGAACGGATGTTCAATCCCGAGCAGTCATTTCAGCAGTCTGAGCTTGAAAGGATTCTATTCAGCACGCTGCAGGAGCTGCCGGAAGATCAACGTAGCGTAATCCTGATGAAGGAATATGAAGGATTCAAGTTTCACGAAATCGCCGAAACATTGGATGCCTCGGAAAATACTATAAAGACCAGGTTATACCGCGGGTTGAAGACATTGAAGAAGAGGTTAGCAGAACAAAACATTACAAAAGAAACGATTCATTATGAGCTATAAAGTAGATGAGACGAAATTGATAGCCTACCTCTATGATGAGCTTTCTGCAGAGGAAAAGCATCTGGTGGAGGAGTATTTGGAGCAGAATGAGGCAGCTCGCAACGAGTTGGAAGCCTTGAAAGAGACTCAATTTTTGATGCACAAGATCAATGACCATGAAGTGGAGGTACCTAAGTTCACTTTTGATCAATCAGAGGTAGTCGTGACTTCTGATCATACACATCATGGTTGGTGGAAGTATCCCATGGGTATTGCTGCAAGCATCGCTTTGGTGCTTTTTATTGGATACCTGACGTCAATGCGCGTATCCAACGGAGCCGATGGTTTGAGTCTTTCTTTTGGGGAGGTGACAGAGTCCGAGGAGTTGTTCACTAAAGCAGAGGTAAAGGATTTGATTGCGGAAGCCTTAAAGGTGAACAATGAACTTGTCAGTCAGCAGATTAAGACTGCTCAGAGCCAAACCTTAAAGCAGGTAACCCATTCTGACCCTGCGAAGGTGGATGAGGCATTGCTAAATACGTACATGGCCAAGCTAAGAGACTTCAATCGGGAGGCCTTGCGTTCCATGCTTGAAAACTCAGAGCAAAATCAGAAATCCTATACAGATCAGTCGCTTCGTGACCTGGCTGTCTTTCTGGATATTCAAAGAGAAAATGACCTGAACTTGATCCAAACCAGATTTGAAAACTTCGAGGTGGATGCAGAATACAACCACCTTCAAACAAACCAGATTCTGACCAACCTAATGAGCTCAGTAGAAGAGCAACAACCGTCGAATCAGTATTAAAAAAGACTAATGATGAATAGTACCATGAACAAAGCAATTAAAATAACCCTAGTTATCGCCTTAACTATGGTTGGCAACACCCGTTTAGTTGCCCAATCCATCGATCAGGAGCGAATGGATCGTGATCTGAAAGTGGCAGAGAACATTCTCTCAACCCTATCAAATGAAAGCAATCGGAGGCTGTGGCGTGATGATGATGTGGAGGGTAGTTACATCCCGGATTATGGTGTGATCTTTACCATGCCGATGAGGGCAATCATTCTTTATGACGGAAGTGCCCAGGTTTTTTCATCCAGTGGTAATTCTGTGGTTGTTGTAGAAGACAGTGATAACTCTGATTTCAAGATCAAGGTGGAAGGAAAGACCAAAATTGTAGATGCAGACAGTGATCAGGGTAAGAAAATCAGGGAAAAAATTGACTACGATCAACGGGCCCAGATTACCACTTTTCTGGCTGATTATGCAGATTTGATTGGACAGCTCAAACCATCAGATAAGATTGTAGTGCAAATGAAGAATCGAAATGAGTTTGAGTTTTACGTGGGTCGTTCAAAGAAGAACACCCCAACGGGACTGACTGCCGAAATCACGAAAAGTCAGTTGATATCTTATAAGCAAGGAAAAATGTCCCGCGAAGATCTGATTAAGAAAATCATCTTCAAAGGGAACGAGGAAAAAGAGGTGGCAAAGGATGTTGAACTTTTTGCCACCATATTTGCCAGACTGTACGAACCAGACCTTTCTTCCACTTACTACCTATCATCTAGAAACATTGGCTACAACCGCCTCGAAGATCTGGGTGTAACATTCAGCATGAAGTTCTATTCTTCCTCCAGCAATGATGGATTGCATTCCATTCGGACGACCGGCGAAAGTGGACTGACCAAAGAGGAGCGAGATGATAAAGTCAATGCCATGTATCCGGAGTTTGAGGAGTCATTCAAAAGTAATCTGATCGATTATGGAAGAACGGTAAAAAGCCTGAAACCAGATGAAAAATTGATATTCAAAGTCAGATTGACTGAGTGCATTGGTTGCGAAATGCCAAAAGAGATTGAGGTGATGGTAAGCGCGAAAACATTATATGATTATGATAAAGGTTCCCTCTCAAGAGATAAGGCAATGGGCGCTGTGGAGGTGAAGCGGATAGAAAACTAACTAGTTAATTATTCAAAATAAAAAGGCTGCCTTATTCTGCAGCCTTTTTTTGTGGAAACACTACTCTTTTTTCCCCATCATTAATAGTTCGTTCATGCTGATTTCAGTGATGTACTTTCTGACACCATCCTTTTCATAGGATCGGTTGATCAGTTTTCCTTCCAGCGCAATTTCGCTTCCCTTCTTCAAATAGCTTTCAACCACTTGTGCTTTTTTGCCCCAAACAACAATGTTGTGCCATTGGGTATCTTCTACTTTTTCTCCCTTACCGTTGTAGTAAGATTCGTTTGTTGCTAAGGAAAAGGAAGCCATTTTTTTTTCATTTTCAAATGTCCTGACTTCCGGGTCGTTACCTAGCCTTCCAATTAATTGTACACTGTTTTTTAGACTTTTCATATAGATAAATTTTAGTTAATCCCATCCGAATAGCGAATGAGTAGATTGAAAGGTGCAAATGTGTAAGGTGCTCTAGGTAAAAATCGGTCAGTAAGCGTTTGTAGTTGCTTACTACTCGTTTGTAGTCGTTTACAAACGGATAGAATTGATTTTGAGACTCAATGCCGTTATAATAGATCCATGGAAAGAAAATGCCTGGAATGCGGTACGACCGTAATTGGAAGGATTGATAAAAAATTCTGTTCTGATGCATGTCGAAATGCATACAACAATAGAATTAACGCTGCATCAACCAACTACATGAGGAATGTAAACAGTATCCTCTCTAAAAACCGTCGGATACTTGTTGAACTGAACCCGGAAGGAAAACGTAAGATGCACAAAGATCAACTATTGAAGCGAGGCTTTGATTTCGACTTTCATACGAGCAGTCACACCACTAAATCCGGAGATACCTATCGTTTTTGCTATGAACAGGGCTACCTCCTTTTAGAGGATGGTTTTATTCTGTTGGTGGAAAGAAAGGATAACCAATAGTCCTGGTTACCTTTAAAGTATGGAGTTGAAAATACCGCCGGTGGTCGTCTTCCTCATTTGCTTAGTGTGTGTTTTTGGAGTGCACTACCTATTATCAGACTTCTCGTACGATTTCCTTTACAGGAAGACGATTTCCAGAATCTTTTTGATTGCTGGAGCTCTCAGCGGTGTACTTGGTGTTCTTGTTTTTCGACTAAATAGTACAACAGTCGATCCGACCAAGCCGGATAAAGCCAGCCGGCTGGTTACAACCGGTATTTATCAGTATACGCGAAATCCAATGTATTTGGGATTGGCGCTTGTACTGCTTGGAGGAATTGTTCGAATTGGAAATCCAATCGGTTTTGTGTTTCTTGTGCTTTTCGTATCCTACATGACTCGGTTTCAAATTAGACCAGAAGAAAAGGCCCTGGAAGAGATTTTCGGAGAGGTGTTTGTGGACTATAAGAGGAGCGTCAGGCGGTGGATTTAGGTGGATAGTTGGACGATCTCACTCCTACAATCGTCTCCTTTTTTTTACAATTATGCTAGTTTGGTAAGACTCAAGGTTAGATTTCTCATATCAATTCTGTTGAAATAGGTGATTATATACTCTTGGATGGATGCGAAGGGCATGTCGAACCACATTCATGCGCATCCTGACGACGCAACATGCGCATGAGGAAGACTGAACATGCGCATGAACGTTGCCCTTCATGCGCATCATAAATAAAGAAAAGACCTCTCTATTGACAAACAGGGGCCATAGCTCGTAGGAATGGCTTACGACTTTAGTGCCTTCCTGTAAGCCTTTTCATATTCGGACCTTAGCACTCGCCAGTCAAATTTTTCTGCGAAGTCCTCCGCACGGTTTCTAATGATGATACGTTCACGACGATCGGTGTTGACGAAATCGTACAAGAATTTGGTGAGATCATTCACCTGTTTGTCGTATTTTTTGCCGTCTCGTTTCAGCAAATAAACACCCTTCTCCGGAAGCTCTTTTTCGATGCTATCTGCATATTTTCCAAAACCTGAAAGGTCAGATGTGACCGTTGGGACGCCACTCGCAATACTTTCCAAAGGTGTGTATCCCCATGGTTCGTAGTAACTTGGGAAAATTCCAAGATGACAGCCCCGTACAAATTCTGTGTAGTCGATGCCAAAGAGAGGGTTGGTTGAATTGATAAAGTCGGGGTGATAGACCATCTTCACACGGTCTTTCGGATCATTTACCAACTTGTTTTCGCGCAGGTACTTCAGGATTTGATCATCCATGTCGTTGGTGAGGTTGTGGGTTACCACAATCGGCCATTTATTTGATTTCCATGATTGAAGGGTTCTCCTGAATCTCAACCGCCAGTAGTCATCCACCAGGTCATTTAAGTCCGGAAGTCGATGATTGTCACTGGAGGCGGCTTCTGCAGCCTTCATAAATAGTCGCTCCCCAACTTGTTTCTGGATTTGCTCACAGTTTTGCCGAATCTCCTCCAGCACGCCTCTACTTTCCAAAACATCAGGATTGATACTCCAGGTTTGCATCTTCGTGATGAAAAACATGACCACCGTAACATCAGAGTTGTCTTTTTTCATCAACTCATTCAGCTTCTTTAGTGCATCTAAGGTGATATCAAACCCTTTGTTTTTGTACTCAAATCGACCTGAGGTAAAGAAATAAAGGGTCTTATCAAGCTCAAAATGGCTGTTGTGGAAAAAGTGACCTACCGTAAAATCGTGTATTTCTTCCTTATATTCCTGATGAAGGTTTTGTACTTCGTGATAGGCGACGAACCGTTGAATATTCAATCCATTTGGAGTGATGGTATCTGGTTTTCTCCCTAGTAGATTGATGCACTCCTGTCCGGTCACTGAGCTAACTGTCGTAAATACATCTGAAGCCTTGGCGACCTCACGTTCTATCTGAACCAATGGGAGAATGTGAAATCTTTTGGCTTCTTTTTCCCAATCATAAGTTTTGATGTCTTCGTAGAATGAAGATTCATTCATCGCCAGGTACCGTCCAAGCATCGTTGCGTGGGTGGTAAAAACCGTTTTACAGGGAATCTTTTCTTTTCTGATATCGAGAACTGGCAGACCCGACATCCATTCGTGGAAGTGGGAAACAAGACTTTTTTGATCATTTCCACTTTCTTCAGAAAGAATTCTTATGAAGGTGGTATTGATATCAGCCCATCTTAGCATCTGATTGAGTAAATCGTGATCTGCTTGAATGGCGATATTGTGTTCTTGAAGGTAATGATTTTGAAGACTCTTCAGTTTATCCGCAACATTTTCTGGATCCAAAAGAACCACCTTCGGCCGACCAGTTACCAACCACCGCCCATACCTGACGCTGTAGCCCATAGCTCTCATTCTTTCCGTTGCTCTGAAATAAGGGTCGTCACCTTCCGAAATTGGGTCAAACTCTGCTTCCACGCTTGGGTTCACATCTGGCCCCAGCAAGCAATAATTATCTCCCCACTTTTCGATCATCGCGGGGATTTTAGAGCGAATTACAGTGTAAATACCGCCAACCTGATTGCATACCTCCCAGGCGCATTCCACCAACAAACTATCGTAAAGTCTAATTCTCTTCTGTGTTGCCATCCATGTTGATTTTAAAGCTCTGAATTTATGATGATTAATTTTCGATCACAAATCCAAAGGCCTCATTTCATCATTCTAGGTTATTTGTCTGTGCCTGGCAGGACTTCGAAGCCTGGACTTCAAGCAATAGTGCTGTCTTGATCCGATGAGTCAGCAAAGAGACACTGTAGTGGGTTAAAGCAGTAGAAAAAACCAATATGTACCACACATCAAAAATGTTTGAGGGTAAACCTGGCAAAAAATGAAATCATAATTCGGTTTCCGTTAACTTGCCTTAATGAAAAGGCAGACCGTCACTATAAAGGACATTGCAAAAGAACTTGGGATCTCGCCATCCACTGTTTCAAGAGCACTTAAGGATCACTTTGAAATAAGCCAGGAAACAAAAGACGCGGTGAAAAGGGTGGCGGAAGAGTTGAACTATCAGCCGAATTCACTTGCATTAAGTCTGCGATATAGCAAGTCCAATACCATTGGCATCATTGTACCTGAGATTGTCCATTTTTTCTTTTCAACCGTAATCAGTGGGATCGAAGATATTGCTCACAGCATGGGATATAATGTAATCATTACCCAATCAAACGAATCTGTGGAGCGGGAAGCTGCCAACCTTCAGACCTTATTCAACAATCGGGTGGATGGCGTACTACTCTCCTTGTCTAAGGAAACACATGATTATGCGCACATAGAATCCATGATTAATAAGGGTCTTCCCATCGTTTTTTTTGATCGAATTGTTAACGATTTGCCCTGCAGTAAAGTGACGGTTGATGACTTTATGGGTGGATACCAAGCGACAGAACACCTGATCAAGCAAGGGTTTAAGAAAATTGTCCACCTGGCTGGGCCCACGAATTTGGAGATCAGTTACAAAAGGTTAGATGGATATAAGAAAGCCCACGAAGATGCTGGAATTGAAATCAACGAAGAGCTGATTGTCTTTGATATGATTTCCAATGATAAAGAAACACAAGAGGTGGTATTCAAAATGCTAAAGGATCATAACCCAGACGGGCTTTTTGCATTTACGGATATGGCCGCACTTGCTGCAATTAAGGCGGCTCATAAATACGGAAAAAATGTACCGGTCGACTTCGGGGTAGTAGGTTTCAGCAATTGGCAATTTACTGCATTTACCAGCCCGTCAATTTCCACGGTCGAGCAGCCTGGTTTTGAGATGGGCCAACATGCAGCAGAACTCCTAATCAAACAAATAGAAAGTGAAGACGAGGAAGTGAAGCCCGAATCAATTGTTTTGCCCACATCCTTCATTTTCAGAGAGTCTACCAAGCTAATTAATTAGGTGGTTGTCCATTGGTTTTTTCGCAACCGTTTGCGTTATTTTTTTTGAAAATTTTCATTATTTCACAGCTTATTATTGATTATTTTGATTTTTCTCTAGTGATCAGGAAAATCGAATTAAGAATATTCTAAATGAACTCGAGCCTCATAAAAAGCGGAGACCTCATCTCAATTAATAGACTAACTTCTGGTATTTCATTATCAAGTGATCCGTTCACCTATGATGTCATATTTTATAAGTCTGATGTCGTAAGAATCCATCAATATGTAAAAGGAGAAGAAGATACTTGCCCCTATGCAGTGATTCAACAACCTATCATTTCGGAATTTGATTTTGAAGAGAATGAAGAGCTCGTAATCCTTCAGACGAAGGATCTCAGAGTTGAAATTACGAAAAAGCAGATAGCATTTTCCTTTTTCGATGCTGACGGGAAACTCATTAACTCTCATGAGTCAGGCATGTCATTCGAAGTTCAGGGTACCCAAAAGACGGTCTATAACCGTCTTCAATCAGGTGAGAAATTTGTTGGCCTTGGTGAAAAGACAGGACCGTTAAACAAGCGAGGCAGAGGCTATCAAAATTGGAATACGGACAGTTTTGCTTATCATGAAGAGCAAGATCCTCTGTATGCGACCATCCCATTTTACATTGGTATCCATGACCAGGGTAACTACGGAATCTTCCTGGACAACTCCTATAAGACACATTTCAATTTCGGTGCATCAAATAATCGATTTTCAAGCTTCTCAATGGATGCGGGAGATGTTGATTACTACGTATTTTCCGGATCAGTGGAGCAAATCATCCAGTCGTATACCTGGCTGACGGGCACGATGCCTTTGCCTCCCTTGTGGAGCTTGGGATATCAACAATGTCGATACAGCTACTACCCGGATCAGGAAGTTATGAATGTGGCTCAGCAGTTCAGACAAAAGGACATTCCTGCAGATGTAATGGTATTGGATATTCATTACATGGATAAATACAAGATCTTTTCGTGGGATAAAGAACGATTTCCCAATCCCGAAAAAATGATCAAAGATCTTGAAGAAATGGGCTTTGAGGTGGTAGTGATCTGCGATCCGGGGATCAAGGTAGAAAAAGGGTATGACTCCTATGATTCGGGCGTACAAGAAGATGTCTTTCTACGTTATTCAGATGGTAGTTACTATGAAGGCGAAGTCTGGCCAGGATGGTGTCATTTTCCTGATTTTACTACCGAAAAGGCAAGAATCTGGTGGACTGAGATGATGAAAACCTATACAGATATAGGTCTCAAAGGCTTCTGGAACGATATGAATGAAATTGCTACCTGGGGACAAACACTTCCTGAGAATATCATGTTTTCGTTTGAAGGCAACGAAGGCACTACCCGGAAGGGAAGAAACATTTATGGGATGCAAATGGCACGGAGTGCTTTTGAGTCCGCCAAAACCAACCTGAAGGGTAAGCGACCATTTATTCTAACAAGAGCCGGTTATTCCGGCCTTCAACGATATACTGCACTCTGGACCGGAGACAATGTAGCAACCAGTGGCCACATGCTGCTAGGTAGTCGACTTGTAAGTAACTTAGGGTTGTGCGGAGTTGCCTACTCAGGATATGATATTGGCGGGTTTTGCGGAGACAGTGACTCCAGGCTTTTTGCGAGATGGCAGCAGGTAGGAACATTCGCTCCATTTTACAGGGGTCACAGTATGATCAACTCGAAAGCCTCAGAACCATGGTCCTTTGGTGAAGAGGTGGAAGAAATTTCTGCCAACTACATTAGGCTTAGATATAAATTAATGCCGTACATCTACAGCGCATTTGTTGAGGCTTCGGAAACAGGAACTCCAATTGCACGAAGTTTGGTCATTGATTATACGACTGATGATAAGATTTATGAGGGTGAATTTGATAACCAATACTTATTTGGAAAGTCAATATTGGTCGCACCCATCGGGAGTCACGATCAGTTTTTAAAGATCTATCTTCCTGAGGAGGATGCGTGGTACTCGTTCTTCACAGATGAAAAATTTGAAGGTGGCCAGGAAGTAATCAAGGAATACTCGTTAGATGAACTTCCGCTCTTTGTGAAAGCATCTTCTATTGTACCTGTTTATCCAAAGGCGAAACAGAATGTGTACGGCAAAGGTGAGGTGCTGGAACTCCATATTTACAACGGGATGGCATCAAATACCTTCAATTACTATGAAGATGATGGTTCTACCTATGATTTTGAAAATGGACATTTCCATCGTAGAAATGTTCTATTTGATCCGACCAACAAGGAAATCAGGTTAACGGAAGCTACCGGGGAATATGCAAGCGGCATTAAGGAACTTAACCTAGTCTTTCACGGATTTGAGGATGGTGAGTTGAATCGGATATCCAATTTGAACACAGATAGCTATGCTTTTGTCCAGCCAATATCTGATTTTGACCCTTTCGAAGATCACAACAGTGGCCGTCTCAAAATAGACAAAGTGCATGTACTAAAGACGGAATATAAAGCCGGGGAGATGGTCTTCCAGTGGTGAAATTACCCCAATGAGTTCATGATTAGCGCAAAAAATACCATACTACTTTTATTTGTTTTAGCTTTTTCATGCAACCCAAAAACGACGCAGGATCGCGCTGATTCGATGGGCACAGCTTCTGAGGTACTGTTTCCTGAGCGAGCGAAGTCGATGGCAATTTATGAAGTAAATATCCGTCAATATACTCCCGAAGGGACCATCAACGCTTTTTCATCCCACCTACCTCGGTTGAATGAACTGGGAGTCGATATCTTGTGGCTGATGCCGGTTCAGCCCGTGGGGATAAAAAACAGAAAGGGATCCCTGGGTAGCTACTATTCCATAAGAGACTATACACAAGTGAATCCGGATTTCGGCACACTTGAGGACTTTAAGAATCTAGTACAGTCTGCCCATGATCTTGGAATGCTTGTCATACTGGACTGGGTTGCCAACCATACCTCATTTGATCACCCCTGGACAGAGATCAAAGGATATCACACCCTCGATTCTGCGGGGAATATCACAATGCCTGTAGGGACTGATTGGTCAGATGTGGCAGACTTGAACTATGAGAACGAGCGAATGAGGGTGGACATGATTGAAGAATTGAAATGGTGGGTGGTCGAAACTGATATTGATGGTTTCCGGTGCGATGTTGCCGGGATGGTACCGATTGACTTTTGGAACGCTGCAAAAGACTCCTTGGATCGGGTTAAAGATCTCTTTATGTTGGCTGAGTGGGATGAGCCCAAAATGCATGACGATGCATTTCATATGAGCTACGCCTGGGGGCCACATCACTGGATGAACGACGTCGCGAAAGGACATCTAAGCGCTGACTCTCTCGAATCTTTGATGTTGGGAGATCTAGATCGGTACGGAGAAAGGCCTTTCAGGATGATGTTTACTACCAATCATGATGAGAATTCTTGGAACGGTACAGTTTATGAAAGATTTGGAGATGCTCATAAGGCATTTGCGCTTTGGGCCTTTACCGTTCGTGGGATGCCATTAATCTATAGTGGTCAGGAAGCAGGGTTAAAGAAACGTCTACGATTTTTTGAAAAGGATACGATTGATTTTGGCAATCCAGAACTTCAGAGTTACTATGCCACGTTGCTGGCCATTAAGCATGAGAACGAGGCATTATACAATGGAGAATATGGTGGAGGAGTCACGTTTTTAGATGATGAGAATAGCAACGTTTCTTCCTTCCAACGAAGCAAAAACGAGAATGTAGTAACAGTCATTATCAACTTCTCTTCTGAGCCTCAGGAAATAAAGTTGAAGGAGGATCTAGCCGACTTCGTAGATGAGTTTACCAATAGAAAAATCGAAATCAAGTCCGGCGAATCGCTGTCCTTAGCTCCTTTTGAGTATTTAATTGACCTAAAAAATAGCCTATGAGCGAGATATCCATATCCTCTGAGAAACCAAGACTGAGTTTTTGGCAAATCTGGAACATGAGTTTCGGGTTTCTGGGAATCCAGTTTGGCTTTGCATTGCAAAATGCGAATACCAGCCGAATATTTGAGACGTTGGGTGCAGATACGAAAAACCTGGCATTCTATTGGTTAGCTGCACCTGTGACCGGATTGGTGATGCAACCGATTATTGGCTACTTAAGTGATCGAACCTGGCACCCGCGATGGGGAAGGAGAAGACCATTTTTTGCTATTGGTGCTATCCTGGCCACGTTCGCATTGATCATTATGCCCAATTCCCCGGCCTTATGGGTCGCCATTGGCATGTTATGGATTATGGACGGATCCATCAATATTAGTATGGAGCCCTTTAGGGCGTTCGTAGGAGATATGCTTCCGCCGGAGCAGCGTACCAAGGGATTTGCGATGCAGAGTTTCTTTATTGGAGTGGGTGCAGTAGTGGCTTCCGCACTGCCCTGGATTTTCACTAACCTCATTGGTGTAAGTAATACTGCAGGTGCCGGAGAGATCCCAGCCTCCGTTAAATGGTCATTCTATGTTGGGGCCATCGCCTTCCTAGGAGCAGTAATGTGGACGGTTTTTACCACCAAGGAATATCCTCCATCAGAAGAAGATACCGATGAAGAGGGACGAGAACCCCTGGTCATCAATTATACACCCAATCAATACCTTATTCGGGGCCTTATTCTTCTTGGCATCGGAACGATTTTGGGCGTATGGTTTTATGTGCAAAAGCTCGATGCGCAACTCTATGTTTTGTGTGGGATATTTGGGTTGTTTGGTTTTTCTTATGCTTTCAGCTCCATGCTGATGAAGAAGGATCGATATCATAATGGCTTCGTGCAGATCGTGAGAGATTTTCAGAACATGCCCAAGACGATGATTCAATTGGCGTTTGTACAATTCTTCTCCTGGTTTGCTTTATTTTCAATGTGGATCTATTGCACTTCAGCGGTCACTTCACACATCTATGGGACTACCGACACCACAAGCGCCGCTTACAACGATGGTGCAGATTGGGTGTCCTTACTGTTTGCCGGATATAATGGAGTAGCGGCTCTGGCAGCATTGGGTCTTCCATTCCTGGCCAGAATCACGAGTAGAAAGATTACGCACCTGATTTCCCTTACTTGTGGGGGACTTGGGTTGGTCTCATTCTATTTCGTTGGAGATCCCAGTTGGTTAATTGTTTCGATGATTGGCGTGGGTATTGCTTGGGCAAGTATTTTGTCAGTACCCTACGCGATGCTGTCGGGTTCTCTACCGGCCAACAAAATGGGGTACTACATGGGAATCTTTAATTTCTTTATTGTGATTCCTCAAATCGTTGCAGCCAGCATTTTGGGATTTTTAGTAACTACCTTTTTCAATAGTGAATTTATTTTTGCGCTTGTGATGGGAGGGATTTCGATGATCATTGCCGGACTTTTGTGTCTGAGAGTCGATGATAAAGAAGAAGTGAATATGAAGCAAAACGAAGCCTAATAAAACCTAACCTAAGATGAGAAAATTAGCAATTGGAGTAGATATAGGAGGGACCCTGACAAAAGTAGGCCTGGTTGACAGGGAAGGACACCTCCTCTGCCATAGTGATTACCGAACAAAGAATTTTCCCGAACTCAATCAGTACTTAGATGAATTGGTCAAGCATGTTGGTCAATTGTCTGAAAGCGCAGGTGAGCCCATTGAGTTGGTTGGTATGGGAATTGGCGCACCTAATGCAAACTTCTATAGAGGTACCATCGAGTATGCACCTAACCTTGCTTGGAAAGGGATTGTGCCGATTGTAGAACACCTCAAAGAAAAAGTGAATCTTTCCGTATATCTCACCAATGACGCAAATGCGGCGGCAATTGGTGAGATGATCTACGGCAATGCTGTGGGTATGAAGGATTTCATGGTGATCACTTTAGGGACTGGACTGGGAAGTGGCATTGTGAGCAATGGTAAACTGATCTATGGTCACGATGCGCAAGCTGGTGAGTTGGGGCACGTGAAGGCAGTAGAAGGTGGGAGAGTCTGTGGTTCAGGTCGGCGGGGCTGCCTTGAAGCATATGTAAGCTCCACTGGAATTAAAAGGACCATTTATGCGCTTTTGGCGGACTCGATGGAAGACAGTGTGTTTAGAAGCATTGCATTCAATGATATTCATGGAGAGGAGATCACAGCAGCAGCCGAAAACGGAGATCCGATTGCGCTGGAAGCCTATCGATTCACTGGCGAAATGCTAGGGAAGCATCTGGCTGACTTTGTTGCATTCTCTCACCCACAGACTATATTTTTACTTGGCGGCCTGGCGAAGGCTGGAAAGTGGTTGTTTGAGCCTACCGAAAAGTATTTTAGTGAACATTTGCTACCATTCTATCGCGGCAAGGTTTCGATAGAACCAAGTGGGATGTTGGATAAGAATGCTGCGATATTAGGTGCAGCAGCCTTAGTATGGGATCAGGAGGATTAGTCAAAGGTCCTGGAATTTTAGAGATATTAAATGCATTGAAAAAGTTGGTTTGAGGTCGCAAGTACTCTAAAATGCAACGTTGTTTGATTGTAGTATTAATGTATAGGAGAGCACCCCACAAAAGATCCTGGTATTATTGGTTAAACAGATGACAATACCCCAATTTTGAGAACTCAATGATGAGTTAGAGTCTTTAGACAATAGAATAATATGAAGAATATTGGTGTTTTTACCTCTGGTGGCGATGCCCCTGGAATGAACGCTTGTGTCAGATCGGTAGTGCGTACAGGGCTAAACCTGGGATTAAATGTGTATGGTATCAAGTATGGCTACAATGGCCTGATTACAAATGATATCTACCAAATGAAGTCCTACTCTGTGAGCAATATCTTGCAACGTGGCGGTACCATCTTGAAGTCGGCTCGAAGTGAGGAGTTTAGAACGAAAGAAGGCAGAAAGAAGGCTTTTAAGAATCTGCAAGCCAAGGGAATCGAAGGATTGATTGCCATTGGCGGAGACGGGACTCTCACAGGAGCTAATATTTTCTATGAAGAATTTGGAATCCCTACGGTAGGTGCACCGGGAACTATCGATAATGATTTATATGGTTCAGATTATACCATCGGCTTCGACACGGCAGTGAACACTGCGCTTGATGCCATTGATAAGATTCGAGATACGGCAAACTCTCATGACCGCGTGTTCTTTATTGAGGTGATGGGGCGTCACTCGGGACATATCGCCGTCAATTGCGGGATCGGTGGAGGTGCCGAATTAGTGATGATTCCCGAAACTTCCACTACCATTCAAGATGTGATCGATACCCTTAACCAGGGTCGGGATAAAGAAAAAACTTCCGCCATCGTCATAGTGGCTGAAGGGGACGAGCAAGGCAATGCGCATGAAATTGCCAATCGAGTTAAGGAAAAACTGCCTAAGCTCGACATTCGTGTATCTACATTAGGTCACATGCAGCGTGGAGGTGCTCCCACTTCCTTTGATCGCATCCTCGCCTCCAGGCTAGGGATGGCAGCTGTAGAGGGTTTAATTGATGGAAAGAGTAATGTAATGGCTGGTGTGATCAATGGAGAAGTTGTCTACACAAGTTTTAAGCTCGCCATTAGTAAAACGAAACCGATTCGGTCTGAACTTATGCGGATGGTTGACGTAATGAACACCTAAGACTTACCTTCTGTCCATCATAATCCCAATAGGCCCTTCGTAAATTCCCGCGTCTCCTCCGATATCTTCGACTTCTACGGCGATCACGTTCCTGCCGTTCTGATTGAGAATTTCCATTGGGATTCGATAGACCCGTTCCTCCCGATAGGATCTACTATCACCCAAGTCAAGGTCATCTTTTGTGGCCCCAACCAGCTTGCCATTCACGTAGGTTCGGTCAAAGTCATCTATTTTACCCAAGACCAAGTAAAGATCTCTATCAGTTGTCTCTTCATTCAGGTAAAAGTCTTTTCGATAGTAGGCATAACTTTTTGACCTCCGTTTGATGTGTTTGCTTCTCCAAAAACTTGGAACCAAGATTTGATCCCACTCACTATCGTCTAGTTCAGGGTCCTGCCAGTCAAAAGGGGAATCTGTTGTGAATTTCCAAATTCCTTCAAGAGTTTGGAACGCTTCCCGGTGGGGAGTGGACCAGATGCCAATATCCCTGCCTTTGACGATCCCCCCATCCTGGGTCAAGTCATATACCTTTACGGCAATTACGTTTTTACCTTCAGGATTGATCAATTTGGGAGGAATGGTGTATTCGTTAAATGCATTGTAAGCAGTATAATAATCCGGTGGAAACGACCCCTTAAAACCCAACAGCTCATTATTCAGGTACACTTCATGTACATCATCGATGTAGCCAAGATTCAGAATTAAATTATCCGTGTAGGTCAATTCATCCCCATCAAACGAGTATCGATACCAGGCAAACCCATTGTAATTGGAAAAACCCTGAGACTCCCACGCGGCAGGTACTTCGATGTACTCCCAGTTTTTATCATCGTAAGAGATGGAAGCATATTCTTCTCGATCACCAATGGTAAACCTCCATCGGTCTCTTAAATCAAGTACCTGGACTTGTTGGGAAAAAGCTATTCCTGCAGATAGCCATAGTGTTAGCAAGATCGATCCTCTCATTTTATTCATACGATAAGGTGACAAATTTTTTGAACGATTTCCTGTCCGCAATAGTTAGCCGACGCTGGTTGTAATTGATGATACAGTGATGTTTTCGTAACAGATCCGTCCCAATGATACCAGTAATTTTAATATTGGTCTCCTTAAGAATCGATTGGGCAATCAAGTCAAGGTTCATACTGTAAAAATCGTCGTACGAAAACTGCCCATCCAGCCGCATTTCCGCATTGGTTACTTTTAGCATCCATTCTCGATTGCCGTTGAATCCGACTGCTTTTCTTCTGCTGGTAAACTTCAATGTTTCCAGATCATATTTTTCCAATTTTGAGGAATTGATGATCGTCATACTTGAACCGGTATCGATGAGGAAGTAAGCGGTCTTTCCATTGATTTCAGTTTTTATAATGGGTTTGGTGGTGCTTTGCATTTTAATATGACTGACCTTTTGTCCATAGGCCCAAGTACACAAAAAAAGTACGAGAATGATTGAGATAGCCTTCATAGTGAGTTTTGATTTCTTGAGTTCTAGTGTAAATCAACGCTCCTATCTCTTTCCAGATGTCACGGTCTGGTAAAGGTTTGTAAAAAATTGTCACGGGTTGTAAACGAGCTTGTAGCCGACCCCATGAACGGTGATGATGTGTTTAGGGGAGGCAGGATTGTCCTCAATTTTTTGCCTCAATTTCACGATGAAATTGTCGACCGTTCTGGTGGTAGGCTGTTCATCATAACCCCAAACGTTTTTGAGTAGGTCATGGCGATCAATGGTTTCATTTACGTGAGCCAGCAGATATTGCAGGATTTCAAATTCTTTATGAGAGAGCTTAACCTCGCCACCATCGGTAAATGCCTGATACTTATCAAAATGGACATCGAGGAGACCGATACGATATGCACTAGGTTTGTTTTGGTTGACAGTGGACCTTCTCAGGATGGCCTTTATTCTAGCGATTAATTCTCTTAGAGAAAACGGTTTTTGAATATAGTCGTCGGCTCCAATTTCAAGGCCTAGCACACGATCTATTTCTTCTCCTTTCGCAGTAAGCATAATGATTGGAGTTTCCCGACCTTCTTTTCGCAGTCTTTTGCAAACATCATATCCGCTCAGGTTGGGCATCATCACATCTAAGACAATTAGGTCCGGATTCAGCTTACCAACTTTCTCAAGAGCATCGACCCCGTCAATCGCCTCCGAAACCCGAAAACCTTCGAACTCAAGATTATCTTTCAAACCCAACCTCATGTTGGCCTCATCATCAACGATCAAGATATGACTATTCATGGTCTATCGGAAAAATTAGAATAAAAGTACTTCCAACGCCCAGCTCACTCTTAAGTTTCACACTCCCGCGGTGTGCTTTCATAATTTCATGAACCAGCGAAAGACCGAGCCCAGTTCCTTTGGTGGTGTGAACATCACCTGTACTGACACGAAAGAACTTCTTAAATATTTGCTGTTGATCCTTTGCGCTGATACCCAGTCCTTGGTCCTCAATCTCCACAGAAACTCCTTCCTGAGTACCATGAGTACGAATGCAAAGTTGTTTGATGTCCCGGCTATACTTGATGGCATTGTCAATAAGATTGACCAGCACTTCCACAATGGCTTCCTGGTCTCCTTTGATCTGTGCCGGGTCTGAGAGTTGTACTTCGTAAGTAAATCCCTTCTCTTTCAAATGGTAGGAATACGAGTCAATGGTCTCCTGGATAATGTCATTCAGGTTGATTTTTTTGAATTGGTACTGCTTTTGTTGTGCATCAATTTGGCTAAACGTGAGAATTTTGTTGACGATGTTGTTCAACCGGTTGGTCTCCTTGAAGATGATGTGGTAGTACTCCTCCTTCTTTTCCTCAGTGCTCACTCGTTTCATGACTAAGGTTTCGATAAACATGGAGATTAGAGCTAAAGGGGTCCGTATTTCGTGAGAAACATTGGCCACAAAGTCCGACTTGGCCCTGGAAAGTAATAATTCATTTCTCATGTTTTTAACCAAAAAGAATACCCCAATGCAGACAAGAACAACCACAGCGATTAGCATGAGTACATTTTTTTGTGTTCTTCCTTTGAGAATATCCTGGACATCCTGATCAAGGAGAGTCACTGATATGTTGAAATTGTCGATCAGGGTCAAATCACCAGTTTGGGCAATACGGGACTTGTCGATTGGAGAACCGTAGATGATTGTGTTGGAAGGAGCATATTCGACTGTGATTTGTAGGTCATGACCCGAAATTTGTTGAATCTTGGGTGCGAGCAAGTCCTCGATGAATAGGATGGGGTCAATGAAGACCAAGCAAGGCGTATTCTGACCCAAAATGATCAGGTTTACATTAGCTAGTTTTTCGTTTAGCAGCAATTGCCCAACTACTTCAGGCTTGATGTATCCTGTTTCTTTGTACCGCATTAGTCTTTCGATTACTGCAGTGTTGCTGCGGAAAATGCTGTCGGCGCGCATCTCTGTGACCACCATGGAAGCGTCTAATTGGTAATTGACCAATTGCTCGTCTTTCTTAATGATCACGGCACCGATGGCCAAGTTTTGTTGAATGAACGTCGAGTCGATGGCGGTCGTGTTGTCGGATTGCCGCCACGTAAAATCAATTTGCTTTAGATAGAATTCGAACACGTCGCCAGAGTACTGATTGATGGAAAAGATGATGGCGTCCAGTTGTTCCTTGTAGGCCTCTTCCAGCATTTTCTCATTTTCACTCAAAGAACCTGCCTCGAGTGCGATAACGATGGAAATTGGTAGAAGAATGACAAAACCAATAATGAGGATACTATTCTTTATTGCGGAAGACATGTACTAACGAATATAATGTGCCTTATTCTTTATATTGGCAGAAAAAGTTCATGAAGCACCTTCTTCTTTCGGTTCCAGTACTAACCCTGCTGTTTCTTGCAATCCTTT
>CAZQDI010000002.1:0-68494 GCA_964591785.1 uncultured Roseivirgaceae bacterium
GGGAAACAGGAATTGGCATCACGTACCAACGAATGCTTTGGAAGGGGCTATTTGCAGCTATTGAAGTTGTACCCCAAATTCAAACCTATACCGATCTGGACGGCAATAAAATTAAGAATGGCTTTAAACTTTATAACTCGTATCATTTAGGCTACCATGTTGCATTTGGTAAGAAAAAGCGATTTTTCATCGAACCACAGGTTCATGTCAACCAATGGTTTTTTGATAATAATTCACCAGAAGGATTTAAGGAGTTTGACGACAAATATGGGAACGTCTTCCTTTTTGAGCCGAACATCTACTTCGGGTGGAAATTCTAGGCTAATGCTGACAAGTCAGGATGCGCAATTCCTGGCTTGTCAGAACTATTTTGAAGCGATGCAACTAGTGTAGATTACCTATATCGAAAGGCGAATAGCGGTGACTATTCAGTTAACGGCGGTCTGGGTCTTAAAGAATATTTGATAGGCTCCATGAATATCATGATAAAGTTGGGGTGGTAAAAGCACTAAAGATTTTACCGAAGAAGAAAAAAAGCAGTATGGGCCAAAAAATGATGATCAGTAAATAGGGAGTCTTCAGCTTTTCTATTTCTGCTTATTTTCGAATCTGCATCCGCTACTAATAGGTTTACAACGATGAAAAATCGATATTTCGAATTACTCTTATTTGGTTTCTGCTTTATAAGCTGCACTACCCTCAATGCTCAATTCATCACTGATAGTGTTAGTGTAGAAAGTATACTAGATGAGGATTTCGCAAGCACACCGATTACAGAGGACGACAAGGGAGAACTTTGCAGTCTTGCCTATCAAGGTGGGCCCTATTATGATGGACTTCCAGCAATACTGGACCTTATTTTGCTAATTGAGAGTATAGAAATAGAAGACTACAAAGCTCTGTCTACTACTGAACGAAACGTAATGTTCAAAAAACTTTGGGAAGAGAAATACTGCCAAGTATACTGCAATCAAAACAAACCTGTTATCGGTCCACTGGATGCCATTGGTCTTTATGAGGCTAACGATGGTTGGGTGCTGAGTCTTTATAACCCTCAGGTCATAGCGGCGGACCCCAATATTGTTCGTTTGCTTAATGCTCAAGATCCGACCATAACAAGATATGGCACTATAGTAGATTACTTGTTCAACACGGCTAATAGTAACAGTTACAGCATGCGAAATGGTCTTAGCCATAGAAATGACATATTAGGCTACATGAACGTCATTAAAAGCTGGGATGGTAAAAGCATTAAAGATTTTACCGAAGAAGAAAAAGAAAAATACCTACCAAAAGAAGAAGGCCAAAAAGAATGAGATTCGCCTACATTTTACTGGCTCTCTTAGTAAATCACAGTCTTTATTCGCAAGAAGATGATTTCTACTTTAATCTTGACATTGAAAGGCTCAAAGACCATTTACGCTTAAAAGAATCGACGTTTAGGCAATTGGGACATCTTGATAGTTTGCTCATCAACAGGTTTCGATTGGAGAATCAGGTAATGAAGCACCTATTTGATGAGATTGCCGTGGTCCCGGAATTGCTCGAGGTTGGGTATTTCTCCGGACTGGAAGAACTCTGCTACAATCGTCAAGCTTCGCTGTGTGACGAATGGAAGAAAGATGAAGTCTACCTTGGTTCAGTTTCTCCATTTGATTATCAAATATCCGACAGTGAGCACCTCTCAAACGCCTCCTTTTATCATGATCAAGGATATCCCCTAGATGAATCGTGGGAGTACTACATGCTATCAAAGAAGAAGTTCACAAAACAATCTTTCCAAGAGGCACTTCTCTTTGTAAATAAGGCCATTTCAATAGTAGAATCAATCCCAGAAATTGAGAAATTGTTGAACAACACTATTTCTCTAGAGGCGCAAATAACCAGTCAATACTACTTCTATAAAGGTTTTATTCTAAGGAAGATGAATAAAGGTAAATCGAATTCCTTCTTTAGAAAGTCACTAGAATTGAGAAACTATGGTACCGAAGCCAGGTATTGCGATTTTATACTAGGAGGTGCAAAAAATGCTCCTTGGAATGGAGAAAAGTGGATGAATGCAATGGCTACTGCCTCAATAGGAGAAAATATTAATAGATTTTTATTAAGTGAAGACCAAGACCAGGCATTGCTAGTCTGCAAAGAAACATTTGAACTTAGGTCAAGGAATATTAAGAGTGTTCTTGCATTTAAAAACTTATATCCACTAGAATCCCAGAAGGACTACCATGCAGCTCTTGGTTACACATACTATAGAATTAGGATGGATGTAGGTTGTTACTTTCCCGAGTTCGTAGAGTCAGAAGAGTTCCAGGAATTAGCGAAATCGTACAGCGTGACAAAATCTAATTATCCGGTTGTTTTTTAGAGCTAAGTACTCCAAACTCTTACTACTCTAGTTTTTGATTTATCCGAATATGTTTGTGGCATTTCTATTAATAGCCGTTTGATCTGCGCGAATCGGTCAGGGAACGGCCGGGAGGTGGACAGCATCGCCTGCCGATCGTGCGCTGGCCGATCGCTTGGGCCATAGCATGATCTAAAAGAAAAGAAAGTTCATTAATACACGCTTCATCATCGAGGCAATCACTGCAGCGATGACTGCGGCGATGGCGCAGCAACGCCAACCCCCTATTTTTTCAAACTTCCCACCTGGACATAGACGAAATTCTACTTCACATGATCGATGAACTCCACCTCCCACGTTCCTTGTGAGTGCTGAAGGATTCCCACTCTTTTCCCTTCTACTTGTGAAGATCCATCCTTGCCGATTCCGTCATAGATCAACGTAATCAAAATTCGATCGGACTTAACCAGGCAATAAACGGCTATTGCGTCATTAAGCTGTATTCGTTGATCAGCAATAAAACGATGGAAACTATTACTCACCCCCTTTCTTTCAAGCAATTTCTGATAACCGGCATTGGTAGCTTTTTCTCCTTCGATCATTAAGAGCTCCCTCCCATCATGCAATTTTCCATGACCTGTTCCGCCTGCTTCGAAAGTCATCATGAATGATTGACCCTCAAATGCACCGGTCAGTACATTTCCCTCAAGTTTGCCGCATAAGGTCTTTCTTTCTGGAAATGCGATATGAATTGAAAGATGACCATTCGAAAATTCCGCGTCAATGATTTGACCACAATCATTGCCAATGATGAATCCGTACTTGTTCAGTCCATAGGTCTGAGAATAGACGTTCGACTTTACTGCCACCATACAGCAGAGTAAGAACATCATCACCTCTCTAGACCTTAGATGCATTCTTAATTGGGTCTAATCGAAAGCTCACTTCAGCCGGATTGAAAGCAATCATGTCGTCAAGTTCATCGCTTCCATGCAACAGCCCCTTATACAACCAGCCAACTTCTTCAATTTCAATTCGATATGGATACTTTACGGATAGGCGAAGTGATGAGACACGGCTTTCATTCTTTGGATTTCCCGAAGGCCGTATAAAATCCTGAACTACGTTCCTCTTAGGTACCATATATCTAAGATTTAGTGTGGCGTTTGTCTTTTCGTTGAGGCACCAGACGTCCTCGGAATCAGCCAATTTTACATGCTCCACAAAAACCTGAAGCCTCTGATGCAGCCGAGAAACAAGACAGGATTTTATCATACGATCACTGCTTAGCCTTTTGCCCCCAATACCTGGACATGATAGAAGATATGTTATCAGGGGTGGCGGACGTCCCAGTTAGGACGAGGTTCTTTAATCCGGCAAGATTTTGATTAATCCCCTCCTGAAAGTTCTTTTGAGCCGGTCCATTCATAAAGAAGTATTTCATTCGGAAATCAGCCTTTTCAACAACCCTGGTTCCTCCCTCGACTTCATAGAGCTCCCAGGTTCCAACCGCAGCATCAATGGGCAAATCACCTGCTGTCACCTCGAACGCCAGCACTTGATTGTCCACATCGAACTGGGTTATTTGCTCAGTGACATAGCCTTCCGGATAGAGCTCACAGTTTCGCTCCGCCCCTACTACGGACTGAAAATGACCGTTGGCATAGTAGGACCTTTTTACGCCTGCCGAATAGTCCTGAATCTTGTCAAAATCCGTCGCTATATAAGTCCAAACGTCCGCTGCTGGTCTTGGGATCAATATTTCACCTTCGATATGAATTAATGATTGATTGGATCTGTATTGAGCAATAAACCCAATGAAAACCAGCAAGGCAAGCGTAGCAATCAACCCAAGTGCTATTCTTTTTTTCATAAATGATCTTTGAATGCATTAGAAAATAAGTGTGGCAGCAACTACCACCACACTTTTCTACGCTACCTCACATTTTGGCCTCAGCCACCACATTTCCAACAAACTCATTAAGCGAGGAGTCGATGAAACCCATGAACTGCTCAAACGTCATTTGAGGGTTTTCTATAAACTCATCGTAGTTTGTGGTCCATACCACCATTGATTTCATATACCCAAGGTCCACGACTTTCCAGGAGTTGACCATTCCCTTTACCGGAACACCTTCTACGACGGAGTAGCTGAAGGTTCTATTGGTATCATCATACGCCACAATGTTTTCTTTGAAATAGCCCTTTCCATCAGGGGCAAAACACTTCCTGGAACCACCGACACCCATATTTCCGGACCATTCCACGCGTGCCACATTCTGCGTGTATTTGTCAATCTGATCCATTTTTCTCAGTACGGACCATACATTATCTGCTGATGCGTCAACTACTTTGGTATATGTTTTCTTTGCGCCAGCATCCTGTGCATAAGTTGTGCTGACACTTCCAGTGACCATGACAGCAACGAGCAGTAAGATTAAATTTCTAATTTTCATTCTGTTTAGTATTTATTGTTCAATTATTAGTTTAAAACATCCTCAAAAAGGCCTTCAGAAAGTGGAGCGAATGGCGCATCCACTTCTGTCATGGCCAGTTGATTGGTCAGGTTTGACATGACTTTGACGCCGATATTGGTGACTACTTCTACCGCTTGTGCTTTTGTATACCCTTCTGCTAAAAAGCGTTCCAAGACCTGATCGGAAATACGGCCTTTGTTCCTGTACACTTCAAGTGTGAAAGATCGAAGTACATCAAACTTTGAAGACGGAATGGTCCCTTCATTCCTAATCGCCATAAGATCCTCTTCTTCCGACCCAAAAAACTGTTTCCCAGCCATTTGATGTCCTGAGGTGCAGTATTGGCATCTGTTTTCCACTGCGATAGACATCTGAATAATGTTGTGCTCCGTAGGGCTCAAGAGCCCGTGAGTAGATAACTCCTGCTGCGTGAGCCAATAGGCCCTCAGTGCTGCCGGAGATGCACTCAGTACTTTCGAAAGATTGGGCACAAAGCCAAAATTCTCCTTGTACCAATCAAATACTTCCTGGACTGCCGCTGGTTCATTTCCCACCTCATCCATTTTAAATCCTCTAAGTGTTTCTTTCATTTTGAATGTAAAATTTGATTCGTTGTGCAGGTTGGATGCATGGGAAACTTCGGTGTTACAGCTACGGCATAAAAAAGCCGCACATCAGGAAATGTGCGGCTTTGACTACTTATTCAATCAACGTAGTTTTCTTCTACAGTCTATTGAAAATAGTGCATCAGGTTTTCATCATTAAGAATCTCTTCAATGACAGTGTCTGCATCAAATTGATCTCTTGCAGGATGATTACGGAAAAAATTTGAGTGCTTTTCGTAAACAGCTTCGGACGAAGCTTTGTAGTTTTCAGAAGCAAAATCAAGCATTTTTGCCTTATAACCCACATTGAAGGTCTTTTTATCTTCAGTAAGAAGCCCTTTTTTATGGAAATACTTGCTCTTCTTAGCACATCGGCACGGGTTGTCAGGGTTAATCAAACCGCATTTATTGTCCATGAAATTGCACAGTTCTTTCCGGGTACGATGAAGCTTTACTCTGAAGTTTTCCTTGGAAATATTGAATATCTCCGCACCAATGTGATGATCAATGCCAAACGTATCGCCAATAATAAACAGGAGCCTCTGCTCCCTGGTCAAGCACATGAGCATCCCCGATAGGCACCTGAATTGGACTTCTTCCGTAAGCTCTCGAAGTTCTATTTCTTCTTCAACAGTCAGATCCTCTCCCGGAACTGCATCCAGCCTGTTGCCATGATCTTCCAAAGTGGTAAACTGATTCTCACCTTTTCGTCTTTTCGCCATCAAAAACTCGTTTACCACAATCCGATATAGCCAGGTTCGAAATTGGCTCTCAAAGTTGAACTGTGAAAGTTTGGTGATCACCTTTATTAACACTTCCTGCGTTAGGTCCAGCGCATCATCCGGTTCCCAGGACATTTTCCAGGCGACATTATAGATGAACGGTTGGTGCAATCTGACGAGCTGATCCAGTGCCTTACGATCTCCACTCAGGGACTGACGCACCAACTCTCTGTTTTCTTCTTCTGAATATCTTTCTGTCAAGGGGTTATGCATATCACGTATCTTTTGCTCATTGGATGCAGCAGATTAGATGGTGTTACAAATAAACGATGAATTGTTCCGGGACGATTTTCCATTTTTCTAAATCAGCTCCTGTGAGGCCGTCGTGATAAACGTCCTGAACTGAATTAGAAGAAAAAGTCCAGTGAGCCTATGTTGCTCCTATTTCAATACCGGATCTCCTTTTGACTCGCTGCCTTGCACCCCGCGATAAATCAGGCGTTCTGACCCCCTATCTCCTCACCAATTTCCTGGTGACGATGGCATCCCTAAATTGGATTTCAACAAGATAAACGCCGGATGGCAAATCACCCACGGCGACTGACGAAGAACGCACAGATTTAATCACCCTTCCGGATAGGTCTTTGACGACCGATCGCACGATCGGTTGGGAGGATTTGATTTCAAAGTGATCGCCGGACGGATTCGGAAACAATGACACGACTGCCTTCTCTGGAGCTGAAAGTAGTTGCTCGACGGCAAAGACCAACGTGTCCGACTGGCTGCAGCCGGTCACCTTGTGCGTGACCAAAACCGAGGCCACCACATCTTCGAAAGTTTGCTCAAACCGGACCGTTACCTCATTGGAATTCGTGAGATTTTGAGGATCCTTAATGCGTTGTATAAACCATTCGTAATGGTACGACTCGTCGTAGATCGTGCTAAACACCATGTCCTCATCCTTCAAAATCAGTGCAGGTGCCGTGATGGATACTTCCGGCAAATCATATAAGATGAGATCCGTTTCATTGGAGACTTGATCTTCGTTACTAACCACCAGCTTTTTCTCCGCAACCGCACAGCTGGATTCAGCATTAATCAGGATCGTGTAGGTTCCTGCTTCCGTGATCTTAATTTCGTTAACGTTGCCTGCCTCAAAAAGCTGTCCATCTTTATACCAGTCGACCGAAATGGCATAGTCATCGGTAAGCGTGATCGGTATCGAGTCTTGTCGACAGGCAATTTCAGGGTACTGGACCGTGAATGCATCATCCGGTGGGCAGAGGTCTTCTGCCGTATCGAGCAAACGAGCTACAAAGAAGTCATCGTCATTATTCCCACTGTTATTGAAAATCAGTTGATCATCAGCTGAGAGTTGAGCACTGTTGTATTCCCCTGTCACAAAAATTGACTGATCACGAACGGAGATGCTCATTCCATCATCTGTTGCACTTCCAGCCAGGGAGGTCCCCCATTGCAAATAACCAACCTCGTTGAATTTAAGAATGGCAACATCTCTCCCTTCGGCTGCCAACGACCAGTGATCGATTTGCTCGGATTCGAATCCGGCGGTTAGATAGATATCCAGGTCTTCAACAGCAATCCCAATCTCATCCACATTTAGCTGATCAAACGCTCTGGCAAACAGCTCATTTCCATGCTCATCGGTCTTTTGCAGCTTCAATCCGGCGTATCCATTGATCGTCGTATTCCACGGTTGGAAGGCGAATACAAAATTGTGTTGGCGGTCGACACCGAATTGGTAGTTATTGCCATTTTCAAGTGGCCGAACCCACTCGGTCACCCCTTGCAAGTCAAACTTTGCAATGAAACTGTACACCTCAAATGGTCGCTCATAGGAGTACCCATTGACATCAATTACCGACCCGGTCGAAAAGCCAACGAGCAATACATGGTCATCGACTATCTTCATGTCCTGAATACTTTCGGCGGAGGTGCTTGCCAGTTGAATCCCATGAATAAGGTCTCCATCCTCATCTAACTTGAGGACAAGGACATCCTGATCAAATCGTTCTCTCCCGGTTACATTGAACACTTCCTCTCCGATGGTCACGTCAATGTTAAACCTACCAGCAACATAAAGGTGATCGTGCTGATCTACCTGTACGGTTCCAGGAAAGAAATTGCCATTGGTTCCTGCCGGTCCAAAGCCTTTTAGCCACATGAACTGTCCATCCGAAGAAATCTTCATCACGAACGTCTGACTCCATGCATAGCTGAGGTCAGTTCCCTCATAGTTGAGTCGGTCATAGCTCCCTACGACATAAACGTTGTTTTGCGAATCTACTGCCAGCGAAGTGCCATAGGTGCTGAAATCCCCAAACCGGTGGGACCACCTATAATTCCCGTCTGCATCAAATTTGGCTACGTACGCTCCCCAGCTTTGGTAGGTGGTATCTCCAATCATGGTTCCCCCACTTAAATACCCGGTGAAATAAACGTTGCCATCCTGGTCGATCACATTATCATTGACTCGATCATCGGTCCAGTCACCACTTCCATACATCCAGGTTACTTCCTGAGACAGTAACTTCAAAGAAATTCCAATAAATAGTATGGTAGACGTTAATTTTAACATCGGATTTGATTCGCATTGATTTAAATCTTCACCGAATTTATTTCATGGAAACAACCCTGCAAAACATGAAGTGGAATATTTCAATGATCGTTCTCGTTTTCTTACTTGCCTGCAGTGAGGATACGAAGGAATTGATCCCCGAGGATGACTTCAGTCTTTCTGCTACCTACATTTTTTTTAATGGCAATGAAGACGAGCAGCAGATTAAAGTAAGCAATTTCGGGTCCAACCCGATTGGGTGGTCAGCGACTGTGATTTCGGGTGATTTTGTCCAATTAAGAAATTCGCAGGGCGAAATCGCTCCTGAAAGCAGCGGACTGATTGTGGTGGAGGTAGATCGACAAAACCTGGAAGAGCGGGTGTACCAGAGTGCACTCGAAGTAAGTATTGGTACAAAAAGCTTTACGCTGACTGTGGAGGTCTCCGGCGTCCCTTCCATGAGTTTTGATGTGGTTTTGATTGATGCGGCATACAGTGAGAAACTCAATGCTGTCATCGCCATTGACAACGCCAATCAACTACATCTCATCGATCCAAAAAATCAATTTATTCAAACACTAGACCTTGAATTTCCCGCCACTTGCATGGCACTCAGCCCAGATGGTGACAAGGTCCTGGTCGGGCATAACTATGCCTACTCCATTGTGGATCTGGTCAATTTTGAAGTAGCACAGGTCCAGGGCATTCTGATTGAGGTCTTTGATGCCATTTACGCCACCGACGAGTGGATTTATCTGTTTCCCAACGAGGATCAATGGGTGAGCATTCATGGCTACAATCTTGTAACAGGCGAAGAGCTGACCTCTTTTAATAACATTCGTGAAAAAACGATCGCCAAAAAACACCCAACACAGGACTTCATGTATGGTATTTCTACCAATAGTACTCCCAAGGACATCGAGAAATACGGGTATGGAAATCGGCCGGAAATCCTGTACGAGACGCCCTATCATGGGGATTACCCCATTGGTGCTGATTTATGGGTGAATGGGCAAGAAAATTACATTCTAACCCAGGCAGGAAGTATTTTTAGAGTATCTGACAGTCCTGCAGATGATTTAACCTACCTAAGCTCACTTTCGCTGGGAAGCTCTTTGATCGATGCGGCCCAATTCAATCATTCAAGGAATGAAAATTACTTACTTGTGAGCAGTAATTCGTTTGAAGAAACTTCTGAAGTATTGATCTACACCGATACCTGGGAACTGGTGGATCGAGTCGGTTTTCCGCCCGTTGAATACGATGATCAATTGACGTCTGAATTCAATGGAGAGCATATTTTCTTCAATGCGCTGGGAGGCGAATACTATGTCTTGGGCTCACTACCTCAGAACAACTCGAAATCGGCTATCCTTAACTATCAGCTCCAATGAATCGAATACTCTTCTCACTCCTGCTGAGTTCATTACTAGTTGGTTCCTGCAACCAGGACGAAGCCCTGCCACAGGCAGAGCTTTCGACCGGCAGTCCCACCCCCATTGCGGGCGGTGGACTTACATTGAATGGCTTTATCGGTTACATTTCGGCTACTGATCACGGGTTTACCATTTACAAAGAGGAAAATTCGTACCCTTCCAAACGAATCAGCCTGGGATCGCCTCAGTCGCGAGGTAGTTTCTCTGCACCACTCACCAACGGGCTGGAAGAAGGTGTCACATACGGGGTCCGTTCCTATATGGTACGAAATGGAGAATTAACTGAAGGAGGTCAGCAGCCCTTCGTCTGGACAGGTGATCGCCTACCCGAACTTACCGACTTCTTCCCGAAAAGCGGGCATGTCGGGGACACAATCACCATTGAAGGCCGGTATTTTGGGGACAGCCCCTACGTCGTTTTCAACGGAAGCAAGACGACCCCCGCCCTGTCTTCTACCGACACGCACGTCAAGGTGGTCGTGCCCGAGCTTGAACTCGTGACTTCAAGGATCGAGCTCTGGCAGAATACGACTGAAACTAGTCAATTGGTGGGTTCATTCCTTCTCGAGAAGCCTGAAATTCATTCCATTGAGCCCGCTCAAATCGATTTCAGAGGCATAGTAACCATCCATGGGGATCATTTTGATACGAACCTGCAACGAAATGAAGTGCGAGTTGATGGTAAAATGGCCAACGTCATTGCCAGCTCCAGGAATCGCATTTCAGTCGTTGTGCCCGATGACATCGAAACCAGTTTTCCTAAGGTGAGCGTCAAAGCTCAGTTGCGGGAAGTTGAAAGCGCTCAAACGATTGAAGTCAATGGACCAAGTATAGACACCGCTCCTACTTCTGGTCACTCCAGGGATGAACTGATCATCACCGGAAGCAATTTTCACCCTGTTTATTACCGAAACAAGGTATGGATCGGGGATGCCGAAGCTGAAGTGCAGTATGGTAGCACGAATACGACCCTTAAGATTACCGTGCCGGATGGACCATACCCAAGCAAAAGTGCCCCGGTAACAGTTCAAGTATTGGACAAGGAGGCGATGAGTGATGCAGCATTTGAAATTCTTGATGAGTGGCGAATGATTGCAGTCGGCATCGATCCACCCTTTTATGGAGATCCCGGAGCTTTTACCATCGGCAATAAAGCCTACCTGATCTGCGAAGTAGAGGGCATCTGGAATGAGATCATGCATCTTTGGACATTTGATCCGTCGGATTACTCTTGGTCCTATGAAGAAATTCCGTTTGAGGTGGATTACCATGCTGATGTTATTTCTGATGGCAATTACGGGTATCTCTATACTGCGGGCAGTTCCAATAACTTTTGGAGATTTGACGCCGATCGCCGTGCATGGGAGCAGTTAGCAGATTTTCCCGGCGACCGAAGACGAAGAGGAACGATAGCCCAGGTCGGCAATAAGATCCTCTTAGGCATGGGGGCGCTATACGCAGATCAATCCAACCCTCCTGATCTGATCGACATGCATTCATATGACATCAATACGAATACATGGACGCGAGTTTCTGACATGCCCCTGGACTATGGAGGACAAAGAGGCCGATGGAACATGTCCAGCTTCACAATTGATGACTACGTATATTATGTCGGGGGCGCAAGAAGTACAGGTGACAGTGAATACTATCGATACGATGCAGCCACCGATGAATGGGTAGAACTTGGAAATTTCAACTACATCAGTGACAATGTGACTTTTACTTTGAATGGTAAAGGCTATGTGGCCACTGGAAATCGCCTCTACAATGAGTGCTGGAGTTTTGATCCTGAGGTAAACACCTGGACCCGAGTCAATGAAGTGGGTTTATTTGAAAGAGAACGGGCTTTTTCTTTCGTGCTAAACAATCAGGCGTATATCGGCGGCGGCTATTGCAGCAGTTGTTCCTCGTACGGGCAGGAAGATGAATTGTACATCTGGGACGGTAATTAACCCTTCTATAATAATTTCAAAACCTTTAATAAAATACACCTAAGATCCTTATCCGAAGATTTCCTCCTAATCTGCGGCGGGCCAATTCGTCTCTAGTCCGGAACGTATGGGTGGATTTGAAACTGTCATTGATCTAATTCGTGGAATGATTTAAGAAAAGAAGATCCCTACCTGTCTTTATGGTGCCATAGATAACGATGGTAGATTCTTGCTCTGACAGTCCTGAAATCAAAAGTCTTTCCATATTGACAGGTAAACTTTTCTCTAATTGGTAATTAGATGTATTAAAAACATTTATTCCCTCGGTACTCAAGTAATAAACCAGCTCCTGGTCCTTGGAAAGCGTAGGAATACCGTCAATATTCAGGTTTGTCACTTCATCAAGTGTTTCTGCGGACAACACAAGCCCGCTTTCGTAAAAAATAACATTGGTACTTCTTTTGAATTCAAAAGCACTATTTGCACCAGCAGTAGAGTTTCTAGCCGAAATATCTCTTTCAATTAGTATTTCTTCCGTGGCTAAATCAACCTTTATTGTACTTTCAATTCGATTAAAATCACCTTCACTAACGAATGCATATTCATTCAATCTCGCCTCTATGGAGGGATAGTGCCTGATACCCCCCAAATTTGATACCCGCCTTATGCTGTCATTTTCAAGATTCAATTCTACAATGGTTGAAGTACCAAATTGCTGCGGATTTCCTGAAATCCAAATCCGGTCGTCGGCCACTTTATGAATATCCCATACCAATGGATTGAATAGCTCCTCGATTATTGTAATCACCTTAATTTGAGCGGTATGTGTATCGTATATCGCCAAGGCGCCAGAGCCACCTAGTCCCACGTACAATAACCCTGATTCTTCATCTAAGAACAGTTTAGTAGGAATGGAACCAATATCAATCTGCTCAATGTATTCTCTGCTGTTAATGTCCATGATATCCAGGCGATTCTTACTTGGAACGGTCATATACAAATTGTTTTCCAAAATCAGCATATCCCCTATCGAATGTGCCAGCGTTAAAATATCACCAAACAAAATAGACTCGGGTGAACTTGAAACACTGTTCTCTTGAGCTGTTTGCGTAGAGATTGCGTAGTAGTAGGTGGTCCCTGGAACCGCTGAATCATCAATAAATTCAGTTACATTCCGTTGAGTCGATTCATACAAGACTTCTTCAAATCTAAAATCGTTGTATGTGCTTCTATGCACTTTTTGTTTACTAAAGTTCGCCACTGTCGATGGTGTCCAAGAAATAGATACGCCATTTTCACTTTGAGTCAATGACGTGATCGGTGAAGGACTTAGCGCAAATACTGTAAATGTAAGAGTACTATCATTTGGCAACGTAGCACTTATGACATTTAATGGAGAATCTCCTATCTCAAATAAAACTTCCGCTTCACCTTCACTGTTGGTTTTTACAAGCTGTTCAGACCCCGAGTCCAGGAGCCCGTTTCCTTGTTCAACCACAAACTTAACGGGAATATCCTGAGATAAATTTCCGAAATCATCGCTAACAGATACCACAAAGGGTTCCTCTAACAACTGTCGACTTAAAGATTCTTGATTATCACCACTCACTTTAGAGAAGTTTGTCACTCGGCTTTTGCCAACTTCTCTTGTAATAAAAACGGTTGTATCCAGACTTGGCATCGTAGCCTGCAATACTAACCGCCCGGTATCTGTGTATACTGCAGATGCCGCAATCAACCCATTTTGATCGCTCACTAGGTTATTTACTATTAGATCGGCACGACCCGAATTGATGGTGATATTCACCTCAGCACCTGCCACAGGTATTGAGTCACGAAAAAGCACCTGTAATACGATTGGGTCAGATTGCTCATTAACAAAACCAAAATCCCATTCACGACCTACGAGCGTCAGTTTTTCAGGTATGATATCAATAAAAGCTTGATCCTCGCTGCAAGACAAAAGAACGACGAGAAGAAAAATATAGATACCCTTTTTAATCATTGACGAGAAAGTATAGGCGCTTTCTGAGGTTATACTCATCTGCATGATATACGATTATGCCGCCATCATCAGAAACATAAAAACTCTTAACAGGATGTGCTTTTCCAATGTCTTCAATCAGTGTTAACAGCTGTGTATCATAAATCCTGATCCGTCCTGATTGTGCAGAATAAAAAGTTGATCCATCCATTGACAAGTGGATCTTGAAGCCATTGTGAATATCTCTTGCTCCTTCAAATAGCCCGATTTGATTTCCGGTTTGTGAATCCAATATTTGTCCATTTTCAAGATAAAACTTGTCCCCTTCTGGGCTTATTTCAATCGAATTGGTGGGGGGAGAAATATAAGGAGGGGAAAATATGCGAACAACTGAGTCCAAGGCAGTAGTATTAACGCGAAAGATGTTGTGACCTGATCCAGATCTCTCGCCCACATAAAGAAATTCTCCAATTTCTCCAATGAAACCTATGTTCTTGTCAGGAAACCTGACCGGAGGAATTGGAATGGCCTGATTTCCATTGACAATACGAACCAGATTGCCCCCTCTTGCTGTGACCAATACCTCTCCATTTAGTGTTTCATAAATGTCTAGAATGCTTTTGTCATCTCCTCCAAGTGCTTCTTGACAGTTGATCTCCTGCACTACTTCGCCTGTTACGAGGTCAACTTTACGAAGAAAACCTCCGCGTGCGGAATAAAATTCCGACTGAGCAGAAGTGAAGGTTACAGAACCGTTAAAATAGGTATAGGGAGTCTGTGAGATCACATCTTTTGAAACTGGGTCGATGAATAACAGCTTGGTTTCTAAGACGAGCATCAACTGGTCGTTAAACCTTATGATCTCAGAGATCTCCTCATCATAATCCACATAATCTCCAAACTCTACCCCTTGGCTCCTTTTCCCTCTAGAAACCCCTCCTAGTGTACTGACCATATCCACTCGATACTTGTAAAAATTCCCAGTAGACAAAGCGGATGATCGATCAAGATAGGTAATGGTTGATTGGTCTGTTATTTCTTCAATTACTACCCAATTTTCTGATCCTAAAGGGGATCTATAAATCTTCAGTGAATCAAAGTTCTGATCTTCATACTCCTGCCAATCAATGCGAATGTGGTCTCCCAGGTTCGTCGCGATAACATCAAAAGGGATCAAGTTAAAACTTTCAAAATCAACACTTAACCCATTGATGCTTGCTTTCACTAAGTTTTCAACAACCTCTTCTCCCATTTTATATCGGATGGATGCAATTCCATCTGTTACTCTAACCTGATTATTTCGATTGAAATCTCCGTCACCCTTGACTATTTCGAATGTAACATTTGCTCCATTGATGGGATTGTCGTATTGGTCCGTAACCTCTACAATCAAATCTTGATCAAGAAACCTGTTCGGTGAAGTCTCCTGATGGTTACCTTCAATAATCTTGATCTTGCTAGGACTTTCTTGTAATGCGTCAAACCTGAGGAAGATGGGCGATCCAACTAATCCTGGTGAGGATACTTTGATCCTATTTGTTCCAACACTTTCAGGCATTTCTACCAGAAATGTAGCCTCTCCGCCTTCGTTGGTGGTCACAATTCTGTTTCCTGGCTCAATCCCTAAGTCTCCCTCTACCACCTCTAAAAACACTTGAACGTTCTCTATTCCAGTGGAAGCATCACTTCCTAACACCTTTATGCGAATGGGATCTGAAACCGAAGCAACAACTAGATTTGTATCAGTACCTGAGTTGATTTGAAGGTATTTTGGATAAATCGACAACTGATTCGTTTCCTGTTCGCAGCCAAAAAAGGCAAGCGCGATAATCAAGTACAATACCTTCCTCAAGTTTGAAATGTTTGTGAACAAAAATAGCGCAGCAAGGGGAATGATCTCTGAGTTGGAAGAATATCCTTTGAAACCTTTGGTGCGATACACGAACTACTTCCTGTTTGCCAGAAGCTCAATAGCTCCTGTAGTCATTTCCGAACGACCCCTGAATCAACCACTGGATCATGCGACAAGTCAACAATTCATCCCAAAAGAGTGTATCGTGACACCAATACTCATTGTGGCAGGGCGACTGCACCTATTCTGCCCGCAAACTCTTCACGGGGTTCATTCGTGCAGCGCGTATGGATTGGAAACTGACCGTAACCAGGGTAATGGCCAAGGCTCCCAATGCTGCCGCAATGAAAATCCAACCGCTGACCTCAATACGGTATTCGTAGTTTTCCAACCAGGAAGACAAGCCAACATAGGCCATCGGGCAGGCAATGATGCAGGATACCACTACCAACACGACAAACTCACTGGTGAGTAATCGCCAAAGATTCAAGACGGTCGCCCCCAGCACTTTACGGATTCCAATTTCTTTGGTACGCTGTTCCGCGACAAATGAGGCCAGACCTAACAAACCCAGGCAACTGATGAAGATGGCCAGCACTGAAAATGTACCTGCAAGTCTGGCTACACGCTCCTCAGCTGCAAACTTTTCCGCATGGTCATGATGGGCAAACGTAGGATTAAACGGCACCCTGGGTGCAATTTCTTCCAATACCCCTTCCACCAGCTCCAGCGAAGTCCGAATGCTTTGTTCAGGGTTTAGCTTCAATGTGAGGTAATTGGCGTAGGCATCGTATCCGATCATGTAGATGGTAGGTGTTACTGCCTGGAATGGAGATTCCATCAACATGTTTCTGACTACCCCAATGACCGTATGTTCCCTCCTGCCCCATTTGATGCGTTTCCCTATGGGATCCTCTATGCCCATGTAGGCTACAGCCGCTTCGTTCAGCAGATAAGCAGTGGAGTCGCTGGAAAGCTCCCTGGAAAAATCACGACCCTCCAACAGCTCCCAGCCCACCGTCCGGCCATAGTCATGCGTTACATAAATGATTGAAAAATTCGTCTGAAAATTTGGTTCCTTGCCCTGCCAACTAAAGCCTCCGTTCGTGTTTTGAATGTTGGTCATGGAACTTGACGATTCCGTCAGGTCTACAATGCCACCACTGCCAATCAATTCGTTTCTTAACAGATTGTACTTGCCTTCAAAATCGGCAGTATTCAACTCCAGTGTAATCAACCCCTGCTGATCATATCCAAGGGGTCGATCTTTGGTGTACTGAATTTGCTTCAATACCACGATTGTTCCTATGATCAAAAGGACGGAAACCGAAAACTGGAACACCACTAATGCCCTTCTTGAAACGACCGCAGAAGTTCCAGCCTTATAGGTCCCCTTTAAGGCTTTGATGGGCGTGAGTGACGAAAGGTACAACGCTGGGTAGCTTCCAGCCATTAATCCGGTAACCAGCATAAAGCCTACGGAAATCAGCCAGAAATAAGGATTTAGAAGTGGCAATTGCATGGGATATCCCACCACTTGGCTCACATATGGTAGGATAGCGCCAACCATTACCATCGCCAAGGAGAAAGACAAAACGACCACAAAGATGGACTCACATAAGAACTGCTGAACCAGCTGACCCCGTAATGTCCCCATTGATTTCCGTATGCCTACCTCTTTGGCTCTTTTTTCCGAACGGGCCGTGCTTAGGTTCATGAAATTGACGCAGGCCAACACTAACACAAAGCCACCGATGATCCCGAATAACCAGACGTATTGAACCAGCCCACCCGTTTGAATTCCATTTTCCCAATTCGAACGAAGGTGCCAGTCTGACATGGGGTGCAGAAACAGTTGAGGTGCAGCAGCTTGCTTGCTTGGACCCAAGTGATCAATCGTCACCCGCTTAATCTTCGCACTGACCTCCGACATATTGGCCTGATCAGCGATCTGCACGAATAGCTGAAAGGAATTCTCGTCCCAGGCCTGGCGTTCCCTGGCACTGCGTACCCAGTCGTAGGTGGAGACGTAAAGCTCCCAGGGAGCAATAAAGTGTAAGTCACCAAAACTGGAGCTAACAGGAAGGTCTTCATAAATACCACTGACAGTTACCGTTAACTCATTGTCCAATTCGATCCGTTGTCCCATCGGTTCCATTTCACTAAAGAGCTTCTGAGCAGTGGATCTGGAGAGTAGAACGGAATGGGGGTCCTGCAGGCCTTCCATAGAACCTTTGATCAATTCTATTGAAAGGAGATGCGGTGCTTGAACATCCATAAAGCTGCCCGTTTGTGTAATAACTTGCTGTTCATGAGATAAGATATGGTTGTAGGTCCAATCAGACATCACCACGTACTTGAAATCACTGCCATAGTCTTTGGCCAGTGCTTCACCGAGAGGGAAAGGAACGGAGTTTTGCGTTTGTAGCTCACCATGATAGCTCTGATGCTGCATGACTTGCGCGATCCGATCATAGTTTGCATGGGTGGTATTGTGAGCGAGCTCGGCTTTGATCCAAAGCCCGATAAAAATAGCGATGGCCATGCCAACCGCAAGACCGCTGATGTTGATCGCTGCATAACCTTTATTTCTTGTAAGGTTTCGGTAACCGATTTTGAAGTAGTTTTTGAACATGCTTAGTTGATTGGAGGGTTGACCGGTGTTGATTCGAGCGTTGTACATGCGGATGAACAGGATTGCATTGAGCACGTAGTAGCAATTGGCGATAAATCTCCCCTTTTCCAACCAACGTTCATACAGTTCCAGTAGGTCTCCTCGAATTTCATTCGAATACTCTTTCTTGCAGTACCAATCCAATAGGCGATTGATCCATTTCGGTGGCCGGGGTTCTTTTACTTCTCCCATATCAGTTTCGGAATGTCTGTCCATAATTGATTTCGAAGTTCTCTTGCATCATTGACGACCTGTTTTCCTTCGGTGGTCATCTCAAAGATCCGCTTGGTCCGTCCCCCTCTGACTTCGTTTCCTCCTCCCATATAGGATTTCAAGAAACCTTTTTTCTCCAGCCGAACCAGCGTGGAATGGATGGAACTGATGGTCACGTTTCGACCCGTCCGCTTTTTCACCTCGTCCTGTACGGAAACACCGTAGGCATCTTCACTTAGAACTCCTACAATGAGCAAGCAAAGCTCTTCAAATTCTCCAATGGTCACTCGTTTCATATCTTTCTATTTTGCCGATATAGAATATTGTACGAACGATAAATTAATATGTTTCTATTTTGCCGATGTTTGACGAGCTTAACCCTCCAATGTACCTTATTGGGATTCTCAAGGCCACCCATTCACAAATACAAGAATCAAAGCCCAAGCAGACAGGCCTTGTTCTTACCTTTGACTACCCATGATCCATTCTAAACCTAAATCGAGCCTATTGATCTCCATCGCGATGGTACTGGTTGGTATCCTGCTACTGGATGGATGGCTCTTTTATTCTTTGCTCCTACATCCTGATGACTACTTCTGGTGGAAACTGGTCTTGACCCCTACCTTATTGGTGGTTGCCATTGCTATGGCAAGAAAAGGCTACCAGGCCACCTTGCAACTGTCAATTGGCAACAATCAACTGACCTACCGCTATTTGCTGAGTTCCCCTAAATCCCATCCAGTTTCAGAGGTGAAAAGCTGGCATGAAGATGTGGTCAACCCAAAAAAAGTAGCGTACCGTCGGCTAACGATCCTCCTCGCCCATGGACGGGTGCTCCAGCTGAGTAACCAGGAAAACAGCAATTATGAACGAGTCGTCACCTATCTGAAGAAGAAAGTCAGGATGTGAGGGGCAGGACTCCAAGATACCCCTCGATTGAAATGGTTAGGCATTATTCTTGACATCGCAGACATAGCTCCCCTGTTCTTATTGCCCAAGTATCTACCACAAGATGCGCATGTCCAACCTCCAAGAAGCGCACTTTCCGGCTTCTTTGTGCCTACGATGGCCGCTCGACATACCTTTCATCCGAACCTTTGCAAGGGCATGCGGGATGGCCTGCTAGATTTCGTGTCCGTTATTCATACGTTTCCGTCAAATGATTGACAAAGGTGTTAAAATGTTGACTTTTTTACCGGTAAACCAAATCTTGCTAACAGAGCTTTCCGGAAAAAAAATAGAACTTTTCGTTCACGGGAAATTGGGGCAACGGGACTGCCTATTAAATGGAAATTGGCAATGTTCAATGCTGGTCCTTGGTCACAAAATAAAGCCCCACTCCCAACAGTAAAATCGCACAACTGACCCCGCTTTCAACCGGTTGCTGCACGGCCACAAATACCAAAGTCCAAAGACTCACACCTATGAAAATGAGGGGTGTAATTGGGTACCCCCAGGCTCGGTAGTCCCCTGATTGCATTTTATCTCTCGTACGAAGGATAAAAATGCCACCTACAGTAATCGTCGTGATGGAAATGAGCAGGAATGAAGTATACAACAAGACCTGCTCAAACGTTGAGGAGTAGATGAAACCCAGACTGAGAATTGTGGAGAAAGCAAAAGCGTTGATGGGAATGCCCCTGCCATTGGTTTTCGCTAAAATCCGAAACGCTTTCATGTCCTCCCCCAGCTCCTTGCTCACCCAAGGGCCAAGAAAAACATAAGCACTCACCGTCGAAAGCAGCAGCACGGAAATGGCAATCGCTATGATCGATCCTCCGATTCCTCCAAAAATGGCCCTACCCGATAAAAAGCCCACCTCCAGCGCTCCTGCCAACGTTGAAATCGGGACGGTGTAAAGAAAAATGTAGTTGAGCAGCAGGTATAGGATCATGACAATGAAGGTGCCCAGAAATAATGACCTGGGCAGGTTCCGCTGTGGTGAATCCATTTCCCCGATGATGTAGATGGAACTGTTCCAGCCAGTGTATGCATAAGACACGTAGATCAAAGCCACGGCGAATGGAGGACTTACGATCTCACCCCAACTACGGGAAGTAGGAAGCAACGAGACCTCCTGGGGAACCGTGATGCCAAATCCCAAAGCAATAAAAATCAGCATCAACATCACTTTCAAAATGGTGGTCCCGTTTTGAATTCGACTGCCGAACTGGAGGGAATGCGAATGAATCCCCCCGAAAAGCAGGATCGTAGTGGCTGCCACATGATTTTCTGGAAGCCCGGGAAAGATGTTCCCCAGATACGATGCCAATGCCATGGCTGCCAAAGCGGCCGGTGCAGCAAACCCCACCGTAATAGAAACCCAGCCAGCCACAAAGCCCAACGCAGGATGATACAGCTCTCGAAGTAAGTTATACTCTCCTCCTGAACGCTTATAAACTGAGCCAAGTTCTGCATAGCAGACGGCTCCACAGAAGGCTACCACACCCCCCAACAGCCACAGGAAAAGAATCGAGAAACCTGATTTGATGTCTACCACCTGAAAACCTAAACTGGTAAATACCCCCGTCCCGATCATCGACGAGATGACCAGGGAAGATGCGGTGAGGATACCCAGCTTATTGGATGTCATAGTTCAGTTGATGGAAATGAAGAAATGATGTGCCAATTGATGGTCTATGCGAAGATAACCTTATGGTGAAGCTGACACCGGGATTGAACTGAAAATAATGCTAATAGCAAGAAAGTTATGACCTTTGGGTGGCTGCGGTTTCGACCGTCCATTGCAGGTTCCTATGACCAAAAAACCTCATTTTCCAAAAATCCTCGGAAACAAGGCGGGCACCTGTCGCTTGTAGGTCTGATACGCTTCGTTCCCGGCATACTTTCGCTCCAGCATGGGAACTCCTGACACGTATCGGATCAATAGTGTGATGGTAAGCGGACCAACAAGAAATACTCCACTACCCGATAAAGGCCAGATTACCAGGTAGATACCCCACCACATCAGCACCTCTCCAAAATAGTTTGGGTGTCTGGAATGCGACCAAAGACCGGTCATTAGAATTGCTTCCTTACTTTTTCTCTCTGCGACAAAAGCAGCCAACTGGCGATCACCAACCACCTGCCAATAAAAGCCAATGAGCCAAATAAGGATGCCGACGATCGTGAAAACTGACCAATTAGAAGTGGCAAAGGAGGAGGCATGCAACACGGGAGATATGATCATCAACAGGAATATTGACTGTAGTACATACACCTGCAAAAAAGAACGAAGGTAAAAAGTGCGGCCCCACTCCTTTCGCCATTGCAAATACCTAAAGTCTTCGGGTTTCCGTCGATTGCGCAGAAACAAGTAGCTACTTAATCGAAGGCCCCAAATGACCGTAAGGACATAACTAATGCCTGCCACAGGATGTAAGGGCTTACTAAGGCCATGGTAGGTACTCAGCAAGACAAAACCGAGGCCCCAGCCGATGTCCGCCACATCATTTCGTTTCAGGACCAAAGAGATCCCGAACCATACGATCAGATGTCCACCCAAAAGGAGTACGCTTTCAAGAAAGACCGTGCTCACCGATTCACCCATTGCGTGATGAAATACCCACTTGTACTGACAATTGCAGTCAACACCATGCCCCAGAAAATATCAACAATCACAACGTTTATGGGCCAATTTTTCAAGGTCGCCAGGTTTGTGAGATCGTAGGTGGCGTAAGTAAAGAATCCAAATAGTGCCCCATAAATCAGGGCGTGCACATAAGACTGCTTCTCGGTTGCTGGCATAATCACAAAAAGGAAAATACCCACAATGAACAGCAGGTAAAAGACAATGGCAGCGGTCCAGTTGACTTGTTCCGAGAGAAAATCCGACAAATAGCGCCCATAGAAGTTCTTGGCAATCACTCCTAGCCATAAAAGATCCACTGCAAAGAATACCACGGTGGTCAACAAGTAACTTCCAACTAATTTGGTTAAAGGCATATTCCAGATTTTTGTTTCAATGGGTAAACACACTGGATAAGCAATGGTTTGAATCCTTCACCTAAAAGGTTTTGGGCTGCTGTCCATCCAATGGAAGTCTTCCCTAGTCCTCTTCCGGTTCGATGATCGCTTGTAATTGCTGATGGTAGACTTCCATCCTACCATGAGCGGTACCATCAATTAACAAGATCACAATCATCATTGCAATGGTTGAAATCGCAGCTGCCCGCCATATGGGAGTTGGCACGAAAAGAATCAACAAAGCTGCCACAATGATGATGCATGGAATGACTTTAAAAACGGTTTGATACTCTCTTAGGGTCCCTTCGGCACGTGTCATTTCAGTACGGGCAAAGGACGAAGAATCCTCATAAAAGGCCTTTTCAAATTGTGTGATTCTTGCTTTGTTCGTAAAAAATAATCCCACTCCAATAATCAGAAGCAAGCCACCCGCCACAAGCGTAGGAATGATGTATGCCCTGGCAATTTCACTTTTGCCCAGCTGCCAAAACCCGACACTTGCTGCAAGGAATAATAGGGCAAAAAGGATGAAGAACCGCGTCGAGAAAACCTCCGCTCTAGCCCATTCAGTAGCTATTTTTAGTAAATCCATCTTTTACTTAGTTAGGTAGTATGACTCATTAGGTTGCTTGGACTGTATCCATAGGCCTTCTTAAAGGCATATGAGAAATGCGAGAGGTTCTCAAAACCAGCTGAAAGATATACTTCCTTCGCCTTCTTTTTTTCAGTAGTTAGTTTGTAATGCGCTAAACCCAGCCGCTCCTCTGTGAGCCATTTTCCAGGGGTTTTGTGAAAGATCTTTTTGAAGTCTGCCTTGAAAGTGGTTAAGCTCCTACCGGTCAGAAAGGCAAACCGTTCTAAGGGGAGATTGTACATGAAATGCTCTTTCATATAACGCTCAAGATCAACCTTCCCGATCTCACTGAACGTACTCAAGATTGCGCTTGCTCTTGGATCCACTTCTTCAATGATGGTAAGAATTTCCTGGATTTTTAAGGATACTAGTGCAGATGGAAGTTCATCCTGTGTTTCAAAGTAAGAAAGCAATGAGGCAAAGAAGCTATCAAGCAATGGATGCGAATGTACAGGTCGTTCCTTCGTCATGGGTTGGGTCCAGTTTTCGACGTCCCCTTTTTCTTGATAAAACTTACGGAGCTCTTCTTCAGGGAGAAGCATGGATACCGCCTTAAATGGTTGCCGGCCAACGGGCCCCTTCATTACACGGGTCAATTCATTTTTGGGAACCAAAACCGTATCACCAGCTTTAAACTGCAAGGTCGTTTTCCCATAGATCATCGACAGTTCACCTGAATAAATAAATACAATGATGTGCTGGGGTGCAATGTGTTCCCAGGTATATTGCCTGTCAACTGTGCCCGACAGAAATACCCTACCGTTAGTCAGTGCTGCTGCTTTCATCTTTGCTTACAAGTTAAATCTTTGACCCGTCTGTTCCTCAGTGATTGACCATAATTTTACTGCTGCTTGCTTATCCAATGCATGCCCTTCTAGCCTGCAAGCACCCACAGGACCGGTCCAATAGTTACGACCTGTCGGACCATAGAAGCCACGCTGATCCAGGTCAGGCGCTGTTGCACACATCAATTCGGGATAGGAACCCTTTTCAGCTGACTGAACCAGTGGCGACCATTTCATCAACTGCCAGATCAGGCGGGTCAACCAACCACCACTGGTTTTAATCAAAGACGTTCTGGACGCACCCGGATGGCAAGCGTAGGCCGAGACATTTGGATTGCCAACTTCTTTCAATCGATCTTGCAATTCATAAACCGTCATGATTTGGGCGAGTTTGCTCTGGCTGTAAGCATCATTCCCGGTGTAATTCCTGTTCCAGTTTAAGTCCTCGAATTTGATCCTCTTGAGACCTAAATTATAGCCCATACTCCCAACCGTCACAATGCGTCCTTTTGCTTTTTCGACCAAAGGGAAGAGCATCGCCTGTAGCGTAAAATGACCATAATGGTTCACACCAAGTTGACTTTCATGCCCATCGACTGTCAGAACTTGATTGGGAACCTGTGCGATGGCCCCGTTGCAGATCAACGCATCAACGGGAGTCGCCTCATCCAGTAGCTTTTGCGCGGCTTCACGAACAGAAGCCTGCACTGCCAAATCCATCTGAATCGATGATACGTTAGTATCCTGGCCAAATTCTTCCTTGAAGGCCTTCTCAGCAGCATTAGACTTTTGCAGGTTTCGGTTCAACATCACTACGGTCGCACCTTTGGACAAAAGTATTCGTGTGGCCTCATAGCCCGTACCGCTTGTGGTACCCGTGATGACAAACGTTTTAGCAGTGAGGTCTCCCATGCTTTCCGGGGTCCATCCGCCCGTACCGAATTCCGTGTTCTTTTTCATCTTTGTCTTCATCGATTATGGAAGACAAAGGTCAAGGCAATTTCAAAGATCGACTTTGTTTAAAGGTCGGATTTGCTTTGCTTAAAAGTCGCAGCTCTTAAAGCCCACTCGATTATGACATGTTGCACGATTGAATCAGGGAGATTTTCAGTTTCATCAACCAAGTGGGGATCTATCCACTTCAATTTTCTTTGTTCGGCCAATAAGACGGTAGCTAATCACTATTTAAATCGGAAAGAGGCACGTCGATAGCTGCTGTTCATTTCAAGTTTTGCCAACTCAAGTTGCTTCTCCTCCTGCTGATATAAATAGCACATCAACTCATTTTTACTGTTGATATGCTGCACCCGAAGCGCAACCAGTTCATCTCTAAGTGCTACTATTTCTTCAAACATCTTATGCGTTTGGAAGTAGGCCTTGGTATCCAGCTGGTAGGTTCTCGAGGCCAAATCATTAATAAACTGACCAATTTGATCAGCTTTGGCAATTGGACGTTGGGGAATGTAGCTAAGCGTATCAGGTGGCGGTGGCGCTACTACCTCAGTCTCTGTCCTTTGAATAAGCTCCGGACTGCTCTTGCAAGGGTTTTCTTTCGCAATAGCACTTCTTTTTAACACTAAATACGTGTTGCCTGAAGTTTCCAGATCGGTAAGAAGTTTTGCTTTCCGCTTCCCAAAAAGCCTTTTGTCGTATTTTGAAATCACCGTGTGAAGTTCCAACAGTTTATCTTGAAGTACGTCAACATCGCCCTTGGCATTATTCACGGCTTCACACGCCTCAAAGGCTTTCGTTTTCAACTGAGCGTAAGAAGAAAAAGACGAAGACGCGACAAGAATCAGGATTAATGTACTTCTCATCATTGTTTTTGTTTTATTTCTTCAAGTTGCTTTCCTGTCAATTCTTGCAATTCTCTATCGTTACGAACAATGCCATCCAATAATTTTTCATTGGAGGTCTTTATTTCATCAATGAGTTTATCAAAGTGATACGGAGTGCCATTCGTATGATTGGGACCATCGTCTGCAGAGAATAAGTCCAGAACAGGATTCTTTTTATACCAATTTGCAATATCCATCATCCAATAGGGGTTTTCAGGATTAATATTTTCGGGCTCGATAGGTCGGGCAATGTGTACGATCAGCACCACCATCACAATCAAACTGATATTTAGGAAACCACCGGGCAATTCTTCTTCCGAGCATTTTTCAAACCCATCGCAATTGGATTTATCATTCACCTTATGAAGCCAATACAGCATAATGATCACCAAAATCGTAAAAAGAAATGCAAAAAGACCGATCCGCTGACTATCAACCAGGTAGGACCTGAAGATTACCTGTGCTCGCTGGAATCGCTCTTGGTACTGTTGTGCTTTAAGTGAGGCCAGGTATTTGATTCTTGGCTTTGCTACGGGGCGGCCGTTTTTGTCTTTTCCTAACATTTCATTGAAGAGTTCATCCAACTTCGAGGCAGCGTTCTTAGTCTGAAGTTCAGCTGCCTTCCATTCAGTAATCCCTGATAAGTGTTTGTTCAGCTTCTTTTTGATTGTGTCAAGTTTATAAGTCAGCTCATCGTTGATAAATTGAATACTATCCACGTATTGATATTCACGAAGGTATTTTAAGGCCTTTTGAGAAGACTGCATCTCCTTCTTGTAGTGCTTTAGGGTATTAGTATAATAGTTGATCGGGTGAAAGAAATCCTGATATTTTTTTAGGCTATCGGGATGCATCGACGCTAAATGCGTTTTAATGAAGTTGTCTTCTATGTGTCGGTATACACCCTCATAGAATTCATTGATTGCAGTTTGTGACTTTTGCGTCAGCTTCTTCTTCATGTAGTCTTGATAAAAGACATGCCTCACACTCAATGAATCCCAATTGGCAACCTCATGATTCTCTTTGTTAGCGCCATTCCGACCAGCTATCAACGAATCAAGCCGTATCGACTGCTCATCGATTACCACTGTCGCAAAACTGGAATCCATCACAGTACCCTTCAAATAGCTTGATAATCGGTGGCTGTTTTCCTCGATGGCACTCGCAAGTTTAAATCCCGTTGTGGTGACCTTGTTGTTCTCGATTAAGGGTTCCTTTAGGCCCTCAATTCTTGTACGATCATCAAGAACAAAAAAGAAAGGATACAACTTGTTTTTGGTGACCTTCTGATGTGCTTCGTATCTGCTTTCATAGTATTGATAGTTGATCTTCCTTGCGATCCGTTCTATTACGTTGTATTGGGTCAATCCAAGCACTATTGTGACCAAGGCTAAGCCGAGCGCTAAACTGACTACTCCACCAATGTCTTTCGTTTTCTTTCTTCTTACAATGAGGTAAACCAGTACTCCACAAAGGCCCAATACGGACAATACGATAGGCCAAAGCCCTTCATAATTTACCATTGGAAAACTTCCAATGCCAAATCCGATCATCACCAAACAAAATCCCAAGCGTCTAAAAATCGGGATTTCTTTATTGCTGGAAGCGAAATGGTAACAGAATAGCGCAACTGAGAGGTAAATCAAAAAGGCAATTCCAAGATGCCACATATATTTCGCATTGTAGATCATCCAAGGTTCAATAAAGGCAGCCATGCATATACCAATTACCAAATGGAGGCTGAAAACGAGAATATGGGCCTTGATGAGTCGTGGATCGTCGTTCCTTTTACCAGGGTAGATGATTCCACAATGGTATATCAATGCACCGCAACCCAGGAAGGTGTAGTAATAAATAGTATTGGAAATCCGATTTAACCAAGGCTCAAACCCTGACCCATGAAGGGAAAACTCATCACGAACAAACCAAACAATCGGAAATACATTCAACAAGATCCAAAGAATCAAGAAGTTACGATAATTTGGAAAAATAAAGTTTTCGACTTTGTATTGACGGATTCTGACTTTTTTATTCCGATGTGTGGAAGGCTTTACCAGTAGGTATTTCTGATACAAATAGGCCCCTCGAAACCACCAATAAGAGAGGAAGATCAGTGTTGGAGAAAGAAAGAAAATAATGGAGGAAATCCGTAATGAACGAAAGCTTCCAAGATCCACTATTTCACCCGTTGCGGCAAGTATGTTTGGGATGATGGTCGAGAATCCACCCCAACCAATAATCAAACCTAAAAGTGTTTGGTTGAAGGACTGTTGTAAGGCCTTTTTCGAGTCCATAAAAAGAGTAGGTTGATTCTGATTTGGAAGTTAGCGTAACAGGTAACTAGAATCCAATACCCACTTTTTGGTATTTTTCTTCACATAATTGAACGAAATAAAGAAAAAATTAAGTTGATCCAATACACCTCCCTTAAAGGATGATGCTTCTATAGTGACAGTACATGTTCGTGCTCACTACATCCCTCCAATTCTTCGTAGAAAAGGAAGAGCATCCAGCGCAGCGAAACTACTGCATCTCTTTCCTAATGAATCAAGGGTCTTTACTCACTTCTCAATGCCTTGACCGGGTTGGCAATCGCAGCTAGAAAGGCTTGAATACTTACTGTCCCAAAGACCAACATCATCGTAAGAATCGCAGCACTGCCTATGCTGATTGGTGAAACAGGGACCCGATAGCTGAAATCGTCCAACCATAAATTTGCAAAGTAAATCACGATAGGAACAGCTACGGTCGTAGCAATTAGTACGAGGAACACAAATCGTTTTGACAAGAGAATGACCAACTGGTTGACCGAGGCACCCAGTACTTTTCGTACACCAATTTCTTTTCGCTTCTCCGAAGCAATGAACATGATCAACCCGTAAGAACCCATGCAGGAAATAAGGACCGCGACAAAAGCAAAATACCCTACCAACTTTCCAAATTGCTCCTGATCGAGGTAGGCCTGCGCCAGTGCTTCATCCATGTATTGAGGATCAAAAGTCTCGGTAGGGAATTGCTCATTCCAGACTGCTTCGATTTGATCGAGGCTCTTGGTCAGGTTTTGACCCGTCAGTTTCACGGTAATGTATGCAAATTGCGGATCAAAAATTTCAAGGATGATCGGCCGCATCGGTTCACTCAAACTGAGGAAGTGAAAATCCTGCACCACTCCCACTACTTTTCCTTCCTTGCCTTCCAGGTTGATCGTCTTACCCAATGCCGTCTCCACATCTCCAAACTCCCAGGTGCTTACCGCAGTTTCGTTAATAATGAAGGCGGAGGCTGGATCTGTCCCAAAGGATGGGTCAAAATCCCTACCGGCAAGCAATGGGATTTCGTAGACATCCAGAAAATCAAAGTCTACTGACATTGTTGGAGAAATTACATTATCCTCCGCAGTATACCCTTCAGGAACGATGTTTCGATTCACCATCCCAAACCCCACAAGACCGGAGGTGAGCGTACTACCCTTGACCGAAGGAAGCTGACCAATGGTGTTTTCGAAGGTCTCCAGTTTGCTACGTAGTGCTTCATCAACCCCTCCAAATACGGAATTGAAGTTATTGCTTTGAATGGGTGTAGTGATCATCAGCTCCTTCTGAAAACCCAGGGGTTTAGTGCGCATCAGTCCGAGCTGATCATACACAATTAGCGACCCCGAGATCAACACGATACTGATCATGAATTGGACCACCATCAAGCCTTTTCGAAAATTCATGGCGCTTCCGGGATCTGCAATTCCGCCTTTGATGCTATTCAAGATGGCAAACCTCGTCACAAAAAATGCTGGGTAGATGCCTGCAAGAAAGCTTGTTACCAACATGATCACTACAAACCCTCCGATAATGGAACCTGTCAACAGAATGTTCAAGGTCAGTTCTTTATTGGTTAACGCATTGAGTTCAGGTAACAACAAAAGCGTAGCTATAATCGCTAAGATCGAACCGAAGAAAGTAGTCAAAAATGACTCGCCAAGGAATTGGGTGATCAAGTGGTTGTTCCAGGCTCCCATTACCTTACGCATGCCGATTTCCTTAGCTCGCTGCAGGGATTTGGCTGTGCTTAAATTGACAAAGTTGATGCAGGCAATCAATAGCGTCAGTGCGCCAATGGCGATGAAGATCCAGAGGAACTGACTGTTTCCGGAAGCTTCGGCTTGTGCGCCTACATCACTGTTTAAGTGAATATCCAACAGTGGTTGAATTTCGAAGCGTTGTCCTTTGTTTTGATTTTCCGGAATCTTCTCTTTAACAAAAGTCACAAAGCGTTCATTTACGTCGCTTGGATCAACGCCTTCTTTCAGCAGCACATAGGTGGGCGAATGCGAGACAATGTGGTTCATCTTGAAATTGGCCCGTATCCCCTCCCTCAGTGCGGCTGGCTCCAGGTCGTACATGTTATCGTACGGAACCAACATATCAAAGTGGATGTGCGAGTTGGATGGGAAGTCTTTCACTACCGCTCGGACAGTAAATGATTGATCTCCCTCCAGTTGGATCATCTGATCGATTGGATCGGAGTCCTGAAAATACTTATTGGCTATTTCCTCATTGAGGATGACCGAAAAAGGATGAACCAGGGCTTCTTCCAGCGTGCCGGAGACCAGTTCAAAATCAAATATTTCAAAAAGCTCTGCATCAGCAAAGTTGACATTTGTCTCTTCAAATCTCAGCTCCTGCCCATGCCCCTCAGCAGTCACACTTACACTCACCGATCTGGACCACATCCTGGAGGAACGTTCGACTTCCGGAAAATAATCATTGAGATACTCTTTAAAAATGGGCGGTACTCTGGCGATATCAAAGTCACTGATTAAGTATCGTAAACGATAAATCCGCTCCTTCTTACCATGGAAGGTATCGTAGCTCTTTTCGTCGACCACGAACGTTAGTATCAGCAGTGCACAAGTAAGCCCTGTGGCCAATCCGACAATATTGATCAGGCTGAAGATTTTATTTCGCAGAATGCTGCGATAGGCAATTTTTAAGTAGTTGAATAGCATGTGAGTTAGTCTTGTCTGTTGTACTAATACGCCAGGCTCTGATCAGTGATCACCAAAAAGTGATAAGTGGTCAAAACAAACAACTGTCAAGCGATACAAACCTACCCGGGTAATGCCTGGTCATCGCGTTTCCCAAAGTGGAAAAATTCTTGCTACCTCAACCTGATTTTTTCCGTGTAGCGAGTGCCATCTATATTCAAGTGAAGAAAGTATAGGCCGGGAGGAACTGCCGAAATATCTAACTGGATCAAGCCGCTATCCAAACCTTCAAACCGGTCAAGAGTCAGCACTTCATCACCCCGAATGGAAAATAGCTTCATCGAACTGCGACCCACTGTGGGCTGTAAGTTGAGCCTTATTTTGAGGGTCTGCCGGCCAGTCGGGTTTGGATAAACGATGAGCTCCTCAACAAAGTCCGGCGCTGACAAGACCTCTTCATCTACTACGTCAGTAACCTGCACCTGAATCAATTGGACAGCGGCATCGAAAAATTTTCTGGCCACGACCTCCAACTCATATAAGTTATCCTGATCGGTATCCACCGGAGTCTCAAAATCAGGTGCACGATTGAATGAAATAAAACCGGCAGCATCGATTGAAAACAGCGCTCCATCAGGTCCTTCTAAATGGTAAGTGACACTGTCGATAACCCCTCCAAAACCGTCCACAGCATCCACGTTTAGCACTGGGTCCGTCACGTTCTCGTCAACCGTCACGCTCCCACCGATGGCAAACTCGCTGATTATGTTATTGAAGTCATCGTTGACGATAAAGAACTTGGTGCCATCCCGACTGAACACGATTTCTTTTGGATCAACCAATGGTCCTGGCAAGGAAAATTCTTCCATTTCTCCACTGTAAGTCGCAGTGGATAGGTCAAACGCGAGGCCCAGCTCATAAGCTACGACTTTCTCGTCCACAAAATTATCTAATACAAACACCCGGGTCCCTTCCTCATTGAAAGCAAAGCTCGAAGGACGCGCAAGATGATCAGACAATAGCAACTCGGAGAATTCCCCGTTATAGACTGCTGTAGAAACATCAAAGGAGGTGACTAGATCATATTCAAAGATGGCAAAGCTTGTAGAAGTCATAATATTTCCAAGCACAAACATCCTCATGCCATCCGGGCTAAAGGCAAGATCCAGCGTGTTTACAGATTGCTCGCTTAAATCAAATCCACTTTCCAAGCCAGTGTAAGTGGCGGTGGATACATCAAATGGAGTTGCCAGCTCGTACACATCGAGTCCATATCCAAGATTACTGATAATGAACAACCTACTTCCTTCACGATCAAATGCCAGGCCCTGGGGAGACTCTGTTTCTTCACCCACTCGCAGTTCTTCTGCCCGTCCATTGTAAGTAGCAGTTGAGACGTCAAAAGCAACCCCCAAATCATATTCAATCACCGAATGATTCTCATCTCCAATGACGAACATCCGAGTTCCATCATTGCTAAAAACAAGTCCAGTCGGCATCCGTTCCTGAATTGCCACGGTAAACTCCTTTCCATCGCCATTGTATATGGCTGTGGAAACATCAAAGGAAATTCCCAGGTCAACAAAGACCGGCATATCCGGCTCATTCACTACTCGTATTTGTAAGTTTTGGTACACCGATTCAAAGGAGTTGGATGCCCTTATTCTAACATCATACACATTATCATGATCTGCATCCTGGGGTATTTCATAATTGGGAGCGAAAAGAAAAGTGAGCCGACCAACAGAATCAATGTTAAAATACGGAGCGTCAATTCCTTCCAGTCCATAAGTTAATCCAACATCAACAGTTCCCCCCGGCGAATCGATTGCCTCGATGTCAAGGATCGAATCAACCGAATTTTCGGAAAAATCAACCACAGCCCCAATGGTGTACTCAAGAACCGATTTCTGTTGAGAACCGACAACAAACAACTTCAGGCCCTGAGCATCAAATGCCAAATCATAAGGCCCTGTTTCTTCCGCAGAGATATCCAAATCCTCCAACTTTCCATTGTAAAAGGCAGTAGAAACATCGAAGGGAATTTCCAACAGATATTCTTCCACTACTTCTGAACTTTTCATGACGAACATTTTCGACCCGGTATTATCAAAGACAAAGCCTCTTCCTGACACCTTGAAATTTTCTGCGTCCCCGTTGTAAGAAGCGGTAGAAACGTCAAAGGCCGAACTCAAGTCATACTCAAAAATCAAGCCCCCTCCGAAAACAAACATTCTGGTACCCATTTCACTGAATTCTATTCCTGAAGGATTGCTCACTTGATTTGAAACAGAAAATGCCTCGATTTCTCCATTATAAACGGCAGTTGAAAGATCGTAAGCAGTAGCCAGATTGAATTCCAAAACATTTTCGTCACCCGTCTCCAAAACAAACATCTTCGTACCATCCTCATTGAATGTAAAATCAGTGGCTCGTTCCACGAAGTCCCTGACCGAAAACAGCTTGTCGGGCCCGGCAAACGAAGCAGTAGACACATCAAATGCCGATTTTAGAGAATAGGTCAGAACTTCCTGAAAGGTACTTAAGGTAAACATTTGAAGACCATCCGGGCTGAATTCGAGTCCGTCAGGAATGATGACCAGTTGGCTGATGGAAAAACCCTCTTCATCTCCATTATATACTGCGGCAGAGACATCGAATGATTCACCAAAGATGTTGGTAATTATTGGAGTATCCTGAAGGTCTTCGATTTCGATCTTCAGCTTCTTTCCGGACTGGTTGTTTCCATCTGATGCCACTACGCCAACCTCATAAGCATTGTCTTGATTGTCATCTTGAGGGTTTTCAAAATCAGGAGCGTTCTTAAAATAAATAGCGCCGGAGTCATTTACCGTGAAAAGCATTGCATCAGGTCCTTCCAATTGGTAAGTCACACTCATGTCTGGTACCCCACCTCCCGAACCATCATGGGCATCTACATCAATTACAATAGCCGTGCTGTTTTCTTGAAACGAAATGGTGTGAGCCAAGGCAAACTCTACCACAGATCTGTTTCCGGAACCTACCAAAAAAATTTTTGTTCCTTGATCGTCAAAGGCGAATGCCAGTGGCTGACCTTCCCGGTCTTTTACAGAAAACTCGTGAGTGAACCCACCATAAGAGGCAGTTGAGACATCGTATGGAGTGGCTAGTTCATATTCGATCAACACATCTCTGTTTCTATCCAGCACAAACATTTTCGTCCCGTCCCCATTAAATGACAGGTCTTCCGATTGAACGGACTGCCTGAGGATTGAATACTCCTCAGCAGAGCCTGAATAGGCCGCCGTGGATACATCAAATGCAACACTCAGACTGTATTCAATTACCGCGTCGTCAAAGTTGCCTCCTTCAAGCACCACCAGCTTGAGACCATCTTGGCTAAAGGCTAAGGATTGGGGAAACTGAATTTCATTAGTCAGAGAGAACTCCTCTTCAGGCCCATTAAATGTAGCACTGGACACATCAAATGGGACATCCAGATCAAATTCAGCAATCGAGTTGTTAGTTCGTGATAGGATGAACAACCTGCTGCCATCTCCATTGAACTCCAGATCAAGTGGATTGATGCCTACAGGTGCAAGTGCCAGCTTTTCAGGTTCATCGAATGTAGCAGTAGAAACATCAAATGGAACCATCAACACGTACTCAAGAACTGCATCCCTGCCAGGTCCTAAGATGTACATCTTCTCACCATTTGGACTGAATGTAATGCCTGTCGGAAAGCTTTCCTGGGAAGAAATGGTAAAATCTTCAAAAGGACCGGTATGAGAAGCCGTCGATACGTCAAAAGCACTATTCAAATCATATTCAATCACTGCATCTCTTAGAGACCCAACTAAAAACAATTTTGTGCCGCTGGGATCGAACGCTATACCCTCCGGATTTGATTCTTGAGTTAAAACCGTAAGGGACTCTTCCGAACCAATAAACACAGCCGTAGAAAGATCAAAAGCATTACTCAAATGGTATTCAGAGACCGCCGGGTTAAAAGCCCCCACGATAAACATCTTCGAACCTATGTCATTGAAAGTGATGTCCGTGGGTGCAAACTGGTGGCTGATGATCGAGTACGCACCTGCATCCTCGTTGTAGACAGCGGTTGAAACATCGAACCCGATCGCTAAGTCATAGGAAACAACCGCATCTTTGCCGGAACCTACCACAAACATGCGAGTACCGTCCGGGTTGAATGCAAGTCCGGTCGGGGTCGATTCTTGCTGAGAGACTGAAAATTGTTCTTCAACACCATTGAATGTGGCAGTGGACACATCATATGCAATTGCTAAATCATATTCTATGACTGCATCCTTTTGCGAGTCGATCACGAAGAGTCTAGTGCCCTCCGCATTGAATGCAAGACCTTCCGGTGCAAAGAGGGATAAGTCAAGCTCTTCCTCCTGGCCATTGTAGGAAGCGGTAGAAACATCAAATGCAACCGCTAGATCGTACTCTGCCACGACTGACCTGCCCACTCCTATCACAAACATACGTGTTCCATCGGCATTAAAAACTAATCCATTTGCTACAGTCACTTGATCAAATACCGAATACTCTTCGTCACTTCCAGCATAAGAAAAGGCGGAAAGCTCATAAAAATTTGTATCGGGAGCCGGTGATGTGAAGATCGGTTCCTGAGCAAAACCGAAGATCCCGTAAAACAGGAGTAGTGCCATCAACCATGCTTTCATGTTCTTTCTAGTTGGCGAGTAATAGGTCATTTCAGGAAGTGTCATTGCGATTTGGCTCCAAGTTAAATTCTTTGCTCGACATCGTTCCAAGTGTTGGCAAAAAATGGGTTCGTTTCTCCGGCGACTCCACCTACCTGCATACATTCTGAAGATTTGCGCCAAAATTTCAATCCGAGTCCTAATTTTGCCGGGTGGAGAAGAAAAAAATCATCAGATCGCAACTGATAACGCCTGAAGGGATGGAACAGTTGAAGGAAGAGTTGGATCATTTATGGCGCGTAGAACGACCAGAAACTACTCGAAAAGTGGCCTGGGCAGCAAGCCTCGGAGATCGCTCAGAAAATGCGGATTACCACTATAATAAACGCCGCCTGCGTGAAATTGATAAACGCTTGTTGTACTTAAGAAGATGCATCGACAATTTCAAGGTGATCGACTATCATCCCAACAGAGAAGGCAAAGTCACTTTTGGAGCGTGGGTTGAAATCGAAAATGTCGAAAAGAAGCTAAAAAAACGACTGCGCATTGTGGGCTACGAAGAATTGATTGGCAATCCTGACCACATCTCTATGGATTCTCCCATTGCCAAAGCACTGTTGGAGAAGAAGGTCGGTGATGAAGCGATTGTCGAAACCAAAATTGCCAAATTTACCTGGCGTATTCTAAAGATTGATTACACCAAATAGTTGAAAACCCTGCTCGATTCATCTCAAGAAGTGGAAGCTACCTGCACGCCCAAGCGAATCAACGAATCGACCAGGAATGGATCAGTAGCATAGATGACTCCCTGGTGATTCATGAACGTGGTCGCTGGGTCATTGAGGTGCAATCGGCCGCCCCTGGCATTAGAAACAAGGAGTCCATGCTCCTCCATCAAGAGCCGGGTTGCCGCATAGTCCCAGATACTTCCACACCCCCTGCTCGACTTGGGGAACTTGAAATAGCATCCTACACCGGATGCCATCACTCCCAAGGCATTTCTGACACCTCCAAAGTCAGAATGGACTTTGATGTCAGAATAGATGGACCGACTCACCAGTTGCTCTAGCTGCAATTGAATCCAAGGATAGTAGGCTTCAGAGAGAAAACTACGATCCATGAAGCAATGCAACGTCTGGTCTACTGCGCTACTTCTGGTACTGGTTTGGTTGTTCTGCTCTACCCCCGAACCCAGGTATGCCGCGTAGCATTTCTTTGAATCTGGGACATAAACCACCCCGACGACCGGATCACCTTCCCTGGATACGAGCGCAATGGAAACGGCATATCCGGTACGATGCTCTGCGTAAGCCAGCGTTCCATCCAATGGATCAATGCACCAGAAATATGATTTATGGAGCCTTGAGCGGTTATCTATTGCTTCCTCCGTTAACAGCCCAAAATCAAAACGGGAAGTGGCCTCTTGCAGTTGGTTGAGTATGATTTCCTGAGCCTTAAAATCCACCTCGGTAACGACTTGGGAAGCAAGTGAGTCTCCCCCTTCCTTGGATTGTTTGATGAAATCAGCATCAAACTGAGATTGAATGTATTCACCGGCCGATACAGCCGCGGAACCAGCCAAGTCCTTCAGCAACGATAATTCGACGGTGCTCAGCATTCTGTACTTTTCAGTTCTTTCATGACCTCACGGGTCTGCCTTTCGCTCACCCCATGCATCTTCCAATGGCCGGGACTCCATCCATCTAAGAATCGATAAAAATCAGCCCAGGCATACTTATACAGACCTTTCCATTCTTCTTTAAGTAATTGAAAATCAATGCTTTTATCAACAGTTACTTGAAGTTGCTCAAAGTAATAATCCAGCAAAGATCTTTCATGCTCCACAAGCGCTTTTTCTTCAAAACAACTGCTCATAAAATAGACCACATCTTTCATACCACAACCCTGACCCACATATTGGAAATCAACTGCTGCCACATCTTCGTTTTGGGCAAAGCAGAAGTTAGCAAGTTTCGCATCTCCATGCACGAAGGTTTGGAATTTAGCAGCATTTAGTCGTCGATCAATGGCTTCAGCAGCAGCTTTCAAAGGCTGATTTTCCATGCGCTCGTACTCGTCTGGTCTGGTGGCCAAATGCCAATAGGTGCCGACTGACCACAACCCGTCTGCCACTGCCCGTAAAAAACGACCATGAAAACCAGCCAGCCAAGTTAAGCAACTCTTTGCCCCGGATAGCGAAATTGAACCAGGATGAAAACGGAGATCATAGCCACTCCCATCCAAATCTTCCATCACAAGCACTATTCGTGAAGTTTCATTGATGACTTTCATCACCTTGGGCACACGACAAGAATCATCAGTTCGATGTGCGTAGTGCTGATACCACCTGGCTTCTACCTGATAGGACCGGAGTTTCCGTTCATGCGACTGTTGGGTATTCCACCCTCTTGGATGATTCTTTGCCACAGGATATTGAATGTCCTTGACAATCACGCTTGGACAATCTCCTCCTTTCAAAAAAACCCGTCGGATTTCTCCATAACCGCTCCACAGCTCTTGCACGACGTGTGAACCAGTAATTTCGGCGGTGCACAATGCTTCTATTTCCTGAGTCAGTTCCATCATTCGGAACCAAACTTACACAGTTCCAAACCACCCACAATATTTAATATATGCAAGCAGACTGGGAGTCTTCACTAGGTACCGCAAAAGGTTTGATAGCCTGCGTCGAAGTCGGCTGGCACCAGTTGCAAACTTTTACCGTTTTCGTATGGAGAGGACAATTCGCTAAGCAGGGCATGAAATGGTTGCATCGTACCGGAAACGGCAGCATTTAACACCTCTTCAACCAGGTGATTGCGAGGGATCACCACTGGATTGCTTCGTTCCATCAACCTCTCACTTTCCGGGATAGAAGACCCTCTTGTGCGCGCCTTATCCCATTTCTTGAGCCATGAACCAAAGCCCTCATCTTGCTTCAGCTGACTGATTAGTTCACCACTCTGACGTAATTCGGTAAAGAAGTTGGTGTAATCGACTTGGTTATTGACCATCAGCATCAAACACTCCTGCACTAAGATCCGATCGTCACTGATGTGATACATGATGCCTAACTTATTCGTCATCATTTCGAGGTAATCTTTAGAAAAATCAACTGGAAAATGATCCAATACTGCCTGTGCTTTGGCTTTAGCCACTGTTTCATTCTTGTCGATCAAAGGCAGCAGAGCGTTGGCAAAGACCTGCAAATTCCAATAAGCTAAATCAGGCTGCTTGGCATAGGCATAACGACCCTCGGTATCAATGGAACTGAATACCGTTTTGGGATGGTACGCATTCATAAACGCGCAGGGGCCATAGTCGATAGTTTCACCAGAAATACTCATATTATCGGTATTCATAACCCCATGGATGAATCCAACCCTTAGCCAATGGATGATCAACGCTTGTTGTTTTTGAAGCACTTTCTCTAATAAAGCCAAGGCATGATTTTCATGATCGAATAGTTCGGGGTCGTGGCGCTCAATGGTATAATGTAACAATGCTTCTAAATCACCAGTGGCTCCAAGGTAGCGAGCAAACTCAAACGTGCCCACACGAATGTGGCTAGCAGCTATTCGTGATAGGATGGCACCCTCATGAACGTGCTCACGATATACCTTGTCTGTAGTCTTAACTACTGCCAGACTTCGGGTCGTGGGGATATGCAACGCATGCATGGCTTCACTGATCAGGTATTCCCTCAACATAGCGTAGAAGGTGGCCCGACCGTCCCCTCTTCTGGAATAGGGAGTCTGACCGGAGCCCTTGAGCTGTAGGTCATACAAGTCTCTTCCCGTTTCAATCTCACCCAGCAGCACCGCACGTCCATCTCCTAATTGATTAAAATGACCAAACTGGTGACCTGCGTAAGCTTGAGCGATCGGCTTGCTTTCCGCTACAAGCGCGTTACCCGAGAGAAATGCCAAAGCCGATGGAGGATCTAACTGATCAGAAACTCCCAATTCATTGGCAAGGTGCTGGTTGAACAGCATCAATTCGGGATTATTGACAGGTTCGGGTGCTTGTGACGAGAACAGTGTCTTCGGAAGTTTATTCGCGTAGGTTTGTTTTAACCAGGTCATAGAGTTAGAACTATTGCATGACTAACCAAAAGAACCCACGTTTGGTTCTAGCCGATAGCGTTACTCCAATCGGATTGATTTAATTGGGCAGATCACCTTCGCTTCACCAAAGGGTCAAAACATCCAAAACAGTCCGGTCCCCTCATCGATTCCGCTGAACTTCATCGTTGGGTCCATGGTTGTTGATACCGATCAAAAAATGAATTCGATTAGTTACCATCACGCTTAAAGATTTTGTATCTCATGGAAAGTTTCAACAAACGCGTCTGAAACTTAAAGGTATTCACTAGCTCCGTCTCATTTGTTCTTACTTCCCGTCCAAATACCCTCGAATTAAACACATCGGTTAGCGACAGTGCCACGCTACCTCTTTTCTCTAAGAAGGACTTTTGTACACCCAAATTCAGGTAGGTTTGGGCAAGACTCACCGATTGGGCTCCAAACCTTGGGGCTCGATAGTATTGTGTCAGATCGATTCTCCACCCTCCACTCAGTTGAATGCGTTCTTTGAATCTCATCTGCCAATTCCACCTTCGATTAAAGAAAACCTCCAGAACATTTTGTTGAAAATGCGTATGGTAAGCAGACCCACTGGCATCGATGGTCAGGAATTCAAGAATATCCGCCGAAAGGCTCCATTCAAAACCGTCATCGTAACGAACTCCAAAATTATCATAGGTCACTAAGAGGCGATCTTCATCCAGAGGTCGGGTTACCTGTTGAATCACCTGCTCCGTACTTCTCCTGAAGGCTTTCAGATTGATTCCGATATGATCCAAGGTACTGGCAAGGCTCAGCTCATACAACGAGGCGAGCTCCGGAACTAAATAGGGATTACCCGTCTCTAGGTTGAGTGGGTCAACATACGATAAGAAAGGACTAATTTCCCAAAAAGAAGGCCGATTAATGCGCCGAGTAAAACTGAAACCAATGCGATGGGCTTTGTTCGCAAACGTATAACTACCTTGTAAGCTTGGAAAAAAATTGGTGAATCGCTGATTGAAAACACTATCCGAAGCTTTTTCCAGAGAAGTGGAAAAAAACCATTCATATCTTAACCCGAGTTCATATTCAAATGGGCTACCCTCGTTTGCCATCAAAGCAAAGCCCGCGTATTTGTCCGTATCAATCTGAAATCGATTGCTCACCGGTTCACTTTCAAAAAAGTCGAGGGCCTGGTCCATGTTGATCCGGGAAGCATCGGCAACAAATCCAGTCTTTAGCACCAGGTTTTTGTTCAATGGCAAATCCGTTTCGACCTTAAACTGGTAATACCGTTGACTTTCGGTTTCATCGGTTGACCGTATGGACTGTTCGATTGGGGTGTTCGAAATAGTCGCATTCTTCCGGTTGAAATTGGCTTGGTTGACCTCATCTTCCCCGCCCATCATTGCTTGAAGGCTCAACATTCCCTGATCTCCAAAGTTTTTCTCAGCGAAAAGCGTGATCGAACCTTCGTGTTCTATCTCTAGCCAATCATTGAAGAGCTTTACTGAGATCGTATCGTCATTTGCATACTGAAAAATTCCGGTCTGCACCTGATCTGCGCCGTCACGCCATTTTAGGTAATTGACTTCCAATCCCATTGCAAGGGAAGTATCAGGTTCAAATGAAAGTGTGGCATTGACCTCTCTCGTCAGCCCGTTTCCGTGAGACGAAGTCAAATTTTCGTACTTCCTTAGATTGCGCTCTGGTGTGGTTCGTAGTTGATCATCTCGATCTCTAAATCGAGACCTACTTTCATTGACTGTCAAGCCAGCACTGAAGACCCTGCCGGAAATACCCGTACTAGTGCCTGCTGAAGATCGAAACGGCACAGCCAGACTTCCAAACACATCCAGCTGGGTTGATCTTGTTTTTTTGTATACCAAATTGATGATCCCAGCTACTCCTTCGGCATCATACTTAGCTGATGGACTGGTGATTAATTCGATCTTTTCAAGAACATCAGCCGAAATAAACTGCAAGGACTTGGGATCTCTTTTGGTCTCCTTTCCATTCACATAAATGATCACATTTTCACTACCTCGTACATTCACCAGCCCATTGATCGTGGTAGTCACCGAAGGCAGCATTTCCAGCGCATCCACTGCATTGCCTCCTGCATTGGAAAGATCTGAGCCGATGTGCACGGTTGTTTTGCCAAGCTCATTCTCCAGATGGCTTCGCTCCACTTGCACTGTCACTTGATCAAGTGCTGTAATTTGCTCACGTAATTGTAATGAACCCAGGTTTAGATCTGCTTGGATCTCTTGCTCCCAAATCAGATTTTGAAAGCCCAATGCCTGGACCGAGATCAGATATCGATCGGCAGGTAATGCAATTGAAAACCGACCATCGACGTCCGCCATGCCCCCTTTCTGAACTGTGGGAGTTGCCTTAGACTGAAATGCAATCGTTGCGTACGGAATTGGTTGATTCTTCTGATCCACAATGACACCCTTTATTTCTACCGTTTGTGCCGTTGCGCCCAGCATCGCATGAAGGAGAAGGATACTAATCAGCATTTTCATAGGTCCAATTAGCGTGTTTACCAATGGACCTTAAAATAAAATCGGTGTGTGACCTTCAAAAACAGGTCAACTGTCATTGACACCTTTGAATCGGGCATTTACCGGAAATAATTTGAGATGGTAACCGGTTTCCTTACTTTGTGACAATGAATACTTTGGTACTGCGATTTCAGCTCATCAACTTGGCGATCATCGTTTTATCCGTTTCCTACGCCATCATTACTGGCGAGCCATTCGAGAACATCGTAAATCTGATCTGGGTTCTGGTGGTACTTCTCTATGCTATTATTCCGCTACTTTACTATCAAAGAAGGTATTTCAAAGCTTTGATGTCTTTTTTGGGAATTTTGATTTTCGCTGTTTTTTTAATGGAGATGGTGATTGAGGGTGATGGCCAATGGTCAGAATTGCTGGACCTGTGGACCTGGACCCATGAATTGCCTGGGTTATTCTGGCCGACATTGGTGGGAGGTCTGTGCAAGATCACCATCGACCTTACCATAAAGCAAAACCTGATGGTGAAATTAGAGCAAGAACGGCTGGAAAGTGAAACCAAGCTTTTGCAACAACAACTAAGCCCGCATGTTCTCTTTAACAACCTGAATAACATCTATTCATTCGCGCTTCATAAATCCGAAGCGACGCCAGAGCTTATTCTCAAGCTCGCGGATACCATGCGCTATATGTTGTATGAGACCAAAGCATCACGCGTTTCTTTAAAAAAGGAGTTAGCACATCTTGACAGTTATATTGAGCTTCAACTATTGCAATTGGAAAATCGAGGGGAAGTCGTTTACGAAACCAGGGGAAATGTCGCGCACCAGAAAATTGCCCCAATGATGTTGATCAGTTTTATCGAAAACTGCTTTAAACATGCCGCAAGTGGTTCTACTGATGACCTGAAAATTGTCATCCAGATCGAAATCAGGGAGGGAAGCATTAATCTGTTTACTGAAAACTCTTATTCAAGTCAAGATGAAGATGAGCGTTCCTTGCAGGAAGGTGGCATTGGGCTCACCAATGCAAAAAGAAGGCTTGAGTTACTGTATCCAAAGCGGCATGAATTGATCGTAAAAGAGCTTAACGATCGATTCATTGTCAACCTCTCCATCCAGATCGACCCAGACCTATGAGATGCATCATCATCGAAGATCAATTGCCTGCTCAACGCGTGATAAAAAAGTACTTAAAGGATCTCCCCTCTTTTCAGTTGGTAGCCACTTTTGAAAATGCAATTTCCGCACTGGATTTTCTAAGTAAGCATACAGTTGAACTGATATTTTTAGACATCAACCTGCCTAAAATATCGGGGATTAGCTTTCTAAAGAACCTAAGCAACCCACCACAGGTCATCATTACCAGTGCTTATTCAAAGTATGCGCTAGAAGGTTTCGAGCTGGACGTCGTTGACTATCTTCTGAAGCCTTTTTCGCTTGAGCGGTTCGTGAGAGCAATTTCCAAAATCCGGCCAAAAGATGATCAGGCACAGTCCATTTTTGTCAAAACGGATAAGGAGTTTCATCAAGTACATCTCAGTGATATTCAATACATCAAAGGAGATGATGATTATACAAGGGTGTATGCAAACAAACTTTTTCTCGATACCCGCACGCTCAAAAGCTGGGAACTGGAGTTACCGGAACACTTTATCCGTATCCACAAGTCCTACATTATAAACAAGAGTAAGATCATTCGGATTTCGGGTCTTCGTGTATTTATGGATTCCGAGGTAATTCCTATTGGTAGAACGTACAAAGATCAAATTCTAAAAATGCTGACTACCTAATTAGGTCTACCGTTGAATTAATTCTTGCACAGGGCAATTGATCAAACTGTCTCCGGGTCATCACGTATAAAGACTCACACTGCAAACTCTCATCTTTGGGACTGTAAAAATCCAGTTTAAGCTGTAGAATGGATCGGAAACTTACGAACATCGAAAAGGATCAGAATCGAAAAAAATTTCGATATAAAAGAGCTAATTCGCCTGACTCGATCCAAGCAGCTTATCAAACCGTCATCAAATGGGCTTTGCTCGTCCTGTTCCTATTCATGCCGTGGTTAGTCAATCATGGAATCAGTAAATTGGGCCAGGAACCAAAAGAGCAAAATGATCGTCAGCGTGGAATGGATTCGGCAGTCCACAAAGAAGCTATCATCCAAGTCTATGCTGCTAGAACCTGGGGGCCGAAAGGAATATTTGCTGTGCATTCGTGGATTGCGATGAAAAGACTGGGAAGTAAAAAAACAGAAGTGAGTCAGGTGATCGGATGGAGACGAGGAATTGAAGGAAATGTAGTTTTTAGAGAAACAGGAGTTCCCATAGACTCCTGGTGGGGCAATGAAGCCACTCTGCTAGTAGAGTTGCGTGGTGAAGAAGTGGAAGCCATCATCAATAAGGTGGATGCAGCGATCAAAGCATACCCCTGGAGCAGGCACTACAGATTGTATCCAGGCCCCAATAGCAATACCTTCATTGCTTGGATCGGCTTGCAAGTACCGGAGCTTGGACTAGATCTCCCCTCTACAGCGATCGGGAAAGATTGGCGTCCCTGGGATCATTCGCTGGGACTTTCGGCGAGCGGCTCTGGCATCCAGGTATCACTCTATGGATTGTTGGGTACTAGCATTGGCTACAAGGAAGGTCTGGAAGCTAATATCTTGGGTCTCAACTTCGAATTAGACATTTTCGACCTGGCACTGGAAATTCCTCTTTTTGGGCGGTACGAATTTTGGTATTTGCTAGGTTATTTGGTCAGTTGGCTTTACGTCAAAAAGTGGCTTAAGAGAGCACGACTTCGGAAATCGAACTGACTTACTCCATTACTCTGAAAATGGGATACCTCAGATATTCGGGTTCTCGATGTTCCGAACGCTGGTAGATAAAATCAAGTTGTCGATACGTACTTTTTGCCAATTCTGGATCAGAAGCTTTGGCCTCCTTCAGTGCTTCCCTTAGCTGTGGATTTTCTTCTAAAATCGAAAGCGCATGCTGTTCAAACACGTAGGACGAAAAGTGTTCTTTTTGTTGCAGAATGGCGTCGAAGAAATTCCATGAGAAGAACGAATCCGGAGCCTCCGGTTCCAGGGTCTCCACAATGTATCTGTTGCGCCACTGATTTACCGGAACCAGGAAATCTCCTTTTCGAAAATCGATCTTCAGGACGTTTGTAGTCACCTCTACGTTAGTATGTCGGAAATGGCCTTCATATGCATTTCCAGAGGTTTCAAATCCAGACAGTTGGTAAGACTCCACCAATAGACTGCTGTCATGCTCTAATGGAATCAGCTCCACCTGATTCAGCTCCAGCAGTTCAATTACACGATTCCATTGCTGAGGGATCAGGTAATACCTGGGTGCCTTAACGCCCTTTTCGGGCCGGTAGCTGTCCATAAACTTCACCTCCTTCGTAAAGGGTTGATCCTTATCGTACTTTAATCGCCGCAAACCTGAAATTTCACTTTCCACATACACTGGCTCATAGCCACTGAATGAGATGGATTTATATTCAGATGTATCCAATGACCAGGAAATCTCGAAGGATTTTTGCCTTGCAACCGATTGCTTCGTAGCCTCTCTAATCGCTACTAATTCCTCGCCTTGTTCATGCAGTACTTTAAGAATTGTCATCATCAATTCGTAGGTCGACTGCACCCGACTTTCAAACGATTTTAGCATATGAGTTTCACTCATGAAGCCAGGCGTGTGAAATAACGCGGCATATCCAGTCGAATAGCGTGGCAGATCGACAAATTGAGACCAGCCCTGATCAGGAGTTCTACCCCAGGCATTGACGTACGGAATCGATTCAAATCCACGCTCCTTCATTTCGGCATACGTTTGAGGTAGTATCTTCGAATCTAAAAACTTCCCCAGCTCACCACCGAGCTTGTCTTTTTGAGAATAGACCAATGTCATGGTATGTTGATAATCAGCACCATTGCTCGTGTGCGTATCCAAAATAAAATCGGGATCGTACTGTTGGAAAATTTCCTGAAATGCTATGGCATTTCGCGTGTCAGATTTGATAAAGTCGCGGTTCAGGTCGTAGTGCCTGGCATTGCCGCGAAACCCATACTCCACCGGACCATTTTGGTTGACACGGGTCGTTGTATTCCTGTTCAGTGCCCCGCCAATATTGTAAAAAGGTATGATTACGATTGTGACCTTGTCCAGGAAGGGTCTAAACCTTTCCATATCCTGCATTAGGTCCCTGGCAAATAATTGACTGGCACTGACACCATCAGGTTCTCCGGGATGGATGGCATTGTTGATCAACCAGATCGCTTTATCAGAAGTTTGCAGTTCATCGGGCGAGCGTTCGTTCCCTGTGTTGATCAAAACCACATGAAGCGGAAGTCCAATATCGGTGGTGCCATGTTCTATAATTCTTACCTCCTCGTATGATTCTTCGAGCGAACGATAAAAGGCCATTGCCTCTTCATAGGTAGCAGTCTCCGTAAAGTTGGACTGTTCGTATCTTGTCAACAGCTGCGTAAAACCAATTGTGGTAAAGAACAGCAGGAGCGCAGTAAGGGTGATTTTCATGCTGCTCAATTTAATCAAACGGCCATACCATGCTCAGGGAAAAATGATGAGCTGCTGTCTTTTCATACAAAAGGCCAGTAGTTGATTTACTACCTCATATATAGCTTTTATTTTGACTTGCTCAGAAGTGGCAGGCTGGCTACAAAAGTCAATTCAATACCTCCAGGATAAGCTCAGAGAGTTCAAATCTTGGAAAATCACCGCAATGGGACAACATCAAAACGGTAATATCATCTTCTGGTTGTTTGAGGAACATGGAATAGAATGCAATATCGGTACCTGGGTGATAGACGACTGTGTTTTTCTTAGAAGCAGCAAAGAGGTACCTGTCGATCATCCATCCATAGCCGTAGTATGCCTCCCAATCTTTATATTCGGCTCTTGGTGTCCGTGCCTTATCGACCACCGAACGATCAAAAACTGCGTCTTTTTCCAAGGCTCGGCTCCATCTTAAGAGGTCTTCCGTGGTAGAAATGATTCCACCAGCTCCAATGACATTTTCAATAGGATAGCTAACTTCCGGCTCACCATAGTAGAATCCCGGAATCGAAGATTCCTTGCCTGATTCTGTTCCAAGGCCAGTATGATGCATGCCAGTAGGAATCAAAATTTTTTCGGAAAGCAACTGACTAAAGTCCATCCCTCCTGCTTTTTCAGCCACTTTTGCCAGCACAACATACCCTGAATTGCTGTAGCTGAAAGAATCGCCGGGGGCAAAATCAAGGGAATCACTACAAAATTTTCGGATGAGATCCTCTAAGGAATACTTCGTTTCAAAAATGTCTGCGAGGTACTCGCTTTTAGATAAATAATCTGGAATGCCAGATTGGTGCGACAAGAGCTGCGCAATCGTCACCTTACCATGTATATAATCCGGAAGATACTTTCTCACCTTGTCGGACAGTTGCAGTTTACCTTCATGTTCTAACTGCAAGATCAGCATTGCCGTAAAGGTCTTGCTTACAGAACCAATTCGAAACCTACTATCTGTTGTTAGTGACTGTCGAGGCCATGGATAGGATTTATTCAAGATGATTTCACCTTCGTCTTCAACTAGTGCATTCCCATAGAACAACCCCTTCTGATGATAGAAGGTCAGGATAGAATCAATCCTTCCACCAGCTGCTTTTGGAAATCTCCTCAACCGTTTTTCCACCTCCTTCTTGGTATCATTGGCACGATTGTTTGCAAGAATTTCGTTAGAGATTTCCTTAAAATCAGTAGTGGGCAACACAATCGTATGGTTCCTCCAAAATAATGAGTCGTATGCTACATCTTGAAATTCAATCAACTTACCATGGGCTAGCGTCTCGCTGTCTGGGAACTTAACTGGACGAGCTGTATCCACCTGACTGACGAGGTAATCCACCCTCGTGTTCAGGACAAAGTTGTAATGCGACCGGTCGCTTTTAAACTGCAAATCAGTATTCAAACTGGCATTTTTGAGGTAGTACTTATCTCCGATCTTACCGTACCGAATAGTCGATCGATCACCTAAGACTTTTATATCAATGCCAAACAGTTCCATCAAAGCCCGATAAGCCACACCGAACTTAAAGTACTGTACACTTTTAGGGCTGATGCCATAGTCTAATTCTACAAAAGCAAAGTCCTCCTTGTTGATGTAAATTTGACCTTGTAGCCCAACCGTTTTGATTCCATCTCTCTGATCAAACGAAATCAGAAACACCTCTTTGTTTTCATAATAGTACTCACCTTCCAAAACGAGATGATGCTCATTAAGAAACTTCTTTTTGCTAAAGGTTTTTGGAAATTCCTTGCTATTGATTCGATCCAGATCAAAGATTCCGCTAGGTCTCATGCCCAGTTCGATTCCATTGGCCTCTCGCTCATCCGTTATTCCTCTCCACGTATCCAACCGAAACTGATCAACTTTTTCAGGCTGCTTAGAACGATAAAGATCAAAGGCGACTTCGGAAAGGTGTACATATTTCCCATTTTTTTTGGATGATAGCCGGTAGAATCCTGTGCTGGAATGCGCTTTACCAAAATAGTTTTTAGGTATCAGGGCCATCGCATTTTCTAAAATTTGATTGGCAGTCAGGCTGGTGACAACCACCTCATCTAACTGTTCTTCTTTTTCAACCATCTCAATAACCAAATTCGTTGCATGGAGTTGACTGAGTTGGATCACCTGCGTTTGATAGCCCACATAAGAAACCTTTAGCGAGTCAGATCGATGATTGAAGTTCAGTACCAATCGAAAACGACCGTCACTATTGCTGATCGTTCCTTGGGTCCCGCCCGCAACCGAAAGCGTGGCAAAAGACAGCGGCTCCCTGGAGGTAGCGGACAATACTTGTCCTTGAATCACGAACTGTTGACCAAATAAACTCTGGGCGACGAACAGCGGGACAAGAATAATTATGAAGGATCTCATGCAACTTTTACCCTAGAATGCGAATTCTCCCTGTATGGTTGTCTGATGAACTCCGGGATTGGAAACTAGCAAGGCTTGGTAAAAAAATCAAGACGCCAGCCATACTCCCTGTAGTGCCTGGAGATCTCCATCGAAAGTCTTTCCACTTAAGACATCGTGAAGTCCGACCCCATGAGAAATGCGTGTGACGCTAGAAGAGGATAAATTAAATAAGCAGCTGATCTCATGTTTTTGATACGTCCGTTTTATTCCAAACAAGCCCTCGTCCAGTTTCAAAAACTCGACATTGCCGAAAGGGTGAAAGGCAGGCAATGCCTGCCTGGCAGAGATGAGCCGGGTAATACCTTCAAAAATATTTCTCCTGGTTGGATCCTCCTGCAAAGCAGATTCCAGTGCTTCCAACTCAAACTTCTGCCTGTTGATCGAGCGGTTTTGTCCACGTGCTTCCATGCCCTCAAGGTCATTTTGTGAGCCAAAAAGGGAATGAAAATAGATTGCCGGCAAGCCTGGAAAAGAAAGCATGATCATGTGAGCTAAGATCATACGTCTGGATGCCACTGCCTGATCCTTTTCCAAACCATGAAGAAGGCTAAAATAATTGCTGTTTATTTCATAGGGTGATTCAGTGCCGTCCGGATTGCTCTTGTATGAAATTTTTCCGCCATTTGCCAACGAGCAGTTCGCGAGATTTTCAATCTCATTTGAAGTAAGAATCCCTTCTACGGGCCGTACACCGACGCCGTCATGACTGGAAAGGAAATTAAAGAAGCAAACTTCCTGAGAGGGAAGTTCAAGACTACAAGCCCAGGCTGTTAATTTGGTCGTGCTTTCGGTGAGCAGACTGTGGGCCAATAACGGAGGCAATGTAAAATTATAGACCATATGAGCCTCATTGGATCCATTACCGAAATAAGAAATGTTTTCAGCATGTGGTACGTTGGTTTCGGTAATCAACAAAGTTTCATGGTCATTGCCATTTAAGACAGCTCTCATGACCTGGATCAGTTGATGGGCCTGCGGCAAATGGATACATGAGGTGCCCGATTCTTTCCAGATGAAACCCACTGCATCCAATCGGATGGCTTTCGCTCCATTGCTTACATAGTAAAGCAGCAAATCAAGAATTTGCAAGAAGACCCGAGGCTCTGCAAAATTGAGGTCTACCTGATCCTTACTAAAGGTGGTCCAAAGCGACTCAATACTACCATCTGGCTTTATAAAATCATGCCCAAGCGATGAGGTCCGAGGTCGTGTAACAGCAGAGACCTGCGGATAGTCACCCATTCTGACAAAGTAGCCTTCGTAATCGGACTGACCTTCCAGGAACCCTTGTAACCACGTGGACTTTTGAGAAATGTGGTTGACCACCGCGTCAAACATCAAACCAAAATCGGAAGAAAAGGACCTGATATCATCCCAATCTCCTAAATCTGGATTAACCTGGTAATAATCAATAACGGAAAAACCATCGTCAGAGGAGTATGGATAAAAAGGTAAAATATGAACCATCGTGATGAGTTCACCCACCCATTGCTTCAGGAAGGTGTGCAAGGTAGCCAGGCTGGACGACGTCGAAGACGAAACCTGATCTCCGTAGGTAATCAGCATTACATCTTGATGAGAGAGGGCTACTCGACGATTCTGATGATCATATTTGGCAATCAACTGCTCTATTTGTGAAGTAATCCGGTCCGCCTGATCCTTCCCGTACACTGCGGCTATTAAGTCGTACATCTTATATCCAGTAAGGAATCGAAATACTAATCAGCAAGATCAAGACGAAAAACCCAAGCAGAATGAATGTATCTTTGGACCAGAATCCAGACACCTCTATTTCGATGGTTTCGCCTTTTGGCTCCTGCGGTAGAAGCGCACTAACCACAAATCCTACCACAAGGGTGACGATGGCACCAATCGCATTCCACCAAAACCAGAAGATGTTATCCCCTACCGCCAACCACAGATAGACATTGATCGCAACGCCTGTTAGCAAACCAGCATTGATTCCCTTTGCATGAATTCGTTTGAACTGTACTGCTGCCAGGAAAGTACCGAGAATTGGCCCAAAGAAGACCGAGCCTACCTTGTTAATGGCCTCAATGACCGTACTGGCTATGCTGCCGGTATAAAATGCTAAAACAATGCATATTACACCCCAAAACAATGCTGCCCACCTGGAGTAGCTTAGGTATTTTTTTTCTGAAAGTTCCTTTCCATGAGCGAGGAAATCCTCAGTAGTCACTGCACTGAGGGAATTCACTGCCGAACTCAACGAGGACATCGCAGCAGAAAGGATCGCCACAATCAGTACGCCGATGACTCCATGAGGAAGGTAATCTCGTATGAAAATTGGTATCATGAGGTCGGGTTTTTCTGCAGGGATTTCAGCCAGAAACTCAGGTGTCACTACCACCATGGTTCCTAGCACCAGTCCCATGATACAATAGCTTAAGGTAATAGGAAATCGGAGTAAGCCATTGAACAAAATAGTTTTCCTCACTGTTGATAAACTACTGGCAGATAGCAATCTTTGGACCTGACTTTGATCGGTCCCATAGTAGGAAGCATACAGGAAGAATCCCCCAACCACCATCGGCCAAAACCCGAAAGACTCATTCTTCGCAAATCCCAGCGACCCGAAATCGACGACATCTAACCGGGACCTGTCCACCTGCTCCACAAAAACCTGCCAGCCTCCCACATAGTGTAGTCCAAACCCCAGGCATATTAGAATCCCGCCAAACAAGATGATCATTTGAACCATGTCTCCATATACCACCGCCTTCATGCCCCCCTGGTAGGAATAAATTACCGTAATGAGTCCAATAGCCACGACGGTTTGCCAAAAAGGGATCCCCATTACGCTCGTCAAAATAAGCGCTACAGCATAGATCATCACACTAGTGGCAAAAGCACGACTTACCTGAAACACCAGACTTAGTAGCAATCTGGTGGAACGACTGAATCGGTTTTCAAGGTACTCATAGATACTAACGACACCAGATTTGTATAATGATGGGATTAGATAAGTTCCAAGGAAAATCATGGCAAGAGGTACTGCAAATTCATAGCTTAGCCACTGCATTCCACCACCTTCTCTGATTCCAACAAATGCAGGGGCAGAAATAAAGCTGATTGCCGACAACTGTGTAGCCATCACGGAGAGACTAAGCGGAAACCAACCAAACGACCGACCACCCAGAAAGTAGTCCTTCTTACCCGATTGATTCTTAAAAAAGTATCCCAGGCCTAAAAAGGCCAGAGAATACACAATGACAATGGTGTAATCTAATCCGTTCATATTGGCTAGTCAGTTGGTAAAATGGATTCTCCTAACCCATTTCTACTAAATATAATACAATCTCTATCATCACTTCTGCAGATTACTCATCCCCTTTTGACGACCGATTAATGGCTTCCTTGCCATTATAGACTAATCGCGTAGACCAAGGGATGGGATTTCTGAGTGCAAAATGTGCCATACACCCATTCTCAGCTTCGTTGAGTAAGTCTTTGATGTTCTCTTCGGGTTCTGGGCTTTCAATAATCACGTGGGTCTCGACCAAATCACATCCGCCATTGGTCATATAGCCATGCTCTCGCATGTGACCAAGATTTGTTTTGAAGATGATTCGCTGTTCCAGCTTGAGGCTATCCACCTGAATTTTTCGGGCAGTGAGAATATCTGTCAGGTGTGTCATCAAACAAAAACCTATGCCTGCTGAGAAAAAGGCCAGCGGAGGCGGCGCGGTATCCTCTCCTACAGGCGGTTGTTCGTCGCAATACAGCTTTACAGGGCTAAATCCCGGAATATTGACCGACACCACACCCGTCTTGCTCTGCATATTTCCAGCTTCTGCACTTAAGTTTACTTCAAAACGATACGGTTCCGGATGTCGGGCTTTTGTGAATTTGGTGGATTCATATTGTGTTTTAGCAGGTTGTTCGGAGCTAAGTTCACCTACCCGATAGTACTTTTCTTCTGACATTTTTACTGATCTTTTATTTGGGTTATACAAGTTATGCTATGAATGAAGTGAAGGGCCAGGGCTAAGTGATGTCTTTCTCTTCAGGGGTCAGTTTTCCAAACAAGTCCTTCAATCCACCACCTCCACATCAAACGCACCATTGAGAATCTTCTGATTGCGCTTCATCTGTACGTAGATTCTATACTGACCAGCTTCAGGAAACGCATAAGGGAACTTTACCACGGCATGATCAGGATGATCCGGATCTTCCACGGAATGGTCCATCCCTACACCCAACAAACTATCCCTTTCGGCATAGGGAAGGCTATTGAGCTCAGCAAGTACCTGATCGACGCTGTCCCTAAACAAATGCTGCTTTTGAAGTTTGCCCCAGTCAATACGTCCGGATTGTCCATCAAACCGTGCTTCCATCACCTCCTTGGAGGCCATCGAATAAGAACCTACCGGATGCAGGTGGATGTACACACTCCCATCCTCTTTAAATACCACCGCATGTCCCATCATACCTAAGTAGGGCTCCAACGCCGATGGTTGACCCGCCTCATCCTCAAAGGCGAATGTTAATTGATACAATTGTTCGCTCTTGAAGTCACCGGATTCTGGCAATTCAAGTGTGACATAGGAACCATCGGGCAAGATGGTTTTTTGCCCCGGACTCCCACAGACCACAATGTCTCCACCCAATAACCGAGGCTGTTCATTCGCCTTCACGATGGGATCAGTAATGTAGTACGTATCATCGGTATCAATTAGCAGGGAGTCACTCCAATTGGATTCCACTTCCGGTGTGGCATTGGGGATCGATATTGTGTCGGCAATGGTCTCTGAAAAGCCACTCAAGCGGGTCACATCAGTGAATACATAATAGTCGCCAGCTGGCAATGGCGGTATGACGGTCTCAAATAAGGCTGAATCTGTTCGAAGTGGATGCAGGTGAGCAAATACATCTAATGACCCCATCTTCAACAAGAACATGTGCATGATCTTCCCATGATCGGGAATCAAATAGCTAATGCTTCGGGTTAAATACAATTGCTCTAATCGGGTCGAATCAATGGAAAAGTTCAGCACCTGCTTCCCTCCTGCTTCCGCGACCCATGAAGTGGCTGTAAATGGCTTGTACATGTATCGGGCGTAGCTATTGCCCCAGCTACTCCACCAATTATTACCCCCCCATACCACTAGGATCAGAATGACCAATCCGATGCTTGCGCCGATCCATCGCTTTCTTCGAGTCTTAGTAGTGGCGACCTCTCCAGGTTTAACCATGGAGTCGCTATTGCTTAGACTAATGATGGTCACCATCAAAAACACCAGGAAAAGTCCCAGGCCCGCGAGTGTCCAGCCCAGGGATGCCTCCATTTGTTTTTGGGCAGTAGATACTGCCATCACAGGAAGCAAAATGCTCCCCTCTCCGGCCTCTCCGACCACGGTAACTTCTATGCTGGCGCTCCCAGGGCTCATCAACCAGATCTCTCCTTTGTAATGGCCGGCTTCACCAGGAACTTGCACCGCCAGATCAGCTTTGGGGGTTCCCGATGCTCCTGCGAACCAGTAGATTGGCTTGAGCTGCACCTCTGCAATCTTGGGGTCTGTCAGGTACACATCCACAGAGGCGGTTCCGGGTATTACGTCAGGTGAGTTCACCACCACGGTGACCGCATAGGGCCCGGCTTTACCTTCAAGCGTCACACCCGGGCTGCCGATATGTCCTGTACTGAAATGAGAGAAAAAGAGCAGGAATAGGAGACTATAAATGATTCGTTTCATACTTGGCGCGTTATCTCATGATGTTTTGCATCCACTTCCCCCAGCGAATTGATAAGCGGGAGCTTAAATATCCAATGACTAATGCAATCAGTAACCCTTTGACTAAATCAAATCCGGTCGTTTCCATCCATTCTGCGTATGCGAAACGATATTGCCAGTCGGGGCTGGAACCAAAATACCAGCTTTCTGTTCCAAAGAACCAATTGCGAGCTGCGTCTGACATGAGGAAGTTGCCAAAAGGATATTGAAACACCAGCAATGTCACTAAGAATGCTGCGGCATACAACAGCGACGTAAGCCAGGAATTCATACGACGAAAGCGCTGCGTAATCAGGTCGATACCGATCGCCGGAAAGATCAGCAACAGCGGAAATTCAAAAGCCTGAAAATTAGTGATGGGATTTAATACCGGACCCAATAAGGGTTCTGCGGGAAATAGCGGTAGAATCCAAACCATTGCTGCCATAAACACGGTGTAGACAATCGCTGCAAACGTGGCCCCCCACTTGCTTGGCGCTGATACAGACACGGCCACCAGAAGTAACGGAAAAAGAAAACTAGCTACCTGATAGAATGAAACCCGATGCATGTCATGCCGTCCCAGATACTCTGAGGCAATCGTGAAAAACATGCAAAGGACAAAACCGGCAGACAACGCAAAAAATAATCGCAAACGTTTTTCCACCGACGGATTGATTTGATTGGAAAGTTTCATCCTGTTTTTAACAGAAAGAACTGTAATCATTGCCCCGAACTGGATCGTCACCATGCCCAGCAGGAGAACGGTGTGAGGTGGGGAAAGGATCGTCACATCCAGTCCATAGGTATTGTGCCACCAGTCATCAAAAGGTGCTGAAGTCAACATAGCGAAGGCGCCCCAGATGCAAAAAAGTGCACCAAGAGAACCTCTGAATATCCCCCAAAATGAAAGACTTTCTTCTTTTTGCTTTTCGGTGCCAGCAAACGACACTTTCAGTACTCTTACGCCTGAAAAGATTCCGGCAAGCACGCCACCAAAGTAGATGGCAACGTGTGGCGCTGAAAGGAGTCCATCCCGACCGATGCTGGTGTGCCAGCTGATGTCCCATACCAGGCCTATCATGATGCTAAAAGATGCCAGTACCGTCGCATAGAGGTAAGTGGGCAATTCGATTGAAGCGACACTAGATTTCGATTGTGCTTTGGACTCATTGACAAAGTCCGAATTGGTTACGGTTAGGCTATCCATTCAACTAGGAAATTGGTTCAGAACCTAAAAGTAAAAAAGTTAAGCGGATTACTAAGTCCGGTGGCACGGCTTCGTCTCGAAAGCAGGTCTTCCCGCATCGATCTTTGAAGCAAATTTACGTAAGTGGTCAACAGCCGTTCCACACGATTTCAAAGCTTTTCACTTTTGCAATCAGCCTTCGAATATGGAGTAAATGATCACGATCTTGACTAATTTTTCCATATGAAATATGTCTTCGCAACGATCATTCTTTTCCTGAGTAGTGATATGGCAGGTCAAAGGCCTACACAAGAACTTATTCCTGAATACTTACTGCATGGAAAGTCTGCATCTGAACTGCGCTTAATGCGAAATGAAATATTTGCCAGGTATGGATACATCTTTAAATCTGAAGACCTTGCCAGGCATTTTTCAAACAAAAAGTGGTATCAGCCGACGGAGTCAAATGTGGATGCGATGCTTACTCCAACAGACAAAAAAAATATCGAACGGATTCTACAATTTGAAAAGCAGTCTCAACCTACTGTCTTAACCGATCTGTCATTAGAAGATAGTTATATCAGATCTTTCCAAAATGAGAAAACGGGTCATAAAGTCTATAGAATTAAGGAGGTTACTTATCCCAGGCATGGGCGTTTTGGACGCCTTAAAAAAGTCGTCGAAAAAGTGGATGGTGGCGGAGAAGGCTATCATTCGTTGGTTCACATCGAGACCATAGACGAAAGCAACTACTGGGAAACTACCAAGTACTTTAATGACATTATCCTAAAAAACGACTACTATATGGCCATCAACTTTGGATGTTGCGGAGCTGAGGATTTTGGAAAATTATACAATTATACTCGTGAGGAGGAAATCCTGGCCTTCAACCACAAATACTATCGTATTGATGTGCCAAACTCGCCCATTAAGCTCTTTCTTGGGTATAGTCATGAAGAATCCGACCATGAGCAGCTTGAGCTTGCCACTCTCAGCTTGGCTACACTGGAAGGGTTAGTTAACAAAGTGAATTTTAAATTCGAGAACACGGAGGACAGCGAAGATGTAATCTGGTATTTTTCTCCGGAAATTAACCTTTCATCTCAAAACGAGAAGGATCAGATATTCGATAACGGATTGTCCATGCAGCTTTGGTCCAGCAATCATCAAAAAGACATCGATAAAATAACCAGATTCTTTATCACTATCAACTTTCTTGGTGACTCCTCTGGGAGGAAAGCCACCTATACAATTCCAATAACAAACGGCAGACTCTACGGATCTACATTAGATGAGATTGATATCCAAATCAAACTGGAATAGTCACTATTTCAAGAACTGGTAGGTCCAGGCCTTTTGTGATATGCTTGAAAAGCAGCACACACCATGTACACGACACTAATAAGGCTTCTTTTTGAACTACTCATTCCTCAGCGCATGAACCGGATTGCTTAGCGAAGCACGAATGGACTGATAGCTGACCGTCGTCACTGCAATCAAAAGCGCCAGAAGTGCAGAACCCACAAATACCCAAACGGAAAGATCGATGCGATAAGCAAACCCTTCCAGCCATGAGTCCATCGCGACCCAACTAATAGGGATGGCGACAACCAGTGAGATGATCACCAATCGGATGAAATCACTGGTCAAAAGCACAAAAACAGTAGAAATGGAAGCTCCAAGTACTTTTCGAATCCCAATTTCTTTGGTTCGTTGTTCAGTCGCATAAGAAACCAGCCCAAATAGACCGAGACATGAGATGATGATGGCAAGTATGGCAAAATAGGTGGACAGTGTGCCGGTTCGTTCTTCCGCTTCGTAGAGCTCGTTAAAATCGGTATCCAGGAAATAGCTATTGAACTCTTGGTTGGGGAAAAACTGTTCCCAGACACTGGCTATTTTTTTAGTAATCACAGCCTCTTCCATGGGATCGTAGCGTACAAATACCCGGCTTAGTTCGTTTAATTTGAAGATGATGATCGGTTCAATCTCAGAATGTATCGACTTAAAATTGAAGTCATCTACAACCCCAACAATTCTGCGCTCACCACCACCCGCAGTAATGGTCTGACCCACTGCATCTTTCAATCCCATCAGTTCTCGGGCACGCTCATTGATAATCAGCGTAGCCGAGTCCGTTCCCAGAAAATGCCTTCCTTGTGTGATCCTCATTCCCATGGTTGGCAAATAATGCTCATCCACTCCCATGTAGTGTAGTAGAATCGTCTCGTCAGGATTTTTTCCAGGCCAATCAAAGCCATATGAACTGGAAAATATCCGTGCAGGGTGATGATTGGACTGACCAACACTTTCAATGCCGGTGACTGTTCTCAACTCTTCGGCAAAGACCTTCGCCTGTTCGTAGGGAGGAAACAGGTAAAGGAGATTGCTGCGATTGTAACCAAGGTCAACTTCTTGAATGAATTGAAATTGCCGGTAGATGACCACAGTTCCCACCATGAGTATGATCGATATCGAAAACTGAACAATGACTAACAGTTTTCTCAGGAAGTTGCCTCTTACTGAAGAGCTGTGGGAATTCAGAGTCTGTATTGGAGGAATCGAACTCAAGACCATTGCTGGATAACTGCCTGAAATCAATCCGGTCAGCAAAGCCGTACCCAACATCGTAAACACCAACTTCAACCCAAATTCTGACTCAAAGAAGATCCAAAGATTAAACTCTTTACTGGTTACTTCATTGAAGAAAGGCAACAACAGTGCAACCAGGAACATTGCAAGCACTACAGAAAGGATTGCCAATAGTACCGATTCACTTAAAAATTGAACAATCAATTGCCCTTTACTCGCTCCGACGGTTTTTCTCAATCCAACCTCTTTTGCTCGTTTAGAAGCTCGGGCTGTGGAAAGGTTCATGAAATTGATGCAGGAAATGAGCAGAATAAAAACTGCCACAATGGAGAAGATCCGCACATAAAGCATCTCTCCTTTCCGAGAGATTTCCGCTGTAAAATCAACTTCTCCCAGATACACATCCAGAAATGGCTGCAAATAAAGGTCGATAACTGAATTTTCGAAACGGGCTTTAATATGTCCCTGAACCTTCTCATTGACTTCTTCAAGACTGGCACCAGGTGTCAACTGCACGTACGTGTAGAGCCAGTTGGATTCCCAGCTACTCGCACGGCTCGTGTCGCCTGCAAGATAACTTTCGAAATTTGTCAGATATTGAAAATCCAGATGAGAGTTGGTTGGGACATCTTGCAGGACGGCCAATACTTCATACTGACGTTCATTCAGCGTCATGTACTTCCCAATGGGTTCTTCATCAGGAAAATACTTGGCTGCCATCCCTTCCGTTAACACCAAGGCATCTAACCTCTCCTGAAATGAATTGAGACTTCCTCTGGTGAGTGGGAATGAAAACATACTGAAAAAATGATGATCGACCATCATCCCTTTGTCTTCCACCAATTCCTGGTCGCCTACCTTAAATCGGTAGACTTCTGAAATAGTCCGGGTGGTCTTGATGATTTCTGGGTACTCACTTTCTAAGGAAGGAGCAAGTGCAGTCGGTGTTACCGCCACAGGAAAGACAGGCTGGCCAGCATAGTATTGGTTTTCCACTACACGGTAGAGGTGGTTCTTATTTTCGTGAAACTGATCAAAACCAAGCTCATCATTGACAAAAAGCCCAATTAAGAAGACAATGGTGAGGCCGATTGTTAGGCCGATAATGTTTAATGAAGCGTAGGATCGATGCTTCCAGAAGTTTCGAACGGCAAGTTTGAAGTGATTTGCAATCATGGTAGTCCTGGATTTATACATGGGTTTTTGACTTTTAGAGGATTCTCGAGCAGTGTATATTAATGGACCGAATTCCGAGACCGCTTGTTCAAAAGCCACAAATGGTGTGTAACCCTCAGCAATTAGATCGTCGATATAATCACGCACATGAACTTCCATTTCCTTCACCGCGCCATCGTTAAACTCCTTATGTTTTCGGAATTCCTTCAGCCACTTCTGAATTGCCTTCTCCAAATCAAACATGACCTAAATTCTTGATGCCCGGATTTCCCCATAATTGATTCAAGACCTCAGTCACCTCAACCCATTGTTGTCTTTCTGCAAGTAGCGCTTCTTTACCCTCTTCTGTGATTTCATAGTACTTTCTTGGACGAGTATCGTCGGACACATTCCAGCTAGATCGAATCAACCCTTCCTTTTCCAATCGATGCAGAACAGGATACAACATCCCATCATACCATTGAAGCTTGCCTCCGGATAATTCCTTGATTTTCTTAATAATTAAATATCCGTAACTACTGCCTTGCTTTAATATTCCCAGGATAATTGGTTTGGTAGATGCGGCCGTTAAATTTTTAGAGATCATTTACGTAATTGATTTAGGAATTCAATATACATTGCATTTCAATGTATAAAGAAAACGAAAATCACCCCTCTTGGTTTGAAAAATGATTTTTTATTTTCTAAATGTCCTCTTGAAATATAGATTCGGGAATGAAATGTCTTATTTTCTTCCGCCTAAAGACATTCTGGAATGGTTACTTCTTTCCAGGTCATATTTGCCAGACAAAGGCTTCCTTCCGTACAGCTCATCCAGCTCATCCGTGCTCGGATAAGGCGCTCTCATGGTCATACTATGCGCGACCTTCATGTTATTCCAGACATCATGATTGGGTTGATCCGTTTCGCTATACCTCGGATCTGAGACCATCGGAAGGCGTTCCATTTTACTAATCTCGATACTAGGAAAATCGTAGTCTACAACCACCTTTCCTAACAGCAAATAGCACCCTAACCCTTTAAACGGGTAGTTTCGTAAAGTGGGTGGAAAATGAGTGGTATCAAAATACCCTCCCTCTTTATCGATCCAGGTACCAAAGTTCATTTTGACCTTTCCATCTTTTCTCTGAATTGGAACATCTTTAATGGATACCAGGTAGCCAACCATTCTGACCTCTTTATCTACATGATGCAAAAGATCCTTAACCAGTACATCACCACGAAATGATGTTTTCAACAGATTAAATGGAGACATGGTTACGGGATAGCCCAACCCTTCCAGTTCGTCAAATGCATCAGCAATGGGATCATGCTCAATCTGGGGAAAAGAAAAATTCTTGGTGGGAACAGTAAAAAGTTGATCTGAAGAGGGTTCTTTGGGTTGATGATTGAAGTATTTCTTTGCTTCGACAATTAGGTGACCCTTTGCTTGGTTAAACTTGCGGAAAGCTCCCACATATATTAGGTGGGTAGTTTCATCATAAGTAATTCCGGTACGTTTTAAAAAGGAAATTAAATCACCGTACAGACCATTTTTTTCCTTTTCTTCCGGAATCTTCTCCTGCATTTTTCGAGTTAAATGGATCACCTGACTCAATCCTAAATAAATCGTCTCCCCTTTGAGGCAGGTGAGTGATTGACTGTGATTGACATCCGGAGCTTCTATCGTAGCTCCCAACATCCGGGCTTCATTAATGTAAACCTCCGGTCGATAAAAACCGCCATTGTTATTGATGACTCCCGTAATGAATTCCAACGGATAATACGACTTAAGGAATAAGCTTTGATAGCTCTCAACCGCATACGAAGCACTGTGGCTTTTGCAAAAGCTATAGCCAGCAAACGAAGCAATCTGCCGGTATACTTCGTTGGTCAATTCATCAGGATATCCAAGCTTCTTGCAATTTTCAAAATAAAGATTTTTGATTCGTTCAATTTCTTTTTTTGACCGTGACTTCCCTGACATCCCCCTTCGCAAAACATCTGCCTCATCCAATCCCATTTTAGCAAAATGATGAGCAATCTTAATAACATCTTCCTGATAGACCATCACCCCATAGGTATCTTTCAACTGCTCCTCAAAGATTCGATGAAAGTATTTGATGCGCGAAGGATCACGGTGTCGTTCGACGTATTCTCTCATCATACCGGATTGGGCAACTCCCGGTCTAATGATTGAACTGGCTGCGACTAACGTCTCATAAGAGTCACATTTTAATCTTCTAAGCAAACCCCGCATGGCCGGACTTTCGATATAAAAGCAACCAAGTGTTTTACCCTTCGCAAGCATTTCATTGCACCTGGGATCTTTCTTGAAAGTGTCCGTGTCATGAATATCAAGTTTGATGCCCCGGTTATCCTCCACCATTTGAACGGCGTCTTTAATATGGCCCAAACCCCGTTGGCTAAGAATATCTAGTTTTTCCAGATGAATATCTTCTGCTATGTACATATCGATCTCACAGGTAGGCACACCTTTCTGATACACATTCATCGCTGAATAAGTGGCAATGGGTTGCTCGCTAATAAAAATACCACAAGCATGCATTGAGTATTGGTTGGGGAATCCTTCCAGCATGGACCCGAATTGATGGATTTTACGAGTGATATCATGAGTCTCTTGCGCTGAAAAAGGCGTCCGGGATAAACGATCTAATTCTTCTTTCGGTAGTCCATACACTTTACCCAACTCCCGAACTACGGATCGGAATTTAAAATCAGAAACTGTTCCACAAAACCCGGTATAGTCCCTTCCGAAGCGTTTGAATATATATGCAATGATATCATCTCGATCTTGCCAGCTCCAATCGATGTCAAAGTCGGGAGGACTCGAGCGTTTGGTGTTGAGAAAACGCGAAAAGTAAAGGTCTAACTCAATGGGGTCAACTTCTGTGATTTTTAAACAATAGGCTACCAGGGAGTTGGCACCGGACCCCCTTCCAACATGAAAATAACCATGATTCAAACTGTGCCTTACAATATCCCAGGTGGTAAGGAAATAGCACCCGAATTGAAGTTTATGAATGACTTCGAGCTCTTCATACAATCTTGCTAAGGCTACTTTATTACTCGCCTGGTATCGCTTTTTAAACCCTTCTAGTGCTAAAGATTCCAATAAAACTTTATCCTCGTAAAGGCTTCCGGTAAAGTAACGTTTGTTTTTGGGCTCTTCAAAGTTGAATTCAAATTCACACTGGTCGGCAATGCGGTGAGTATTGACAAGAACCTCCGGATAGTTTTGTAAGAATCGCTCAATCCTTCCCTTGGAAACCATGATTTCAGATGGATCAGCGGTCTGGTCGTGCTGAAGGTAAGTTAATAAAATATTATGGTCAATGCATCGTAGCAACCGATGGAGTTCGTACTCAACGTTGTTCCGATGGGTAACCGGAAGCAGACATACTAATTTATCTTTTCGTCTCAGTAAAGGGTTTTTGTATTGTTTGAACTCCGAAGCCCTTACTCCAATAAATTCATGTGGCTGTAATATCTCAGGAATATTAGTACTGGGGTAAATGACGAATACCTGCTGAAAATAAGGAGATTGCCAAGGTAGTGGCATCTCTCCCAAATTGGTTTTTGTCAATAATTCGTTCAGCTCACGTAGTCCACTCAGATTTTTTGCGAGTCCGATATAGAGCAGCTTCCCTTCCTTTCTGAACTCACAGCCTACAATTGGCTTAATATGGGCCTCCTTACAAGCTTTCACAAAATCAAAAACCCCAGTGGTACAGTTTATATCTGTAAGCGCTAAATACTCAAGGTTGCACTTTTTCGCTTCCAACACCAGTTCTTCCACTGGCAGGGTACCATAACGGAGTGAATAATACGAGTGGCAATTCAAATACATGTGATGGACCCATTATTGGCGTTCATAAGCAGAAAAACCAGTTGCTCTTCGGATGAGCGAAGGATTATCAAATCGATGTTTCATACGATCCATCGCCTGATACAATCGAATCATTTTGATGTTGTCCTGGAAAAGGTCGATTTGATGATTTCCATGGACCATTCCAGAAAGTTTGACCCCAATTAATCGAAGTAGCATCCTTCGGTGATAGAGCCTATCAAATAATTCATATGCATAGTTGATCAATACGTCATCATTAGCAGTGAAGGCAATTTTCTTTTGCGCGCTTTCTGTATCTCTATTTGAATAGCGAATTCTAATTGCAATTGTTGAACACATGAGATTGCTGTCTCTCAACTGAAAAGCTACTTTCTCAACCATTGCCAGCAATAACGCCTTAAGCTCTTTGACATCTTGTGTGTCCTTATCAAACGTCTTCTCGGTAGAGATCGACTTTTTAATTTGATATGGAACAATCGGACTTGAATCGATCCCATTAGCTTTTTTCCAAATACTTAACCCAGGTTTTCCTAATAGTTCCTGCATCGACTCGGGCGGTACCTGACGCAAGGTTTCAATGATTTTGATACTAATTCTTCTTAGAAACCTGTAGGTTACTTCTCCAAGCGAGGGAATGTTGCGAATGGTTTGAGGATCTAAAAATGGCTGTACCTGTCCTTCTTCGATCAGTAGGTTTCCCCGAGGTTTAGCATATCTGGTACACATTTTGGCTACTGTTTTATTGATACTTAAGCCAAAAGACATTGGAAGACCTGTCTCATTGTGAACTTTTCGGACCAACTCTTTCGTAAACTGCAAGCTTCCAAAGAATCGATCCATTCCGGTCATGTCCAGGTAGAACTCATCAATGGAAGCGCGCTCGTGAACCGGTGCAAGTTCGGTTACGATTTCATTGACCATATTGGAATATTCAGTAAAAAGATCGAAATCCCCTTTAAGAACAATCGCATCCGGGCATCGCTGCAAAGCCAATCGTGTAGGCATTGCAGATTGAACGCCGTACTTTCTTGCTTCATAAGAAGCAGAAGTCACTACTCCACGGTTGCTGGTACCACCAATGATCACAGGTTTTCCAGCTAGTTCCGGCATTTTAAGTAGCGTACAGCTTACATAAAAGGCATCAATATCGATGTGTACTATCTGACGATTCATCCACTAATAATAGTATCTGTTTTTTGAATTACTAAAATAATTAGTAAAATGAACAAACCGGATATATCAAGGAAATGATTTTACACTTCACATTAATTTAAAATGGAAAAGCACGCTTCAAAGCCTCTTACTTTCAAACATTACGTACCTTTCAGGAAAGAATCACTACATGAAAAATTTACTTTCATTACTCCTCATTACTTTCCTCATTTCATGCACCACGAATAAATCCTCCAGTGAGGAAATTGATGCGCGCATTGAACGCATCGAGAATAATCTTCAGAAACAGCTGCAGATAGAAGGAGAAAACGAGCGATTTAACATCGAGGATCGTCTCAGGGAATTAGGTATTCCCGGAGTAAGCATCGCTGTAGTAATCAACGGAGAGCTCGATTGGGCAAAAGGATATGGCATGGCAGATAGTTCTGAAAATAGAACAGTCGATTCGAACACATTATTTCTTGCGGGCTCCATCAGCAAACCCGTTGCTGCTGTACGCGCACTCCAACTGTATGAACAAGGAATTCTGGACATTGACGAGAATGTCAATACCTACCTGACAAGTTGGAAACTTCCTGAAAATGAGTTTACAGTAAAAGAAAAAGTCACTACTCGTCGAATGTTAAATCACACCGCCGGACTGACTGTATGGGGCTTCCCTGGTTACGATAAAGGCGACACCATCCCGACTGTTCCAGAAGTGCTTGATGGCAAGGGAAATACTGATTCTGTGAGGGTTTACAAGGAACCCGGCGAAAGCTGGCAATATTCTGGTGGAGGATATACCATCATGCAACTAATGATCACTGACCTGGAAAAGCAATCATTTCCGGAACTCATGGAAACACATGTACTTTCACCATTAGGCATGGAAGTCAGTACTTTCAAGAATCCATTGCCAGGCAATCTGCATCACTTGGCTGCGACTGGCTATCGAAGAAATGGGTCTGAAGTTGAAGGGAAGTGGCCCATTTATCCTGAAATGGCTGCCGCTGGACTTTGGACCACTCCGACCGAATTGATCAAATACCCTGTGGAAATACAGCAGATTCTTTTGTCAGGAGAAGACGGACTTTTGAAGAAAGAAACTGTCGATCAAATGCTTACTCCAGGCATGAATAATCACGGATTAGGCCCAACAGTAAGCGAACTAACATTTGGGCACAATGGAGCAGATGAAGGTTTTAGAGCGGGATTGGTCGCTTGGAAAGAATCAGCTGATGCAGTAGTAATTATGGTTAACTCTGACAATGGAAGTATCATGTTTGAGATCCTGCTGGCCATCGCTGAAGAGTACAACCTGAAAGGTATCGAGCCGAATAGAAAAAGGGTGGCCGAAATGTCTGAGACCAAGCTATCTTCATTTGAAGGGACCTATGCCATGAATGAATTCGGTGAAACCAAAATTCGTATCATGGATCGTGGGTTGGCTTGTGAAGGAGGTTGGTTCAGCACACCTGCTCAATTGCTCCCTGAAAATGATTCGGTCTTTTTCAATGCAAGTAGCGGCACCCAGTATACTTTTCAATTTGATGATGAGGTAGTTTCCGCATTCAGGGTTTGGGATAACTACGCAAAGAAAGTTGATTAGGTCATTGCCTCTAAAATTAGGACTACCCAACTAGCCTATCGACTGATGTTACTCGATAGGTAGACGCTTCCAAACCCAATTTCCTTGCTCCACCCAACATCCATTTTCATCTTTTCCATGGGAAGTGTGTGGCAACTGAGTCCTTTAGATAAGCAACAAATCTTTGTCGTTAACAAAGCTGGTAACGAGCCCATGTAAAGAAAGAGGAACTATTTTCCAGGTAATCAATAGCCGGCCGCCTGTCCATCCTTCCTACTTTCAGACGCTCCGTGATATACTTTATTTTCATCGTCCCATAAGATCCCCTGATAACCTCCATATACACCACGAGCTGTACCTACTCGATGTCCCCTATCCATCAGTTCGCGAATGGTGGAATAAGGGATCCCAGATTCAACCCGAATAAGTCCGGTATCTTCAGTAGTTCGACCCATCGGGCTGGCGCCACCCGTATGGTCCCACCTCGGTGCGTCTCCGGCTTCTTGAAGGTTCATTCCAAAATCGATAAGGTTCATGACTATTTGTGTATGACCCATGGGTTGGAAGTCTCCTCCCATTACTCCAAAGCTCACAAATGGCTTCCCGTCTTTCGTAATAAATGCAGGAATAATGGTATGAAAAGGTCGCTTTGCAGGCTCGTAAGTGTTGGCTTGTCCTCGTTTCAGGCTAAACAATTCCCCACGATCCTGAAGCATGAACCCCAACTCGGGAGGCGCCATCCCGGAACCCATTCCACGATAGTTACTCTGAATGAGAGAAATCATGGTCCCATTCTTATCTGCGACTGTCATGTAAATGGTCTCCCCAGCAGAAATTTCTCCGGCATTGTACATGCCAGCCCTGGAACCAATTTGGTCCCTTCGATCAGCTGCATATTTTTCAGATAAAAGGTCCTCAACAGGGACATCAAAAAAGTCCATGTCTGCATAGTATTTAGCACGATCTTCAAAGGCAAGTTTTTTGGCTTCCGTAAACAAGTGCAGGTGTTCGGCACTACCGAACTCAATGTCAGAAAAGTCATAACCTTCCAATATTTGCAGCATTTGAAGTGCCGCGATACCTTGTCCGTTGGGTGGCAATTCCCAAACGTCGTACCCTCTGTAATTGACTGAAACCGGCTCTACCCATTCCGATTTGTGATCCGCCAAATCTTTAGCAGAAAGAAAACCTCCCTGCTCCTTGATGAATTTTCCGATTGTTTTGGCAATATCTCCTTTGTAAAAAGCATCGCGACCCCCTTCTGCTATTTTTCGGTAAGTATTTGCCAGGTACGGATTCTTATAGATTTCTCCCTCATTGGGAAGCTTTCCTCCATTTTGTGTTTTATAAGTATCCTCAATGTTCGGAAATCCTTTGGCTTCAAAAAACGGCACAGTTCGTTGAATGTACCAGGCGATTAGCTCAGTCAAAGGAAATCCTGTTTCTGCATAGTCAATGGCTGGTGCGAGAATCTCCGTCATGGGTCTGGATCCAAACTTACTGTGAAGTTCGAACCAACCGTCCACAGCTCCGGGAACACTGACAGGTAATGGCCCATGGGACGGAATTTTCTGCATTCCTTCTTGCTCGAAGTACTCAAGCGTAAGTTTTTGTGGAGATCTTCCGCTGGCGTTAAGACCATAGAGTCGCTTGGTCTGACCATCCCAGACGATTGCAAAGAGGTCACCGCCAATTCCACATCCTGTCGGCTCCATTAAACCTAAGGCTGCATTGGCCGCAATGGCCGCATCAATGGCATTGCCACCACTTTTGAGCATATCCAATCCAATTTGAGTTGCCAATGGATGGCTGGTTGCGACCATTCCATTTTGCCCGAGCACTACCGAGCGGGTAGCAAAAGGCTCACCGGTGATCCGGTCCTGAGCTATCACCATTTGGGCAAAAAGTAATAGACTGAAAATG
>CAZQDI010000003.1:0-59576 GCA_964591785.1 uncultured Roseivirgaceae bacterium
CATGCTCCTGGCATTAAAATAGCTGTCATCCCCCCAAATTTTCTTAAGAGCAATGCTTCGCACCACCGTGCTGTTTATGTTCTCGAAGAATATTTTTAATAGTTCATTTTCCTTCGTAGTAAGATTGATCTCGCGATTTGGTGTATTCAGCCGGTTCTCATGATACGAATAGACTAATTTCCCTATTTCAAATGGGTTTGGAAAAGGCACCTCCTCTTCTTTTTTTGCTGACCTCTTCAGGATTGCCTGAATTCGCAACAACAATTCCTCCATACTAAAAGGCTTTGTCATGTAATCATCAGCACCAATAGTGAAGCCTTTAATAATGTCTTGCTTCATTGATTTTGCTGTGAGAAAAATTATGGGAGTGTCATCACCCAGCATTCGAATCTCCTTGGCCAGTGAGAATCCATCCTTTTTTGGCATCATCAGGTCCAATATGCATAGGTCAAACGAGCCCTCTTTGAACGCAATCTCGCCTTCTTCACCATCCCGTTTTAGCGTGGTTTCAAACCCTTTCAACGCGAGATACTCACTGAGAATTTCTCCTAAATTAGGATCGTCTTCAACTATTAGCAGTTTAGGCTTCATTTTTGACTAGAGGTAATGTGATAGAAAATTTACTTCCTTTTCCAGGCTCACTGTCCACATGAATACTTCCTCCATGCGCCAGCACCATTCGCTGAACATATGCTAGCCCCAATCCAAATCCCTTCACATTGTGAAGGTCTCCGGTAGGCACACGATAAAATTTTTCAAAAATATGTTTTTGCTGCTCTTTGGTCATTCCAATCCCTCTGTCATGAATCGACAGGTGAAAGTCTTCCCTATCAGATTCCGTCCGTAACGTAATGTTGGGTGCTTCAGGAGAGTATTTATTGGCGTTATCAAGTAGATTCACTATGATGTTCGTGATGTGCATCTCATCTCCCTTAACGCAGTCCTCCTCAGCTTTTTCGATCAGGTTGATTCTTCCTCCTCGATTCTCAATTTGCATTGAAATGTGCTCAGCTGCATTTTTTACCATTTCATTCATTTGCAGGATTTCTTCCTTTAGGTTGAAATCTTGTCGATCAATCGCAGCAATCTGGAGTACTTTTTCTACCTGGTTTCCCAGACGCTTGTTTTCTTCCCCAATGACGTTGATGTATCGCTCTCTCAATGGGCTTTGCTCTATGTCTTTGTCACTTAGAGCTTCGACAGCCAACGATACAGTAGAGATTGGTGTTTTCAATTCATGGGTCATGTTATTGATGAAATCATTCTTCATTTCAGAGAGTTTCTTCTGTCGAATGATGGTCTTGATGCTATAGCCAAAACACAATAGGATGACTAATACCAAGAGCCCTGAACTGAGAAGCGATGTCCATATCTTACCAAACAAGTACTTTCCCTTCGCCGGAAATTCAACAATCAACAGACTTTTGTCCCCGAAAAGGTCATTTGGAAATAGACTAGCCTTCAAGTCACTTTCCAACAGGCTACTTTGTGAGGCATTCTTTGTATGGAGTAAGAAACGAGCTTGTCGAGGCTGAACAATCCCATACTCGTACTCAAGATCAATACCTTTTGAAGCTAGCTCATTTTTTAGTAGTGAATCCAATTGAGGGGGACTAAATCTAGCTGCCAATGGCTTCCTAGATCCCATCAAATCTTCCATAACATCGAAGGTCAATTCATACCTTCGGGAAACTCTTGCAAGCTGATCTTCCAATTCCTGAATCCTGATTTCTTTCTGCATTAATTGTTCGGAATTGGAAGTCATTGGAGGAGGAAAAGGCTGAAAAAAATTGGTAGCAGTACTTGAAAAGTTTACTACCATTTCAAAACTTCCATTACTCATGGTGTCAGCAAAGACAAAAAGCTGTTGATTTCCCTTTTCTACCAACTCCATTTTTGGGGCAACGCGACCTGCCTGAGAGTCATATTGATAAATTGGCTGCTTTCCAACGGATGTATCGTATGCCGGATGATTGGCCAAGTGATAATTCAATTTCTGGTATGCTGCAATGGTCTCCTGTTTCTCTAATTTATCTGCCACAATGTTTAGCGCCTCCAACACGTCTTTCTGAAAGCGCTCTTCATTGGCGTTAACCAACCGGTCAATCCAATACAGCTGAAAACCAATGAGTCCTATCATGGCTAATCCCATCAATCCAATGATCCACCTTAGGGTTAATCGCTTCATACTTCAAAAATACGATGGCGATCACTGCTCGATTCCTAATTAACCAAATTTAACAAGCATTAACGCCTGATTAACAGTGATATATATGACCTATTCGTACTTTAGATTCGGACAAAAACTCAAAAAATTATGAAGCTATTACTTCAAACAACTGCGCTTATCATTCTGTCAATTTCTAATTTTTCTCTTTTTGGACAGGATGAAGATGCGAAAATTATTGTCGAAATCACAAAGGAGATTGACGGCAAGAGGAAAACCTTTCGTGGAGAATATCGCAACACAGATGAAATGAATGCCGACCCAAAATATCAGGAGTTTTCCGGTGATAAAGAGTCATTTGACATATGGTCTGATGGCGAACAGCTTAATTCATTCTTCCATTTCGAAGAGTTTAATGACGGAAATGACAATGTCTTTAGGTTATTTGATAACGACAGCACGGGAAACTTCTTGTTTCACAACTTTGATGGTGGTGTAAACGGAAATTCATTCGATTTCCAATTTGATGATTTTGATACCGACGAATTTTCTGAGGAACTTAGAAAAAAGCTCAAAAACCTGGGTGTTGAAATTGAAGCTCTCCTCGATCAGTTTAGTAATGATGACCTTAGCAAAAGAATCAAGATCATTTCAATGAAAAGCATTAAAGTCTCCGATGTTGGAAATGAATTTGGCAAGAAGGGCACAGTAAACGAAAACAGCTTATTGGTGCTGAATGATCTTACATTCTCCCCGAACCCCTCAAAGAACGGCAAAATCAAAGTTCGATTTACGACACCGGATGAAGGGGTTCTCAGTCTGAGGGTAAGTGACCTTCAAGGAAAAGAAATCTTCGTTCGGAATTTTGATCACTTTTCAGGACTCTACTCCGAGACAATCGACCTTTCCGGGCAAGAGGAAGGAATTTATTTGCTTGAGATTTCGCTGGACAAAAAAAGAGTTACAAAGAAACTTGTTGTTGAATAGTTGATTAACTGGGGCCACACATGCGCCTCAGTTCTTTTTGACCAATAAGCTGAACCCCACCCCATGATAATTCTTGATTTCCAGAGACTTGTCTGGTTTTAGGTATTTTCTCAATCTTGCAATAAACACGTCCAAACTTCTCCCTTTAAAGTAGTCATTCTCTCCCCATATGCGCTCCAGAATTTCTTCCCTTCTCACTAACTGATTTTGTTTATGAATAAGCATTTCTAATAATTGAGCTTCCATTTCGGTGAGTGTACAGACCGCATCTCCATAATAATAACATAAGTTCTCGGGATCAAAGCTTGAGAAACCTAGCTTTATGTCTTTCGACCTACTTCCAGCTTCTCCCGAACTTCTGCGAAGAAAAACAGAGATTCGATACATTAGTTCCTTTATTGAGAAGGGCTTTGTGATGTAATCATCGCCTCCAATTTCAAAGCCTCTTAAGCGATCCTCCTCAAAGCTTTTAGCTGTTAAGAAGATGATTGGAATGTTGTTATCTTTTTTCCGGATTTGCCTGGCCAAATCAAACCCATCCATTTTAGGCATCATCACATCCACCACACATAAATCAATTGTATTTTGGTTAATATCAATTAGAGCATCCTCCCCGTTTTCAGCTAAAAACACCTTATGGCCTGCTGCTTCTAAATTATCCATCAGCATAAACCCAAGATTCTTGTCATCTTCAGCAACTAAGATTCTAGCCATTGGGTACGGTAATTAAAAATGAAGCTCCCTCGTTGGATCCGTCAATGTACTTAATCAACCCCCCAATTTTGCGCAGGGAAGATTTAACAATAAAGAGTCCGAGCCCAAACCCTTTTACATTGTGTTGATCCTTTGTGTCAGGGACTCGAAAAAACTTCTCAAAAATCTTAGATCGAAATTCCCTCGCTATTCCTTTGCCGTTATCATCAATCTGAATGGAAGTATATTTTTGATTCTGACTGAGTATTAACCTAATTGTTCTGCCACCATATTTAATTGCATTTTCTAATAGGTTCCTAATTGAAAGCTCAACGATGGCTTTGCTCGTATTAATTTCATTTGGTGCCGATCCAATGATCTGCCAATCAATCATAGCGGAGGCATACTGAAGTTGATACTCTTCGACTAACTCTTTTGCCAAGTGTTCAATGTTAGTTGCGTCTAAGTTGACCTTATTCCTATTTTCAGAAATTGAGGCCTCTAGTATTTCTTCCACATTGGTTTTCAATCGAGCTACTTCGCTATGAATGATCCCTACGTACTTAGCTAGTGAATGATCTGCCTTATTGGATAGTGTTTCACTGGCCAGACTGAGGGTCGCCAGTGGTGTTCTTAGCTCATGTGTAACATTATTGATAAAGTCTTTCTGAATCTCGCTCAATCTCTTCTGCCTTAGAATTACGAAAAGCGCATAACCAAAAAACAGTATTACCACCACAGTAAGGACAGTTGTGAATTTCCACAAATCCAATTCTGCAATGATAGATTGAGGTTTATTGGGGAAATAAACTCCAAAATAATACTCCTGATCGTCAAGAAACGGCAATGAACTCTTGGATTCTTGATCTCCCACCTTCACATTTTCAGCAAACACCATCTGATCATTTTGGCAATCATAAACTCCATAATCAAAGGCCTGCGTGATGGCTCTTTTACTGATTTCCGCAGTGATCAAATATTCCAGGTTTTCGAGATCGATTTGATCATTGGTGCGTACCAGATAGTAATTAGCCGATACCTGTTCTATTGGATTTGTTTCCGGATAATCTTTGCCACTGGCCTCGCAAAGTGATTCAACTACATTTCGCAATGCGAGATGAACATTATGGTTAAAAACCTGATCCTGCTGTTCAATAGCTCTGTTTAACCAATAGAGTTGAGTGCTGATGATACCCACCAATGTAGCGATTGCTAAGACCACTAAGATGCGAATATGTGCACTTTTCATTTTCCAAATGTAGACCCTTAATGCCTGATTGCAGAAGGTTTAACATGTCATTAACAATCATTAGGAAGTCATTAACACTGATTCTAATTACCACAATACAGCTTTGGATATAATCAAAATTTAAATGATATGAGAAAAGTAACATTCCTTTTAATGCTAGGTATTTCAGTAGCTGTAATGGCTAGCATAACTTCTGTTTCTTGGAAAACGACTTCTATTCACCTTGGAGAAGTCCAGAAAAACGAAGTCAATGAATTAGCATTTGAGTTCATGAACCACTCAAGTGAGCCAATTCAGATTGTAGAAGCCAAAGGATCATGCGGCTGCACTAGTGTCAACTATCCAAAGGAGGCCATTCAGCCGGGAGAATCTGCAGCAATTACGGCGAACTTCAAATCAGGAAAAGTGGGGGCATTCAAAAAAAGCATTCGCATCACCACGTCTGATTCTGATGAACCTACCTTTCTCTACTTTAATGGAGAGGTGGTAGAGTAGAAAAAAAAGAAAGCCAGCAATGCTGGCTTTCTGATAAACCAAGTGGGATATACTGGATTCGAACCAGTGACCTCTTGCCTGTCAAGCAAGCGCTCTAAACCAACTGAGCTAATACCCCGAATTCGATCTCAAAAATAGCCATTAATCAAAAGAAAAATCCAAAGAAAAATGAGGGTATATTACCATCGTCGCTAAATCCATAATTTAGGTTAAGAACAAAGCTATTTATTGGCGTAATCCAAACTCCAAACCCTTTACCAGTATGCCATGTATTTGAATCCACATCGCCGTCCCACCAAACTCTGCCAACATCGTGAAATCCTAATATTCCAAACTGCCCCGGAAAAAGGTAACTTCTAAAAGAGAAAAGCTTCAGCCTCAAATCAATATTATGATAAAAATAGGTATCACCATAGAAACGATTTTGTCTATATCCTCTAAGGTTATCCCTACCACTTAAAATATTCGCATTGAAAAACTCATAGTCTCCGATGTTGTGAGCAGTTCCAACTCTATTCGCAATCACTAAAGAAGAGGGAAGCTTAAAGCTCAAATAAAACGCCCAATCTGCTGAGAGCCTTGTAACACTTTGAGAGCCTGCTGAGAGCGCCTCCAAATGTTCAATTCCCGCATAAGCTTTGATTCCATTCTGGGGTATCACCTTATTGGTTCTGGTATCAACAGATATTCCGATCTTTCCCTTTAGATAGTTGTTATCGCTAAACTCCTGCAAGTTGGAATCTGAACCAATGAACCGGTCTGCATTTTGTTTTACCTCAATTGACCTAAAACCTGTACCAATGGTGAGGTTTCCAAACGCACCTAAGTTCTTTACAAGATCTAAGTCTGCCTCAATCCGCTCTTGTTGGTATCTGTAAAAATCAATATCGTCGTCATCGTCTCCACGGAATTGGCCTTTCAAAAATTCAGTTTCATTACCTAAACCGAAGAAATTGTTGACTCCAAAAGGTTGTTCAATAATCACACCTGGTCGAAGATCCCACTTGCCTATGACATCTGTCAGGGTGGCTTTATAGTTAATGCCAAAAGCCTCGGTTGCCAATGAATGCTTGGCAGTAAAAACGTGTTGGGAAGCGAATGGATCTTTACGCCAGCCATTTTTGGTAAAATTGAAGCCTCCTCCTAAGAAAAACCCATCGTCCGGATTTGCTCCAACGATCACAATTGGTAAGAGAATGTCGTATTTGAATGCTTTCCGGTCAAATCGATTGATCTCTGGGTTTTCACTGAGCTTAAGAATGCCTGCAGAATTCCCATCAACTTCAGTACTTTTCACGCGATCGTAGACTTTCAGTTTTTTGAGCCGCTCCTGCTCATTACCATTAACAATTAAATCTTTATCAGTCCCTCCGATAATTCTAACCTTAATTCTTGGAGAACTTGACCCTGATACTTCGAAGACATCTTCACCATCTAAGCCATAAAGTCTGATTTCTTTAGTTTCCTTAGGATCAAATGTCCTCTCAAATATCATCTGCTCCAGCTCACCATCCTTTTTACGCTTTCTGACTGTCACATTTGTCTTACCATCTGTTAAGTGCTCGACAGCAAAATACTCATGCTTATCAGATCCAACAATCTCAACCTCCTTCGACAAAAAGAGATAGAGTTCTTTAGCATACCTTGGCATATCGGCTCGCCGAGCCTTTAGTCCAGTTCTTACACGGTCTGCGGTCAATTTTTGAATATCATCAGGCCATTTAGAGACCGCCTCTTCAATGACGTCATCAGTTAAGTTCTCTTGCAAGAATTCAATTTGTTTCATCCAGTCTTCCCATTCTAATCCATTCATAAAGGAACGATCAAAAAAGCGCGCATTTTGTCCCAATCCTGGAGCCCAGTTCACCTCTTCATCAAAACCCTCAATTTTTGGAAGAGCCCACTTTCTGGCGGCAAAAAATGGAATGATTCCTTCGTTGATAAAAAATGCCTGGTCTCTATCGCGAGGGATAGGTCGATACATTTTTCCCTTTCCTTGATCAAATTCAGCCCATCTCCACTGGTCGTCGTGCCGATCCCAATCACCAATCCACATATCAAAAAGACGATTACGCACCACAAAATGCTGATCTACGAAATTGTCATTGTCCTTTTTGAGCTTTTCAATGACTGTTAATGTTCCTTCTACATCATCTGCACCTCCAAAATGCGAATCTCCTGCAGCCTCTCCATTTGGTCGCTCCTCATACAGGGAGAGCGTTCCGGCAAATGTGCCACGAAACTGACCAAATCTTGAATCATCCGGAATGTAGACCGGCTTTGGGTTAGTATGATAAATCTGAGCAGCTTCTGCTAAAACCGGAACAATAAACGCACCGAAAGGGTGCGAGGAGGAGATCTGATCTTCTACGATTTCCTGAGCAAAGGTCTTTCTCAAGGCCGGCGGAATGGCATTTTCTGGATATTTTTCTATCGACCTTAATACATATTGCTTTCCGTCCGATGCTTCCATTCGAAGAGACTTAGTCTGCATCCCACCTCCTTTCTTTAGAATTTTTAGTCCACCATGCTCTGAACCTACGTCAAATACTTCCACTTCCACTGGCGTACTCCAAACATTCCGATAATTTGATCCCAGCCAGGTATTTTTACCTTTCTTCTCGTATTTTCTACTTGCAATAGTGACAATCGTGCTGTCGGAAAAATCAATATCCTCGGTCGGTCGGTCGGAGTCGAACAGTTCTTTTTGATAAAGTCTTTGTTCATAAAGTTTTCCTCCTTCAATTCCAAAATAGCTGATGTCAGCGGACCCATCTTTCTGTAAATCCAGAATTGCAAAACCCTGCTCACTTTTAGCAAACTTGCTGCCCTTTCCTTGTTTTACATGTGTGGTCTTGGAGCCGGATCCACTTACAACAAAATGGTGCCCTTCTTTTTCAATTAGCTGTAGTGAATGCTCATGACCAGCTGCATGGATAACATGTTTGGCTTCGTCCATTGCCGCAAGCACTTGCTTCATTATGGCTTTGTATTTGGGGTGAGTATTGTCCTGAATATTGCCAATCGTCCTTCTAAACAAAGGGTGGATACTCCCTAGAATGGGTGGAAAAATCTGCTGCTTAAAACTGAAATTACCGTGATGCTCTCCATAGGTATAGATTGGATGATGGGCTGCTATCAGTATGTGTTTTCCCTCATTTTTTTTAACCATCGTCTTGAGGTCGTCCAGCGATTCAATCGTTGACTTATTCGTGCAATCACTGTCTTCGCCTGGTTTGTCCCAAGGATGCAAAAAATACTGCGTGTTTAAAATGATCAGTACAAAGTCGTCATTTATTGGAACCTCTATCGGACCCGGACAACTACCCGCAGGAAGGAAGACATTTTCGCCATCAAAATAATCGAGAATAAAGGTCTCCATATTGATCGCATTTTCTAAACCGGTCTTTTTCCCTTTTGCCCAATCATGATTACCAGGAATAATAAACGATTTACCAGGAAATGCCTTCATAACATTCAATTGCGGAATAAGCTTTGATTCCATTTCTGATCTGGTAGGATCCTCTTTTTGTGGAAGACCTTTCGGGTATATGTTATCCCCCAGAAATATCAGCAAATCATCAGCGGTGGCGTCGCTAAATTTTTCAGTTAAAAGCTCCAGGTTTTTATCTGGATTTTTTGGTTCTCCTGCATCTCCGATAAGATACACCTTCTGCGCGGGTAAAATCAAAGGACAAAGCAATAGGGAAAGTATTAGTGCTCTCATCTGGTTTTCATCTCAAATTTCAAAATATATCCTTTATCGCCTTCACCCTCACTACTAATGTACATATCCCCATTAGGAGCAAATGTAAGCCCCTCTGGTTGGCCGAGAACTCTGGAAGCAATCGGATAGGTAGCTTGAATTTCTCCTTTCCGATCTACAACCACGATCATTTTACCCACCGAGGATGCAATATAAAAGTGGTCATTCAAAGGATGGAGAGCTATTGCTGATGGCTTAAATTTGATACGTTCAGTTTCATATTCAAACGCACGATTTGCCTCCCAAAATGCTTTTAATTCTTTGGGTCCAATCGTGAAAAGTGGTTCTTCAATTAGTTTGTTCGTCAAAAGGTCAAAGGAGTAAAATGCCCTCCCTTTTAGCTTTTCATCTCCCAACTCGGGCTTTTCTTTACATGCAATGATCAATTGATTAGTCTTTGGATCGAAGCCTAGACCTTCGGTATCATTTTTCTTGCCAAGTGCAGTCTCAATCTTCCACCCTTTAGATTCCTTTGAATTTGTATAGTCAAGCTTGAAAAGGTCGCCATCACTTCGGAGAATGAAAATCTCTTCTCCCACCAACTCCACACCTTCAAAGTCATCCCCCTTATAGAAGTGGATAGAATGAACAATGTTTCGTTCGTCGAAACTGTATTCGAAAACTTTTCCCGTCTCATCATCTACTGCAAGAACGTTCCCGTCTTTCCAGGTGATCCCTGATATTTCCTCAAGGACATAGGGTAGAAAGTACTTATTATCCGGATTCTTTAGGTTATAGAAGGCTTTTTGATCATCGGTAACTAAAAACAAACTATCGGCCCGCTGACCAAAATTGGAATTTTGACACCCCGGAGTGAAATAAATTGAGCAAACAAACAATAAAATAGGTCCCAAGTTCTTTATGGTATGCATATTGTTAATCTAAAACAAGTTAGCCGAAATTCTTAATTTGTTAATTTTTCGATCTATTTTGCTTAATCATGGTAGTTGAGAATACACTAATAAAGGATGTCCAGGAATATGTTCTTGATTTGCTTTCAAAGAACTTATCCGACGATATCACCTACCACTCCATTCAACATACAAAGGAAGTTGTTCGCAGCGTAAATGAAATTGCTGAGGAGGAAAAATTCAACTCAGATGAAGTAGAGATTGTAAATATTGCTGCCTGGTTTCACGACGTTGGGTATACCGTTAACGCGCTCGAGCACGAAAAATATGGGGCCTCCATGTGCAAGACATTCCTCCAAAAGCTGGACTATCCCGAAGAAAGAATTGATTTGATTGAGGGATGTATCCTTGCCACTCAGATGCCGCAGTCCCCAACGAATGCCTTGGAAAAAGCAATGTGCGATGCTGACCTAATGCACCTTGCAGACAAAGATTATTTTCGGAAAGCAGACTTATTGCATAAAGAGATAGAAAAGACTAAACTTTGCACTATTCCGGAGAAAGAGTGGATGCAGATGAATCAGGATTTTTTGAATAGCCATTGTTTCTTCACAGATTACGCACACAAGACTTATACTGCAGCGGTAAAGGAAAACCTCAGAAAAGTCCGCGAAAGATTGAAAAAATGGCAGAAAGCGAAAAAGTAGAAAAACTAAAGGAGAAGATTTCCAAGCTTCAGGAAAAGGTGAAGCAAGCAAAAGAACTTACTCCTACTCGAGGCATCGAAACGATGTTTCGAACTACTTCCAAAAATCATATGGAGCTAAGTGCCATCGCCGACAACAAGGCCAATATCATGATCTCTATTAATTCGATCATCTTATCAGTGATGGTTTCTGTCTTAATCAGAAAACTGGAAGAATATCCACATATGACGGTGCCAGCTGTCTTGCTGACCATAGTCTGTCTTACTACCATTGTTTTTGCAGTTCTTGCGACTCGCCCCAATATTTCGAAAGGAAAGTTTGAGCGACTTGATATTGTAAACAAACAAACCAATTTGCTTTTCTTCGGTAACTTCCATCGAATGTCGCTTAAAGACTATCAGTGGGGTATGAAAGAAATGCTTCAAGATGCAGATTATCTATACGGTAGCATGATCAAAGACATTTACTTTCTAGGTGTAGTACTCGGAAAGAAATATCGACTTTTAAGAATGAGCTATACCATCTTTATGTTTGGCTTCGTGCTATCTATTTTAGGGTTTATTATTGCCGAGCTCTTTTTTAAGTCACCCTATCCTTATTGATTTTTAAGAAACTCGTAGGTAGCCAGTTGTGCCCTGACATTATTTTTATTTTCAGGCCTCTCGTTTTTCATTTTTCCATTTAGCCAAACACCTTTCAGATCATCTTGCCACTGAAATTTCAAGATTGTAAGAATGTCTTGTTTCATTTTCTCGTCATAAATAGGGAAGCAAACCTCTACTCGACGATGTAAATTTCTATTCATCCAATCTGCAGACCCAAGAAATATCTCCGGGTCATTGTCATTGAAAAAGTAAAATACTCGGGCATGTTCCAAATACCTATCGACAATCCGCTTTACTTTCAAATTCTTTTTTGGTACCAGACAGCAGATGCTCCTTATTATCAGTTTCACATCAACTCCTTTCTTGGCCGCCTGGTTTAGCTTTCTGATTAGCGAAGCTTCTTGAAGGTTATTGACTTTTAGAATAATCCGAGCTTCCTTTCCTGCTTCAGCATTTCTGATTTCCCTGTCAATCAACGATCCGAATTTCTCATATGCTCCAAATTGAGACACAATCAAATGATCAAACGCAGGAGGCGTGTACTTAGTTAAGAGATGTTGAAATACATAGGAGAGCTCCAAAGTCATTTCCTTATTTGTAGTAAGTAGCCCTAGGTCTCCATAGATTTCCGACGTTTTTTCATTTAAGTTACCTGTTCCAAAAAACCCGTACATCTGACTCCTTTTCTTCACAAGAGCCACCTTGGCGTGTACTTTAAGTCCTGGTAAGCTGTAAATGATTTTCGCTCCAGCATCAATCAGTCTTTTTGCCCATATCAAGTTATTCTCTTCGTCAAACCGAGCTTTGACCTCCATAAAAACGGCAACTTTTTTACCGTTTTTCGCGGCACTAATCAATGCCTCGCCAATCATTGACTTCTTGGCCATTCTATAAAATGTGACATTGATCTCTGTGACTTCCGGATCAATAGCTGCCTCGTTGAAAAATTGAAGGATATAATCGTAGGATTGATAGGGGAAATGAAGGAGAATGTCCTTTTCCTCTATTTTCATGAGTATCGAACGTGCTTTATCCAGCTCGTCAATTGCAATCGGAGAAAGGGGCTGATAGCAAAGCGAGGAATCTGAAAAACTAATTTCGAACAAATCATTCAGATTGTGGTATCGGCCTCCCGGAGTTAAATCGTCATCAGACATTTTCAGACTTGATGCAAGGACTTTTAATGTCTGATCACTTATAGCAGGATCATAAAGAAACCGGGAAGGAGCCCCTAAATTTCTTTTTTGAATTTGCTTTTCTATTTTTTTGACCAAATTTCCCGCAAACTCATCTTCAATCTGAAGGTCAGCATCCTTATTCAACTTTATTGCATAGCAGTTTTCAAATTGCTCCCCTGGAAAAATGATGTCCAAATGCACTCGAATGACATCATCAAGAAAAATGAAGTAGTTAATTCCATTGAATTTTTTCTTAAAGAATCTTCCGGTCGCCTCTGATGGAATATTTATTATTCTGATCGTACCAGACATAGACCTTACGGCAAGATATATCGCTTGATTGTCCAGGAATAGTTCTTTGTGGCTAGCTACTTCCTTGATCCTTAATCGACCCGCTACCTTCGTCTTGAAAAAATGAAGCAATTCCTTATTGAAGTCTTTTGGGATTTCCTGGGTATTCTGGCAAATGAAAATTCGATTTTGTTTTAACTCGTCTATAATACTTTCAAAAGTGCTTCCATATTCCTGCAGTTGCTTCCCCACTTCGTTTTGAATCTGGGCTAGTAACTCCTTGGGTTCAATCTCAATTTTGTTATTAATTTTCTTACGATCGATATTGGCTAAATTCCTGATGCTAGCAACTCTTACTCTGAAAAACTCGTCAAGATTGGATGAATAAATCGCTATGAACTTCAGTCGCTCCAACAACGGTACCGTACTATCCATTGCTTCCATTAGTACCCGATAGTTAAATGAAAGCCAGCTAAGATCTCTATCAAAAAATTTCACAGTCAGTAAATTACCTAAATTCTATCTCGATTTTAGCCCATATGAACTTGAAAGGCAATACGATTTTAGGTGGATGTGAATTATTTACAATTTCATAATAAGAAAATAGGCTTAAAACTATTTCTAACTCTTCTATTGGATTTATAGCTTTAAAATCATTTTGAAGAATTCTGTAGACTTAACCTTGCCACCATTCAACTATGTATCTTAGATCACTATCTGAAAGTGACTTTCAGGCACTCTACAACACCTTTAAGGCGGCTTTTGCAAGTAATTTTGTAAAATTCCAACCTACCAAGGAAGAGTTTAGGAGAAGAATACAAGATAAGATTCGAATACAACCGGAAATTTCTGCCGGCTCGTTTGATGGTTCAGAAATGGTTGGTTTCATCCTACACACTTCCAATATCTATCAAGGAATACCAACTGCTTATAATGGTGGAACAGGAGTTTTGCCTGGTTTTAGAAACCAAAAAGTGGCGGAAGATCTCTATGCCCATTTAATCCCTAAGATTCAATCCCAATTCTTGGCGAGAGTTCTATTGGAGGTTGTCGAGGTGAATGAATATGCGATAAAATTGTACGAGAAGATAGGCTTCTCCTTCAAAAGGAGAATGTTTTGTTTTAAACAAACGGAAAAAATCAGTAATCCAAGAGAGAATGTGTTGATTGAAGATGGCAATATTAGTCAAGCAAATTTCACATTCAATGATTTCCAACCATCATTTATCGACAATGAATCCCATTTGAAAGAGGGGAACGAAAAAGTGATTCTTTGTAAGGTTGATGAAGAGCTGGCGGGTTTTGCTGTCTATCAACCTCTCAGCGGGAGAATTTCCCAACTTGCTGTTTCCCGAAAACACAGGGGACTAAGCATTGGAAAATCTCTGATCTATTCAGTGCAAAACAATTGCAAAAAGCATCTGACAATCATGAATATTCCCGAGGACCAAGAGAATTTTCATAGATTCCTTTTACGTTGCGGCTTTGAAAACGAGGTCAATCAATTTGAAATGGAATTGATAATTTAGGATATGCTTCTCTCTAAAATTGCAAGCGTAATTGCTGGAGAATCGTCAATCAGAGAAGATCTGGATATTAGAAGGTTTTCAACTGATACAAGAACACTTTCCGGAAGGCCGTACGAGCTGTTTGTAGCTGTAAATGGTAAGCGAGATGGTCATGATTTCATAGCCGAAGCTTTGGATAAAGGTGTCAAAAACTTCTTAATTGAAAAAGACATTAACATAGGTGGTTGTAACTCGGTACGAGTTGAAAATTCAATTCAGGCTTTGCAAGCAATCGCCAAAAGTCATCGGGAAAGGTTTGATATCCCAACTATTGGAATTACTGGAAGTAATGGAAAGACTACCGTTAAGGAATGGCTGGCGGTCATGCTATCAGAAAAGTACTTTGTTGTGAAAAGCCCAAAGAGCTTTAACTCCCAAATCGGTGTTCCATTATCTGTTTTGGAGATTCAGAGCTTCCATGAAGTAGGTGTGTTCGAAGCAGGCATTTCTAAAACTCAAGAAATGGATCAACTTGCAGAGATCATACAGCCGACCATAGGAATATTTACCACACTGGGAAGTGCTCATAGTGAAGGCTTTGAAAATGACACAGAAAAACTTCACGAAAAACTTGAGCTATTTCAAAACTGTGAAACGGTCATCTGCAGAAACGACGCTTGGTTTTCTTCAGAGATTATTAATTCACTCGGCTCGAAAGTCAAAACATGGTCAACCAAAAGCAAAGCCGACTATTCGATTAGATGGAGTAACGGAATCCTTGAGGTCAATGGAACTCAATTCAGGGTCAGCCTTCGGGTCGATTCAGAACTTGAAAATGTAACCCATGCGGTTATCTGTTCGCTAGAGATGGGCCTTTCCATCGATGAAATTCAGAAAGGCCTTAACCTGATCAAGCCTATCCCGATGAGGCTCGAACTGAAAAAGGGCATCAATGGCTGCTTTTTGCTGGATGACACGTATAACAATGACCTTATTGGGATTAAGGTTGCTTTGGATTATTTAGAATCCCACAAACAGAACAATAGAAAGACACTCATCTTATCAGACATCTTACAAAGTGGGGACGATGATGAGAAACTTTACCAAAAAGTAAACGAGCTCTTAATCGACCATCATATTGACCGCTTCATTGGAGTTGGAACACAAGCATCCGATTGCGCCGATTTAATCACTGTGGAAAAGGAATTTTTCGAAAGTACTAACCATTTGCTGAATCAGCTTCCTGAGTTCAATAAGGAAATGATCATCGTAAAAGGAGCACGAGACTTTCAGCTCGAAAAAATCATCAAAAGGCTGGAGCTCCGAACTCACAGAACGGTCCTTGAAGTGAATTTTGAGGCCATTCAACACAATCTCAACCAATATCGAGATTTACTCAAACCTTCGACGAGCATTATGGTCATGGTAAAAGCCAATGCCTATGGAAGTGGAATTTTGGAGGTTGCCAATTTTTTACAGCACCAACGCGTCGATCGACTGGGTGTAGCCTACGTCGATGAGGCCATTCAGCTGAGAAAACATGGGATTCACATTCCTATCATGATCATGAATCCCGATGTGAACAGTTTTCAGGATTTTGAAACCTATAAGCTCGAAGCGGAAATTTATAGCCTATCTCATTTCACGCACTTCCTGTCTAATACTTCAAAATTTCCACCAATTCATCTGAAGATTGATACGGGCATGCACCGCCTTGGATTTGGAGAACAAGATATACCTCAGTTGAAAGAGTTACTGCGACAACATAAGAATTTAAAGGTGGAAGGAATCTTTACTCATTTCTCAGCCTCCGAAAATACTGACCATGATGAGCATACCATTGCACAGTCAACACTATTTGGGAAAATCTATCAGGAACTTATCGATGTATTAGGATATAAGCCAATCAAACATGCCTGCAACTCTTCAGGAATTGTGAGGTGGCCGCAGTACCACTTTGACATGGTTAGACTGGGAATTGGCTTGCATGGCTTTGACCCTTCAGGTACGCTTGACCTGAGATATACAAGTCAATTAAAATCCGCAATATCACAAATTCAAGATTTGAAAAAGGGTGAAAGAGTCGGATATTCCAGACGAGGTTTTGTGAACAAAAACAGCAGAATTGCCATTCTTCCGATTGGCTACGAAGATGGGTTTGTTAGGGCTTTCGGCAACGGAAATGCCAAGGTTTACTGCAATGGTAAATTGTGTCCTACCATCGGGAATGTTTGCATGGACATGGTCATGGTAGATGTTTCAGAAGTAGAAGCGAAAGAAGGTGATGAAGTAATAATTTTTGGAGCAAGTCCAACTATTTCAAATCTTGCAGAGTGGGCCAGAACGATCCCCTATGAAATTCTAACAAATATCAGTGACAGAGTAAAGCGCATATTTATTTGGGAATAGTTAACCCCCGCAACCCAATAACTTCTTGAAATCTAATTGGGAGACATCGTCAAGCGGTTGTTCCTTCGACACTTCTTCCTCTTTAGCCAGTTCTTTATCGGACTCCTTTGGATCATCAATCATATCATCTTTAACGAAATCTTATATTCTCAAGTTCATGCTACTATTTTTGCAGGATAATGATGAAAAATATCCAAAAAACAAAGATAGGAGTGCTTGGGGGTGGCCAACTAGGCAGGATGATGATTCAAAATGCCATCAACTTCAACCTTGACATTTCAATCTTAGACCCTGATCCAAATGCACCCTGTGCACATCTGGTGGAGGACTTTCAAGTAGGGAAGCTCACCGATGAGCAAAGAGTCTATGAATGGGGAAGTCAGTTTGACTTGATCACCATCGAAATTGAGAATGTCAGTGTGACAGCACTCAAGCGACTGCAAAAAGATGGCATTAAAGTGTTCCCTCAACCAGAAGTAATCGAACTGATTCAGGATAAAAGAAAGCAAAAGACCTTTTACAAAGCCAATAGAATTCCAACCGCAGAGTTTGTATTGACCGATTCCAAAGAGCAGGTTGCCTCCTTCCAAGAGATGCTGCCTGCAGTGAATAAGCTAGGGAGGGAAGGATATGATGGTAGAGGTGTGCAAATCATCCGAACTGAGGCTGATCTTGAAAAGGCATTCGAGCAACCTAGCTTACTTGAACACTTGGTTGACTTTGAAAAAGAACTGAGTGTGATCGTTGCAAGAAACGAAAGAGGGGAGGTTTCCACCTTTCCCGTAGTAGAAATGTCCTACCATCCGGAACACAACTTGGTTGAATTTTTATTTTCACCGGCACTTATTAGCAAAGAAATTGAGAATCAAGCGATCGAATTAGCTAAAGATGTCATTCAGAAATTGGACATGATCGGCTTGCTGGCAGTGGAGATGTTTCTTACTAAGGATGGACATCTACTGGTAAATGAAGTAGCTCCAAGAACACACAATTCAGGACATCACACAATTGAAGCAAATTCCACCTCTCAGTTTGAGCAACACCTTCGCGCAGTACTCAATTTGCCCCTCGGCCTACCAGATTCAATCTCCTCCGCGGCAATGGTAAACCTTTTAGGAGAAGAAGGTTACACAGGTGATGCAATTTATCATGGCTTGGAGGACTGCCTTGCTATGCCTGGAGTTTACATACATCTATATGGTAAGAAAACTACCAAGCCCTTTAGAAAGATGGGACATATCACAATCATCTCGGAGACGATAGATTCACTTAAATTAAAGGCACGAAAGGTAAAAGATACATTAAAAGTTATAGCTTAAGTCTACATCAATGAAAGCAAAGGTTGGAATAATCATGGGTAGTAAGTCTGATCTCCCTGTCATGCAGGAAGCTGCAGCCATCCTCAACGAGCTTGAAGTCAGTTACGAAATCACCATTGTTTCCGCTCATAGAACACCCCATAGAATGGTTGAATATGCTGAATCTGCAAGAGAAAGGGGTCTCAAAGTAATCATTGCTGGTGCTGGAGGTGCTGCACACTTACCGGGCATGGTAGCTTCAATCTCAACCCTCCCTGTCATCGGGGTTCCAGTTAAATCTAGCAATTCAATCGACGGCTGGGACTCAGTCCTGTCCATCTTACAAATGCCTGGAGGAATACCTGTAGCGACTGTGGCACTAGATGGAGCAAAGAATGCAGGAATACTGGCCGCAGAAATTATCGGAAGTTTTGAAGAGCGTATTGCAAAAAACCTTCAGTCTTACAAGAATAAGTTAAGAGACAAGGTGATGGAAACCGTTAAGGAAGTAGAGAAAAGTAACTAATCTGCCTCCGTCTTCGCTACAAGGTCCGGGTCTTTATCTTCCTCTCGAGGAAACATCAGAGAAAGCACAATTGCCAAAACGAGTGCCCCAATAATTATCCCGAATGAGATAAATATCGGGATCTTCAAATGGAAAATCTCCGCAAGCATCTTAGCTCCGATGAAAATGAGGACCACTGAAAGTCCCTTCTGGAGGAGGTAGAACTTATCCAACACGTTCGCCAAGAGAAAAAACATCGCCCTAAGACCCATCACTGCGAAAATGTTTGAAGTGTAAATCACAAACTCATTCTGGGTAATCGCGAAAGCTGCTGGAATACTATCAACAGCAAAAATCAAGTCAGTTGACTCAATGAGCACAATGACGAGGAAAAGTGGTGTAAAAAGGAGCTTTCCTCCTTCACGAAACCAGAATTTACCCCCTCTATCTTCGGATGAGATGGGAAGAATTTTCTTAGCAGTTCGCAAGAGTGGGTTCTTCTCAGGCTCAAGTTCCATGTCCTCATCTTCACCAAACAATTTGATACCGGAATAAACAAGAAAAACACCAAAAACATAAAGAATCCAATGAAACTGAGCGATCAGCAGGGCTCCAACGAAGATGAAAACTGCGCGAAATACAATTGCTCCCAGAATGCCCCAAAACAAAATGTTGTGATAGTACTCTTCCTTTACATTGAAATAGCGTAAAATCAATAAGATCACAAAAATATTGTCGACCGAAAGAGCTTTCTCAGTGACATAGGCAGAAAAGAATTCCAAGGTGGCGGCAGAACCCTCTCCGTAGTAGTAGATTAAGATCCCGTATGCTACAGAAACCAGCACCCAAAAAATTGACTGCTTCAAAGCCTCCTTTTGTGTGATTTTATGATGCTTTTTGTGAAAAACTCCTAAATCAACAATCAGGAAAGCAATGATAATTATCCCAAAAACTCCAAAGAGTAATCCTTCATTTTGACCTGAAAATAGATTTAATAGCATCTACGTCGGGGGATTGGTTAAATCATTAGATGTTGTCCAAACTAATTAATTAAGCGCAAATTAAGAAAATTTTTATTTATCAATTGATAAAGAAGGTATTTGCAAATTTCATGTTCCCATGAAAAATATCAACCATATTATAAATAACGTAGGAAGCAAAACTGGAATCGAGTACTTAATAATGTAGGAAAAGAACGAGGGCATTTTGATCCCTACTTGCTCCGCAATAGACTTTACCATGAAATTGGGTCCATTTCCGATGTAGGTAAATGCACCAAAAAAAACAGCACCTAAAGAAATAGCCATCAAGTCAAGCATTGAACTTTTATATTCCCCCGAAGCAAATGCGACCACTTCAGACATATTTGTGACATCCGCACCAACACTTGCCATCGAGGCAGTCAGGAAATTGACGTAGGTTGGGGCATTGTCTAAAAACCCGGATAAAATCCCTGTGCCCCAGTAGAGATTACTGGGATTAATTAGCTCAACCCCCTGAGGAGATTGTGCGAACTCACTAACCAACTCTAGTGCAGGCATCATAGTGAAGAAAATCCCGATAAAAAGAAACGCAACTTCCCTGATAGGCTCAAAACTGAAGTCGTTCCCCTGAATGGCTTGCAAATCAGAGAATATGATGGCCCCTATGGCAGCCAAAAACATGATAATCTCCCTAATGTAAGAAAATTTGGCTCCATGATATTCAATCCCGGGAACCCATTCAAATACGTTCGGGTCTAAAAAAACCGCTCCAACCACAATAGCAAGCCAAATGAAGTTTCGCTTGCCCTTTAACTGAATTTTACCAGTCACCGGAGCTCTTTCTTCTTCATCGCCTCTCATTTTGGCATAATCTGCCTTGTTTCGGATATCGTAGAAATAATAAATTGCTAGTAGCATTATGACTGCCAAAGCCCACGGCACTGTATTATGCATGAGGGTCCAGGTGAATGGAATCCCTTTTAGAAAACCTAAGAAGAGCGGAGGATCTCCAATTGGAGTCAAGCACCCACCAACATTACTGACAATAAAAATGAAAAATACAATATGATAAGGCTTGATTCGATTATTGTTGAGTCGAATAAAAGGACGAATTAAAAGCATGGAAGCACCCGTCGTTCCAATGATGTTTGCAATCACAGCCCCAATTGCCAAAATGATGACATTTGTGAGTGGTTTGGCTTCTTTATCTACATTGATCAAAATGCCTCCTGACGCAACAAATAGACCTGTCAGTAGTGCAATAAATTGAATATATTCTGCAGCAGAATGTACCGGACTATGTTCATTATTCAGTCCAAGCAAATAATAGGTGCAAACTATAAATGCCAGTACAATAGATATAACAGGGTATGATTTGTGCCAAAAATGGGGATAAAATAAGGGCCCTGTGGCAATCATAATTAGCAATAAAACAAATGGGATAACAGAAAGCGGAGTCAGTGAGTGACTTTCAGCGTGTTCAGAATCCTGATGTACATCTGAAATCTCCTGATGATCCTGATGACCTTGGAGAATCCCACTTTCGGTAGCATTGCTGCCTAGTGAAAAAACGATCACTAGCATGAAGAAAAGTATTCTCTTAATCATCGATCAGGTTACAGTGAATTCTAAAGATATTACTAGGAGTAACAAAAACAAACCTTTTATATCATATCAATTTATCTAATGCAATTGAAAAGGCCGTTTCAGCTAGCTTTCTATTTGTTTTATTCTTCAAATAAACGTCATTTAGTGCCTCTTCAATGGTAGTTGAAATATCGCTAAAAATATCAGCATCTGTCAATACACCGTCTTTTGCTGGATCCATTAAAAAAGCAAAAGTTCTAGCCATACCGCAATTGGCAATAAAATCTGGGATCAATGCGACTTTGCTATCCACCAATTCGGCAATTGGCCCGTAAAAGATTTCTGAATCGCTAAAAGGCACATTCGCACCACAGGAAACAACTTCAAGACTATTTGCTATCATTTGTTGAGCCTGCTCTTTAGAAACAAGTCTCGACGCTGCTGCAGGAATGAAGACTTCGGCACCCATTTTCCAAACCTCCTGATTGAATTCCTCAAATGAAATTAAGTCTTTGGAAACAAGTTTATTGCCGTCCTTGTCGTAGAAGAGTTTCTTCATCTCATCTAGCGTAAATCCTTCAGGCTTTGACACTCCACCGACTTTATCAATTATTCCAACAATCTTCACTCCATATTTCGACAAGTACAATGCCGCTGTCGAACCCACGTTCCCCCAACCTTGAATGATTGCTCTTTTTTCAGTGATATCTCCTCCCCAAATCCTATAATAGTGCCTGACTGCTTCTGCTACTCCAAAGCCGGTTATCATATCTGCAACCGTATACTTCTTGGGAGAATTAGGAATATATTCCTGATCTTCCAAGACCTTGGAAACCCCCTGCCGGAGCCTTCCGATCATATGTATTTTGGTGGGCTTTCTTGGATTGTAATGACCATTTACAGTCCCCTCCTGAGGATGCCAAAGGCCAAGATCTTCCGTAATTGGAATCACTTCCCGAATTTCATCGACATTTAAATCTCCTCCTGTTCCGTAGTAGTTTTTGAGTAAAGGGTATACCGCATGATACCACCTTTTTAGAACACCTTCTTTCCTGGGGTCATTGGGGTCAAAGTTGATCCCGGACTTAGCGCCGCCTATTTGAGGACCGGAGACGGTAAACTTGACTTCCATTGTTTTAGCCAAAGACTCAACTTCACGCTTGTCAAGGCCTTTTCTCATTCTGGTTCCGCCCCCTGCCGAGCCCCCCCTGAGGGAGTTGATGACTACCCATCCTTTCGCATCAGTTTCAGGATCAGACCACTCGAAGACAATTTCTGGGGTTTTATTTTCAAATTTCTTAAGGAGTTCTTTCATTTTATGTTTTTGGGTTGTGGGGTGGCAAAACTAAATCATTTAGGATCATGGATCACCCCGGAAGAAGTATCCGATAAGGCCCCCGTGACCGAACTAAGTACATTAATCTCCCCTAGAAGTTTTTTTAAGCCAAGGAAACCAAAAATGAGGGCCTCTTTTTGGCAAACTATGTCAATTGATGGAAGAATTACTTGCCACGCTGGTAACCTGGATTTGATCTGCTCTACCAAAAAGGAATTGAAGGCCCCCCCTCCGGTAATCAAAAGTCTCGGTTTCGAAGTATTGATCTGATCCAGGGTCTTTGCCACTTGATCTGAAATAAAATCCACATAAGTTCTTAAGCCGGTCAAAGCTTCTACCGTATCAAGTAAATCAACTGACAAGAAATCATTTGGTAAAGACTTTGGAAAGGGTAGATCAAAATAATTTTGAGATTCAACTGCTTTGTAGAACTCAAGATCAAGATGACCTACTCGTGCCAGGCTGCCCTCAGCATCATACACATGTCCGAGTCTATTCGCATAGTAATTGAGCACCTGGTTGCACGGGCAGATGTCTCCCGCTGTCTTTAAGTCTTTGATCGATAAATTGGCAATCCCTCCCAAATTTAGGCATGCATCATACTCTCCAAATAACAAGAAATCTCCAAGAGGAACCAAAGGGGCCCCTTGTCCACCCAGTCCAATGTCCTCTGTTCTAAAATTTGAGATAGTTAAAATACCTGTTGAATCCGCAATCTTTCTACCTGAACCTAATTGCCAACTAACACCTTGTTCTGGCGAGTGAATCAACGTATGACCGTGGATAGCAAAAAGGTCCACTTTCTCCCCATTTAGGAAATCATGTGCTTGTCTTGCAATCCACACCCCAAAATCAATGTCAATTTGATGCTGGATCTGAGGTGAAGATTTGGTCGCGGATTTTAACCTGGTGTAGATTTCTTCAGGATAGCTATAAGTAGTAGAGTTGACTATTTCGAATGACCATACACCCTCTTCGTACCTAAAAACAGTGAGTGCAAGATCCAAACCATCCATTGATGAACCTGACATGCCACCTAATACTCGATACTCTTGTTTCAATGTGGATGCTTACTTAAAATGATTAATGAAAATGACCATGTAAGAATTTAACGAAATATGATTTCTTTTGGGATCCTATGAGCGAAAATATTGAAGTAGTACTCATCGATATTGGCAATACCCGAATCAAGACCGCTGAGGTTACTAATGGCAAGATTGGCGAACTCCAATATTGGGACAAGATTGAGCAAATTGCTGTGGCATACAATTCTGATCAGCACTTTATGGTCTGTAGCACAAGAGCAGAGCCTCTTCAATTGAAGAATGTTCATTATCTTGATCATGCGAGTCCACTGCCCATTGAACTAGACTACCATACTCCAAAAACCCTGGGCCCGGATAGAATAGCCGCTGCGGTGGGAGCTCTTGAGTTATTTCCAACTACTACCACGCTCATCATTGATATTGGCACCTGCATGACAATGGATTTGATCACTAAAGAGGGAATCTTCAAAGGCGGAGTAATATCTCCCGGATTGAAAATGAGGATGAAGTCAATGGCTCAGTTCACAGGTAGACTACCAGATATCTCCGAAAAATGGAGTCAACTAAGTTATAATCTATTAGGGAAGTCTACTGACGAATGCCTGCTTTCAGGATCCTACGGCGGAATGGTTAGCGAAATCAAGCAAGCTTACCAGCAATTATCTGAAGATTTCACATCAATTAACGTTATCCTAACAGGTGGCGATGCCGATCACTTTGAATCCATAGTAAAAGCACACATCTTTGCAGGCTCAAAAATTGTGCTGACAGGTTTGTATCGAATTTGGAAAAGTATTTAGCAAAGCCAAATCCCTGCAATACCGAAAAGGAAAATTAGATGAAGAAAGTTGTAGCAGGCGTCATCTGCTTGTTTACTGTTGTATTTGCGACGGAGGCTCAATCCATATATTCTTTTGAGGGATTAGGAAGTCTGGAGCACCAAGGAATGCCTAATAACGTTGGATCCGGAGAGGTCGGAATTGGCTCTCCAACTTTGTGGCATGTCAACACCCAGAATCCGGCTAACCTTGTTTACAACAATTTTAGCACCTTCCAACTCGGCTTGGAATTGGATAACCGGAGATTCACGGGAGATGATGTATCGGGTACAGATATTAATGGGGCATTAAGATTTCTCGCGTATGCATTTCCAATTATGCCTGGCAAGTGGTCCTCTTCTTTTGGAATTCTTCCATACAGTACAGTTACCTACAACACCTTCTCAAGGTCATCCGTACAAAATGCTGCTGAAAACATCTTTGAAGAGTCTGATGATCGTGGAGAAGGCGGGCTAACACACCTTTATTGGGCTAATGGTTTCAAAATAGCAAACAAACTACTCGTCGGAGTAAGAGCAAATTATACTTTTGGATCAATTGAAAAATCCTCAACGAAGATCATTGTTGAAGAGACTGAAGTTGAAGGACAAACCGAACTTCAAAGGGTCCTAATCGGAAATATCACAGAGTTTGAGCAACAGGAGTCTTACTCCGATCTGAACTTTCAATTTGGAATTGGTTACAGGCATCAATTTACTGATCAAACCTTCATGAACTTTGGAGCAACCTACAGCCCTCAAAGTGATATCAACGGAACATCAGAGATTTCATTATTGCGCCTTCTCAACAGCGGAACAGAGGCTGAAACAATCGAAGTATCTACCATTGATGTAAACAGAAGCCTTCCTCAATCATTCGGATTCGGGCTTTCATTTCAGAAGTTGAATGTGATAACTGTGGGTGTTGACTACGAGGTCCAGCAGTGGGAAGACGTTGCAAGAGCAACTGAAACTTTCACTAACTTTTCCAAATTGGCTTTGGGAGTTGACTGGATTCCTGATTTCGATGACGTCAATTCTTACTTTCAGCGAGCTCGATACTCACTTGGAATTAATCGAACCAGATTGCCATACGTCGTAAATAACCAAACACTTACCGATTTTGGTATTAATTTTGGTGCTTCTTTTCCGGTTAGTGGATTTTCTAGCGTAGACTTGGCTTTGAAAGTTGGACAGTTGGGAGAGTCTGGTAATGGTTTAATTAGAGAGAACTATTTTAAAGTTGTTATTGGAGCAACCATTAATGATAGATGGTTCATAAAACGAAGATATGATTAGTAAATTTTAAGTTATGAAGACAATGACTAAAATATTAGGGCCTATTTTGTTTATGTTTTTGACGCTAGCAGTGAGCGCTCAAGATGGGTGGAATTGGGGAGATCAAGTAGACATAGCGAAGGAAAAAAATGTCATCTACACAGATGCATTCAAAGCCAAAAATTTCGAAGGCGCCAAGGAATCATTGGATTGGCTACTAGAAAATACGCCAGATCTAAATCCTTCCATCTACATCAATGGTGTGAAGATCTATGAAGGTTTAGCGAAGAAGGAGTCGGACCCAGCTGTTAAAGAGGAGCTAATCACTAAAGGCCTTGATCTTCATGATAAGAGAATCCAATACTTCGGTAAGGAGGGAGACGTCTCAGTACGTAAGGCTTATTTCGCTTATGCCTTTTACAACAAAAACAAAGAGAAATACCCGTTATTGTACAATCTGTTTTCGAAAGCTTTTGAACTACAAGGGGCTAAGATGAACCATGGCTATCTTGTCGCTTACATGAATTCAGTGTACAAATACCGATTTGGTGGTGGTGACCTTAGCGACACAGAAGTGATTGATATTTATTTCAACATCTCAGACGCAATTGGTGAACAAAGAAAAAATGCCTCAGATGCAAATAAGGCAAAAATGGATAAATCATTAGATACCATTGATCGCCTGCTTCTTGCTACAAAAGTGAACATCAGTTGTGATTTTGTCGAGGAAAACCTGGGCCCCAAATTAGATGAAGGTAATGATGTGAACATAGCCAAGAAAATCTTTAAGCTAATGATTGATGGCGAGTGTATTGATAGACCTTTGGCCTTGAAAGCAGCAGAAGTAATTCAGGGAGATGAGCCTACTTATGGAGTAGCAAAATTCCTTGCAGCTAAGTACAATAAAGAGGGCAACAATGACCTTGCCATCTCGGCTTACCAAGAGGCTGCGAGCCTGACCGATGACAATGGAGAAAAAGCAGAGATGTATGTAAATATTGCCAGGATCCAAATGCGACTGGGGCAAAAACCTACTGCAAGAAATAGTGCACGAAGAGCCCTTTCTTTTGACCCTACTTATTCTGATGCTTTTAAACTAATTGGCGATCTCTACATGACCAGTTTTGATGATTGCAAAAAAGAAGAGAGTCAGGTGATGGATAGAGCTGTGTTTATCGCAGCTTATAATGAATATCGAAAAGCGGGAAACACTTCTGGAATGAATAATGCAAAAGCACAATTCCCTTCCATAGAAGATATTTTTACTGCTGGAATGGAAGAAGGCCAATCTATCACCATTGGATGTTGGATCAACACCACTGTTTCGCTTGAAAGACGACCGGCAAACTAATAATACCACAAAAAATATTTTTGCGGCCGTGGGATTTTCCATCGGCCGCTTTTTTATTCTTGCTGTTGTAGCGATAGTTCTCTCTTGTGACCAACGGAAAGAACTCATTGATCAGCCACTTTATGAGGGCCCGACCTCCAGTCTTGACAGCATCAATACGATCTTAAGTGACTCTGGCAAATTTGTCATGAAACTAAAATCCTTAAAACAAAGCAATTTTGAAGGGGGAGATATCGAGTGGCCTAAGGGAGTTTTTGTTGAGTACTATGACAAGGCTGGTGAAAATATTACCACGATGTTTAGTGCAAATTATGTGTACTATACCAACGAGGAGCAGCTCTACAGAGCCACCGACAATGTCATTGTTAGGAACTATGAAACAGGGGATGAACTGACCACCGAAGAACTTTATTGGGACGAAAAAAACGAAGAGTACTACACCGAAAAATTCGTCACAATTATTTCAGATGGAGAGGTGCACACCGGTGAAGGCCTCACTGCCAATCAGGACTTTAGCGAATACCAAATCTTGAAACCAAGTGGAACTTTTACTCTTGAAGATGATCCGTCAGACCCTGCGCCGAGAAATGTGCCTCTCGTTCCATCTCAGACTAGTAACTCAGTAGATACTTTAACCATCAACTAATTGAGTTATGAAATTATTTGATGTCGTACTGTTTGTGGCTGCCTTCTCTTTCTTTGTAATTGGAATACATCAGGCCATGGTTATAGGATTATCAGCGTCATACTGGATTTTTATGTTTAGTCTGATGCCGTTATTTTTATATGGGTATCGAAAAAACAATAGGGACAACAAAGGAATGAACTCCTCAGCGCAAGACAAGGCAAAGAAACGAAGACATGGATGATCCATTCCCCTATTTCATAATACTAGTCTGCCTTTTGTTTTCGGCTTTCTTTTCTGGAATGGAGATCGCTTTTGTTTCGGCTGATAAACTACACATTGAAGTCCTACGAAAAAAAGGCAATCTCTCGAGCCGCATTCTGTCTCTCTTTTCAAATAATCAGTCTCAATTTCTTGCTACTATGCTGGTAGGCAATAATGTTGCCTTGGTGTTGTACGGAATCTATATGGCTGGTTTACTGGAACCATTTCTTTTGGTCTACACTTCATCAGACATTATTATTTTGATTGTTCAATCAATACTCTCTACCATTTTAGTACTCATTACGGCAGAGTTTCTACCAAAAAGTTTGTTCTTAATCAACCCTGACTTTTCGCTAAGGGTATTTTCCATTCCGATGTCAATAGTCTTTATTTTGATGTTTCCATTTGTATGGCTTATTGTCAAGATATCAGCGCTATTTATTTTACTATTCGGCTATAAGCTATCAGATGAAAAACCTGTATTTGGACTGACAGACCTCAACAATTACATAAAAAACAACATACTTAATGTTAAAGCCGAGGAGGATACAGAAATAGATGCCAAAATCTTCAATAATGCCATCGAGTTCAAGACAGTAAAGGTTAGGGAATGCATGATTCCAAGAACAGAAATTGTCGCAGTAGAAGAAGATGATTCCATTGAGGAGCTATCAGCACTTTTCGATAAGAGTGGTCATTCAAAAATTGTTATCTATAGAGATTCAATTGATGAAGTAATTGGTTATTGTCATGCGGTCGAATTGTTCAAAAAGCCAAGTGATATTAAGTCCATTCTTACACCCATTTTAATAGTTCCTGAAACCATGTTGGCCAATGAGCTACTGATTCAGTTTATTACTGATAGAAAGAGTATTGCACTAGTGGTTGATGAATATGGGGGAACCTCTGGCTTGGTAAGTATTGAAGATGTCATCGAAGAAATTTTTGGTGAAATAAGGGATGAGCACGATGATGAGTTTCTGACCGAACAGCAACTTGATGAAAACAACTACATTTTTAGCGCTAGACACGAAATTGATTACCTCAATGACAAATATGATCTTAACCTACCTGAAGGTGAATACGATACATTAGGTGGTTTCATCTTCGAATTCCATGAGGACATTCCAGAGGTTGATGAAGTAATTGAGATTTCACCTTTCATATTTACTATTTTCACAATGGAAGAGAATAGAATTGATAAAGTAAAACTTACCAGTACCGACAAAGAAGAACTTGTCTAATATGACCCTTTTTTATGCAGGCTTTAAATATTTGATGAAGATTACTCTTCGGTGGTATTTTAAACACCTTAGAATAGAAGGCCTGGAGAACGTTCCAAAAGATAAGCCACTTCTTGTTACTCCAAATCATCAAAATGCTTTTTTGGACGCCCTGCTTGTTGGCGCTTACATTCCAATTCCACTCCATATTCTTACACGCGCAGATATTTTCAACTGGTGGAGTAAACGTCTTTTGGGTCTCCTGAACATGATGCCGATCTATAGAATTCGAGATGGATATGCGAAACTATCACAAAACGATGCTGTGTTTGAAACGTGCAAGGAGCTTTTTCAAAGCAACAAATCCGTACTAATATTTGCCGAGGGTAATCATGGGGAGCACCATTATTTGAGGCCTCTCACCAAAGGTGCAGCCAGGATTGCAGTCTTTTCTCAGCAGGAAATGCACGAAGAATTATATGTCCTGCCAGTCGGTGTCAATTATTTTCAACATCAAAAATCACGATCCGGGGTAGTGTTAGTCTTTGGTAAACCAATTACTGTCAAAGAACATGAAGCGACATACAACGAGGTCGGAGCAAAAGGACTTCTCTCCATGAAAGAGGCAATCAGCAATGGCATGAAAAGTACATTGATAATTCCTGAGGAGACCCCAGATTATGAGCAAAAGAAAGAGGCAATCTTTCAAGAAAAGCATCTTGGCAAAAGTTTTTCTGAGCTAAGATCTATACCCTCTGATACAGGCATTCAAAAGAAGAGCAAACGAGGGCTTATTGCAAAAATTCTAAACCCGCTCCCATTCGCTCTCATACACAAAGTCATCAGGGATACAAATGATATTGTCTTCTATTCATCTCTGAAGTTTGCAATCGGGTTAATCGCATTCCCAGTATGGTGGGTCATCGTCTTTGCAACATTTTTTTTCTTATTTGGCCCGCAAATAGCGGCACTTACAGTTTTTGTAATGATTGTTGGACTTTTCTATAGCTACTCATGAACGTTAGAATCACCGATTACAAGCCTATTTACAAAGAAGCATTTAAGGAATTGAATTACGAGTGGATTTCTCAATTATTTGAAATAGAAGAATCTGACAAGGAAATATTGGAAAATCCTGAAGAATCTATCCTAAAGAAAGGTGGAGCCATCTTGATCGCGCTATCAGATGAAGAGCCTGTTGGAGTATGTGCCTTAATTAAGGTGTCTAATGACAACTATGAGCTAGCAAAAATGGCGGTCTCCCCAAAGGCTCAAGGCAATCAAATAGGTTATAAGTTAGGTTCATCAATTATCGAGAAAGCAAAATCACTCAATGCAAAATCCGTTTATTTGGAAACCAACACTAGCTTAAAACCTGCGTTGGCACTTTACAAAAAACTTGGATTTAAGGAACTCAAAGGGTGTAAATCTGAGTATAGTAGATGTAATGTTCAAATGGAATTAGCCCTTTAACGACTACTTTTCGCGGACTTTTGATGATCGTAGATAATTTTCCCATTTCGGTCCCATTCCTTCAGGATGTAGGGATTGAACTGAAAGTCAAAAGGATCATTTGAATAGACCACCTCTCGTTTTAACCTCCTTCCCTTGTAAAATTCCTGCCATTTACCGACTCGGTGATCAAACTTGTATTCTCCTCGCACCGCAATGGTCCCATCCTCATGGAAAGCCCAATAACCACCGTCTCTTTCACCGTAATGAACAGGTATGACTTCCTTTAATTTTGTCTTCTTAAAATCATAGTAGGCAAGTCGAGATTCCTGAGGCCACCCTTTCCACCAATAGGCTTTCTCTTGCAGAATATCATGTCGATTAAATCGGATCCATCTTCGATGCTTCATTCCCTTGTAAAACCAACCCTCCTCAACTACCTGTTCTCCCAGCATTTTCTTGTACGGACCATGAAGAACACTAGCATATTTTTTGTTTATTCTCAGTGAATTCTTGATCACTTTCTTCTTCGCATCATACCAATAATATTCGCGTGCATATTCAGGAGGATCCTCATATACTTTTAATACATGAAATTGTTCCCACAAAATATCTTTTCCTTTTTGAGTCCTCGTAAAACCCTTTCTTGTCTTTATGCCAAAAAAGACATTCTTTTTCTTCTTCTTTTTCTTCTTCTTGACTACCTCAATTCCATCTTTTGCTCCTTCCTCTTCGTCAGCTTTCAAATCTAATGTAAGGGGTGTGTCATAATCCACTTTGAAAATACTTTCAAGGGACTCATTTTGACACCAACCAGAAAACCCGGCGACTAGCAAGATTCCAATTACAGAGAATTTCCTAAAACTATTTTCCATTGGTGGAATTCATTTGTTCTTTTAACTTCTTCACTGACTGTCACTCAAAAATAACGTGTTCAATAAAAGTTTATTGGTCACCAAAACAGGCAATCCATCAATGCTGGCTTCGACTCACTTCATGAGAATAAATAAGGTCACCCAACTCATCTAGAAATGGAAGCCCGATTTGATCGTATTCATATACGCCATCATTATATACATTATTTTCATTGACATGAATTACCGCTGCTAAAAAAAAGCTGATTTCATTCGAGGTATCTTCGATATAAGCAACGTCTAACAGATAACCATAAGCCCATCCTACTTTATTTCTAATCTTTATGGATTCGGGGATCTTTCCCGTAGGTTCATTTCCGAACATCAGGAATTTGACATAATTGTCGTTCAAAGTGTCATAAGGAGGAGGAAGGTCAGAAGGCAGTAGCTCCATAGCCTCCAAGACAGCCGATTGATTTTCCTCACTTAAATCAAATCGATTACCAGTCGCTATCAGGTCTGGTCTGATAGAAAGCTCTAAGACCTGAAGTAAACCCCTCAAGGGGATGAAATTTTTCCTTGAAAAATCAAACGGCTTTTCAACAAGTGCTCCTAGACTGTCGATAAAACCATGCCCTTTTTGTTGTCCACTTACCTGATAGCTGGATTGAAATGTTTGCTCTACTTCGTCGTAAGATTTAATTCCTCCTGGGTCGGTAAAGAATTTTGCCTGCCTTGAGTAACGATTTGAAACCGGTTTGAACGAAAATGCACCCTCACCTAACTGATGGACAATTCGTGTGCTAATGCCCAATGATTGATATGACTCATTGAGATAGTCCTTACCCATCCATCCGTATAGAACATTGCTTGCTTGGTTGTCGCTTACAGCAAAAATCAACCTGACCATGTTTCGAATCGTAATGGAGTCTTGAAAAATTGAATCATGAACTAATTTTCTAGGGTATACACCCGTCGAATCAATCATCATCGCATCATCAAGTGAAATACCCTCCTCCTGTGCTTTTTTTATTGCGGCGAAAGCTACAGGCATCTTAACGGTGCTAGCCGGATAAAAGTAGACCCGGTCGTCTACATGGAATTCGTGGTGAATGACAGAATCTCCGGAAATTTCCCCATAGATGATTTGAACTTCATATTTTGGATTGTCAAGCACCTCTTTAAATTGAGCGGAGCCTTTGGAAAGAATTTCAACCAAAGAGGTCGACTTGGAGGTGCATGCACAAAAGCAAACAAGAAAGAAAACAGGGAGTACGGAATTCTTCATGATCCGAATTTAAATAACAACGACTATAGTTTGAGTCACCGACTATTTATCCATACATTAGGGTATGGAATTTAGCAGAGAGCTGCTTTTCTTTTTCAGTGCACTTGGTGCCTTCAACGGACTTGTTTTGGGCTTGTATTTTATTCTATTTTCCCGACCAAAAATCATCTCCAATTACTTTCTAGGTGTTCTTTTACTCACGCTAAGCATTCGCATAGGAAAATCTGTATTCTTATATTTTAATCCCTACCTGGCAGGGCACTTTCTACAATTTGGTATGTCTGCTTGTGTCTTTATAGGACCGTCCATTTACTTTTATTTGAGGACAGTCCTCAAACCAAATGATAACCATTCCGATTGGGCATTTCACTACATCCCATTACTAATATGTGTTCTCACAGTCGGGATACTCTTCCCGTGGGAAGGTCATCCTGATTTGTGGCGAAAGCTTTTCTTCACAATCTATGGTATTTGGCTCATCTATTTACTTCTATCAGGTTGGCTGATAAGACCAATTCTTCAAAAAGCACTATTGGGCTCGAAATTGAAAAGCATGGAGCTATGGATTGTGAGTATATATTTAGGGAATGTCTCGATTTGGATCGCCTACAATACCGTCAGCTACACCTCCTATATTTTGGGTGCCCTGTCGTTCTCATTTGTATTCTACCTCTTGATCTTGCTGCTAATATTAACCCGCAAGAAAGATCCCGGATTTATGGAGGCGCGTCGCAAGTACAAAAACAAGCCAATCGCTGAGGAAGAAGTTGCCAGACTTACTTCGAAGCTTAATCAATTGATGGAAGATAAGAAAGTTTACACAGATGCCAATCTCAAGTTACCAGATCTTGCCAGCGAACTAAACACGTTGCCACACACGCTATCGCAATTACTGAATGATAACCTCCAATTAAGCTTTTCCGACTATGTCAATCGGTATCGAATAGAATCTGCAAAAGGAATCATTCAATCAGAATCAAATCTAAAACTAGAAGTCATCGGTTATCAATGTGGATTCAACTCCAAATCCACATTTTATTCTGCCTTTAGAAAGGTCTGTGGAATGACGCCATCTCAGTTTAAAGCGCAACAAAAATCATCATAGTACAAATTTATAATTCCGTATTCCTGAATTATAAGTAATAACTGCTCACGGAAGGGTAAAGGTTAGAATTGCTGCGCCAATTTAAACTCAATAAGATAATTTTATGAGACTCGTAAGACTACTTCTTATACTGATCTATACACCATTAGTTTTTCTATCAGAAGCACAAAATTCGTCTGAAAAGGAAAGAAATTCCATCAAAGAAACGCTTTCCAATTACCTGATAGGAACGGCCGAAGGCAAGCCAGAACTATTGCGAAAAGCCTTTCACCCTGATTTCAAACTATACACCGTGAATGAAGGAGCACTCCAAATTCGGTCAGGGAAAGAATACATCTCACAAATCAAGGAAGGTCACAAAGTGAATCGAATAGGAAGAATCCTTTCAATAGATATCAGCGACAATGTTGCGACTGCGAAAGTGGAGGTGGCTATTCCCGATTGGAAGGTTTTTACCGACTATTTCCTATTATCAAAGTATCAGGGAGAGTGGAAGATTATCCAAAAAAGTTATTCAAGCCGCACCTTCACCCCATCGGACCAACTTGGGTTGAATCAGACTGAATTGGATAGTCTATTTGCTGAAGTAAATCGGGTAGACCGTCCGGCCTTGGCAGTTCTTGCCATTCAAGAGGGCAAGGTCGTCTATCAAAATGCATTCGGCAGCACACACCTTGATCATCGACTTCCTGCCACAACCTCCACAAAATTTCAATTGGCTGGACTATCCAAACATTTTACCGCATATGGCCTTCTGCTGCTTGTAGATAAGGGAATAATCTCTCTTAGTGATGATATTCGAAAGTATCTACCGGAACTCCCAGTTTACGACCATCGAATATCCATAGAACATCTTCTCTCCATGTCAAGTGGCCTTCCCGACATTTGGGCATTGAAGGAGATTGGCGGTTGGCACACTGATGATGTATTTACACGTGCAGATGCGATGAATATTCTTTCGAAGGTTCAGCCAGGCTTCAATCCAGGCGAAAGCTTTATTCATTCTAATACCGACATCTTTCTTTTATCCGAAATAATAGCCAGAGTAGTCCAGCAACCTTTTGCAGACTATATGGATGAGCAATTGTTCCAACCACTAAATATGCGGAATACTATGGTGGTAGATGATTTCGAAGAATATGTTCCAAACGCAGCAGCATCTTATGAGCCTGATGGTGAAGGCTACAAAATGAGCGCACTTAACATCGGATTAGCTGGCGCGACCAACGTCTATTCATGCATCGAAGACCTGGCCAAATGGGAGATGAATCTTCAAAACCCAACAGTTGGATCAAAAAATATGGTGAAATCTCTCCATGCGTATAGCAGAACCAGTGATGGAGAAACGATGGATTCGATGCACGGTCGCTTCGCATTAGCACAGCAGTATTATCACTGGGGCCACGGCGTGGAGGAAATTTACCAAATAGGTACGCTGGGTGGTTATTCAAGCTCGATCTTCAAATTCCCGCAACAACAATTTACAGTGATCACGTTAAGCTCCGGCATTCCTTATAGTGGATACTTGGGAATGCGACTAGCAGAGCATTTCATTGGAGCACATTTTGATGAAGAAGTCATTGACTTTGAAAAACTTGAAACCACAAAATTGTCGGATCGTCAACTGCAAAAACACGTAGGCAATTACTGGTCACAGGAGGCAGCATTTTCACGGAGTATTGCGGTCAGAGATGATACCTTGAGATACGTTAGAAATGATGGACGAGAGAGTGCCTTGCTGCCTCTTTCAACTGATTCCTTTCAGATGCTGGTTGGATGGAATGAAAAAGTAATCGTCTCATTTTCTGAGATCGAGGGGAAAACAATCATGCAGTTCCGGTCAGAAGACGCTCCACCAATTCTCTTCCAAAAGACCCCAAAATACGAGCCCACTACAGAAGAGCTCAGCCTGCTGGCAGGTAGTTATTATTGCGAAGCATTAGATATCGTCTACTTGGTTCAACCTGATAAAGGAGGGTTAAAAATGGAGAATCTAAGAACTGGTAAAATTGGCCTTACTGCAGTCAAAGAACTTCTATTTGAGGGAGATCAACGATCTTTCGCAAGTATACACTTTGATAAACAGAGAACGGGTTTTCACCTAAGGTCTGAAGAGGTAAGGGGTTTGTGGTTTGAAAAAATGTAGACGGTCCGCGATTTGTAAAAACTAGCAGCCTATAGAAGGCTTGAAAAACTTGCTTTAAGGGCAAGTTTTTTTAATTTAAGCTCGTGGCTTCCTCAACTGATATTTGGTCCATTCTCATAATCATAAGTTTGGCACACAGTCTCTTTGTGGCTAATCTTCTAGTAATCAAAAAAGCATATCGTAAAACTGAAGGAAAATGGTTGCTTGTTCTATTATTCGGTCTTTTTTGGCTCCAATGCGAATTTCTATCAGTAAGATGGCCTTTTGAAATTGGGTTTCCTTTGTTTTATGGCACCAGGCATGGAACTTGGCTACTCATAGGACCAACATTCTATTTCTACCTAAAGGCCCTGGTTGGGTCAGATATTAGAAAAAAAGAATTAATCTATTTACTACCCTTCTTCCTGTTCACCCTGGTACTTCCTGCTCTTCTAAGCGACTTTCTTTCGTTCAGGCAAGTGCACTATGGCATGCTATCCCCGTTTGACAATCGCCCCGATTCGATTAATTTCTGGCAATATGTATATTCTGGTGTGTTTGTTGGCCAGTTTTTCTACCTGCTGTTTTTCATTCTGGAAAGTAGACATCTAATAAATCAATACAGAAAAGGATTAAAGCAATATTTTTCTCAACTGGATGAAAAAAGGATGCGATGGTTAGCAATTCTCTGGGTTGGAATGTTGGTCATCCTATTCATGTCATCGATCTTTCTTGCACTGCTCTTCTTTACCGAAATCTATCGAAGACATATGGATTACCTATACGTGGTCCCCACTTCATTTTTGATTTACGCCATGTCCTATCGACTGTTTGGAGAAACACTTCAGAAACCTGAAAATGATTCAAAATATCAGAAGAGTGGATTGAGCAAAAACGAGGCGGAAAAACTAAAGATCCGGTTGGAAAAGGAAATCAAAGATGAAAAAGTATTTCTTAAGAAAGGACTTAAGCTAAGTGATCTTTCTGTTCGATTGGGTATCACCAATCACCAACTCTCGGAAGTGCTTAATCAGCACGTTCGAATTTCATTCTACGATCTAGTTAACAGCTATAGAGTGGAAGAGGCAAAAGAGCTGATCAAGAAAAATCCACAGTATACACTCCTTCAAATTGCTTTCGATGCGGGCTTCAATAATAAGACCTCTTTTGTAAATGCTTTTAAGCGTTTCGAAGGGATAACACCATCGCAGTACTACAAGGCCAACAATTAAAAAACAAAAATCCAACCATACAAAAAATGACTAGATCGAACCTTATCATACTTTTTGCATCCGGCCTATTTGCATTTTGCTCTCAAAAAGAAATTTCACCTGTCACAAAGCAGGTATCTACCCCAACTACTTCCTTACTACAAGCCATCAGCATCGTAGACAATAAGATCACCTGGGCTAGTGGGCATGATGCTACCTTTATTCGAACAACGGATGGGGGGGAAAACTGGGAATCGTTTCAGCACCCAACTGCCGACACACTGCAATTTCGGGATATCCATGCATTTGATAGTAGTCATGTTGTTCTAATGAGTGCAGGACCTGGATCGCTTTCGAGAATATTCTCTTTTTCGGCACCAGAATTCTGGGAAGAGAATTATATAATGCAAGATTCACTGGGTTTTCTTGATTGCATTGACTTTTGGGACGAGCAATTTGGTATTGCATACGGAGATGCCTTCGATTCCTACCCTTTCATTCTTCTGACAAGTGATGGAGGTCATTCATGGTACAGAGCCGACACAACGAATATGCCGAAAGCTGGCAAAGGAGAAGGCGGATTTGCTGCAAGCGGAACTTGTGTGACCACGGCAGGTAATGGCAAAGCATGGATCGCGACCGGAGCCGGAGGCAATGCCAGGTTTTTAGTTACGGAGGACTATGGTCTCAATTGGAAATCAGTAGATTCCCCCATCGTGAAGGGAGATGCCGCTGGCCATACCTCTATCTCGTTCATCGGGGAAACAGGCCTGGCAGTCGGCGGGGATCTGTTAAAAGCCGAGGAATACACCGAAAATTGTGCCTTCTCCATCAACGGAGGCGAAACCTGGAATCTTACAGAGCAGCCGAAAACAAAAGGTGCATTTTATGGTGGGGCTTTATCAAAAGTGGGAAGTCAATACCTTGCTTTTGCTTGTGGTCCCAATGGCCTTGACTTTTCCAGTGATCAAGGAAAGTCATGGGTAACGCTGGACACGCTCAATTACTGGGCAGTTGCAATGAATGGAAATAATGGTTTTGCAACTGGTACCAAGGGAAAAATTTTAAAAATATCTTTGCAGTGATGCGAAGACCAAGAAGAAACAGAGCTAATAAATCCATAAGAGCTTTAGCTCAGGAAACTATCCTTACCACGAATGATTTGATTCTACCACTTTTTCTTTTGGAAGGCAAAAAAAAGAAAACGGAAGTCCATTCAATGCCGGGGATTTTCCGATTTTCTGAAGAGCTTCTCCTTAAAGAGATTGAAGATTCCATGAAACTTGGCATTACAGGGTTTGATGTCTTCCCTGTGGTGTCAGAGGGCTATAAGGACAAAAAAGCGACGATGAGTTACAATCCTGATTTCTTTTACCTTCGATCACTTCGCAGGATCAAAGAAGAATTTCCAGAAGCATTGATCATTACTGATGTGGCGATGGACCCGTACAGTTCCGATGGGCATGATGGCATCGTCGAAAACGGGAAAATACTAAACGATGAGACCTTAGACATATTAGGTCAAATGGCATTGGCACAAGCCGAAACAGGGATTGATATGGTCGGACCTTCTGATATGATGGACTTCAGGGTTGGATACATCCGAAATGTTTTGGACGAAAACGGGTTCACAGATACTGGCATTATGTCCTATACAGCGAAGTATGCCAGTTCGTTTTATGGTCCCTTTAGAGACGCACTCGATTCAGCGCCGAAATTTGGTGACAAAAAGACCTATCAGATGAATCCAGCTAATAGTCAGGAAGCGCTCCTGGAAGCAGAGCTTGATTTTAACGAAGGTGCGGATGTGATGATGGTCAAACCAGCTTTAGCCTATTTGGATGTTATTCAAAAGCTCAAATCAAATTTTAATATCCCGATTGCAGCCTACAATGTTTCCGGGGAATATGCCATGATCAAAGCCGCTGGTGAGAAAGGGTGGCTGGACCCTGAGAAAGCAATGATGGAATCACTCCTTTCTATAAAACGAGCAGGTGCAGATATTATCCTCACCTATTTTGCGAAGGAAGCCAGTAAGCTATTAGTCAAATAAATCATCTTCTCTTTCGAGCATCAGGATTGATGCCTGCGGAACAATGTAGTACTTCTCCGTATTGTACATTACCTCAAACGCACCTTTTTGGAGAAAAATAGCGAGGTCTCCTTCTTGTGCCTGAAGCGGGACGTACTTAACCTTTTCTTCTTCAGGTTTCCAGTCTTCCTCGTCAGCCACAGTTGGAATAGCATATCCAGGTCCAGTTTTTACGATATAGCCACTTTGTACCTTCTCCTTTTCCTGGACTCCAGGAGGCAGATAGATTCCACTATCCGTTTTTTGAGGCTCCTTGGTTGGTTTGATCAAAACTCGATCACCTACAATTATGATTTTCTTTAATTTATTGTCCGAGGTCAATTCCATGGTCTCTCCCTATATGAATCTGATAAGTCGCGAATCTAAAAAAGTTTTGGAGTTTGATCTTCTTCATCTTTCCCTGCACGATGAAGTAGTTTCTCGTCGATCGATTTCGAGGTTTTTGACCCCAATTCCTTCAGGCGCTCAGTCTTTCGTATAAGATTGTCTTTTCCGTCAACCAGTTTATTCATGGCATGGCTGTATTGAAGCTTGGACTTGTCAAGGGATCTACCTACTTCCATCAAATCGTCAACAAATGCCTTAAACTTATCGTACAGGGCACCGCCTTGTCTTGCAATTTCAAGCGCATTTCGATTTTGATATTCATGCTTCCAAATGCTTGAAATAGTTCTCAACGTAGCAATGAGCGTTGTAGGGCTTACAATGATTATACTTTTCTCGTGTGCCTCATTATATAAATTCTCCCCACTTTGATACATCAACGCAAATGCAGATTCAATTGGCACGAACATCAGCACATAATCAAGCGATCCTCCATCAAAAAGTTGATGATAGTTCTTTTCTGCCAAACCCTTCACATGTGTGCGCATAGAAAGCAAATGGGCTTTCAAGTGTTCGGACTTTTCGGTCTCGTCTTCGGCACTCATGTATTTATCATAAGCTGTCAGTGAAACTTTGGAATCGATGACCACATTTTTATTTTCAGGCAGCTTGATGATCACATCCGGTCTCAACCTTTTCCCAATTTCCGAGTGGAAGGTCTCCTGAACGAAGTACTCCCTGTTTTTTTCTAAACCAGACTCTTCCAGTATCCGCTCGAGTATGATTTCACCCCAATTTCCCTGTGTCTTCACATCCCCCTTGAGTGCTTTTGCTAGATTTGCAGCCTCCTTTGTCATTCGATCATTAAGCTCTCTCAGCCCTAAAATTTGCTCTCTTAGAGCTGTACTTCGCTCCAGACTTTCCTTGTTGGTTTGATCTACTTTCTTCTCAAATTCATTGAGTTTCTCTCCGAGTGGGCCGAGCAACTGATGAAGATTACTCTTATTCTGATCTGTAAATTTTTTACTCTTTTCTTCAAAAATTTCGTTGGCCAAATTCTTGAATTCCAGCGTAAACTTTTCCTGAAGTTGACTCAATTCACCTTTCTGCTCTTCCAGTCTGGTCTGAATGTTTTGATAGTTGGCCTTTAAGGTTGCGTTCTGGTTTGTTAAGTGGATAACCTTTTCTCTTTCTTCCGTCACCTGAGCATTTACAATCTGAATCTCATCATACAGTTTCTTTGAACGTTCGATCTCTAGTCGTAATTTGAGGGCAACTTCTGATTGATCAGATTTGCTCGATCGATGTTTCAACTTCGACAACAACCATCCAATAAAAACTCCAATGACCAACCCAATAGCAAGAAACAACAGGCTCCAATCCATATATCAAAAATAGTTTTTTTTGCTAAAATGATTAGCATTTTACACTAAGAAAGTAAACGTTTGTACATAGGAATTACGTTTTGTAGTCCGTAGTAAAGCGCATCACATACTAAAGCATGCCCGATAGAGACTTCTTGTAGGTATGGAATTGACTCTTTGAGGAATTTCAGATTATTCAGGTCAAGGTCATGCCCGGCATTTAGTCCCAACCCTATGGAATGGGCATACCTGGAGGCTTCAATATAGTTTTTCACAGCGTTTTCTCTGTCCTTTGGGTACTCAGAAGCATACATCTCAGTATATAGTTCTACCCGATCAGCTCCACATTCCTTTGCTCCTTGCATCATTTGCAGGTCTGGTTCGACAAAAATGGAGGATCTAACTCCCCATTCTTTCAATTGTGAGATAATATCCGTCAGTTGAAGATGGCACGAAATCGTATCCCATCCAGCATTGGAGGTCAGAACTTCAGGGGGATCAGGTACCAATGTTGCTTGCGTTGGACGAACTTCTTCTACTATTTCCATAAACCGACCGTCTGGATAACCTTCAATATTGAATTCGGTCGTCACGACTTCTTTAAGGTCATAGACATCCGAACGCCTGATATGTCTTTCGTCCGGGCGTGGATGGACGGTGATCCCCTGGGCTCCGAATCGTTCACAATCTTGGGCAACCTTGACAACGCTTGGATTCTTTCCTCCTCTTGAATTCCGTAACGTAGCGATCTTGTTGATATTTACACTCAGTTGGGTCATTACTAAAGAATGTTTTTCTTCGCAAAGTTGTTCATTAATAAAAAACTAAAATCATGAGCTTAAAAGCAACAATTGAGTCTGAGATTAAACAGGCAATGCTGAACAAAGATAAGGATAGGTTAAGGGCTCTTCGAGCAATCAAATCTCAAATTCTTCTCGCAGAGACAGAAAAAGGAAGTGAGGGCGAACTTTCGGAAGAAGCAGAAATAAAGCTACTTACCAAAGCAGCAAAACAAAGACGCGATTCGATTCAAGTTTATGATGAACAAGGTAGAGAAGATTTATCGGCCACCGAAAAAGCGGAACTGGAAGTTATTGAAAGTTTCTTACCGCAGCAATTGACTGAGCAAGAAGTAGAGAATGAAGTAAAATCTGTCATTGAAGAGCTGAATGCTTCCGGGCCACAGGACATGGGCAAAGTAATGGGGGCAGCCACCAAAAAATTGGCAGGACAGGCTGATGGGAAAGTAATCTCAATGATCGCAAGAAAGTTGCTGATCAATTGAGCGTAGCCGATTGGATTTTAACTGCCATTCTTGCTGTTGGCGCATTCAAAGGATTCTCAAGGGGATTTATCGTCGAAGTTTTTTCATTTTTTGGCTTCTTCATTGGACTGGTGGTCGCGCTGCATCTAACATTGCCGGTAACCATTAGTTTCTTTTCAGATAGCAGTTACTTTGCTGTGATTGCTATCGGCGTCTTCATTGCATTAGTCATCCTTCTTGGCATTGGAATAAAAGCAATTGCAAAATTGATCAAGAACGTGATTGATCTAACGCTTCTGGGGGCTGTAGATAATTTCGTTGGTGCCTTAACAGGAGTTTTAAAATGGGCTTTTCTAATCAGCATACTCCTATGGATCTTTGAGTCCGTGGGAGTAAACCTTGAGCAAGGTCTTGCTGCAGATAGTACAATTATGCCATTCATAATTGATCTTGGTCCTTACTTATTCGGTATACTGGGCGATTTTATTCCTTTCGTTCAAGACATAATTGATTTATTAAGAGACATTCCGAAAAGTGGGAACTCCTATTTAACATTTGCGTAGTAAATTGAAAAACAATGGTAGCTGAGCAACTCATAAACTACATGGTCCCTCCACTTAAAATGGAAGACGAAATCACCCGTGCAAAGCAATGGATGGACGAGTTCAGGGTCAAAGAGCTGCCTGTGGTTCATGAGTCAAGGCTGCAAGGCTTCATTACCGAAGATCTGTTGTTTGACTCTGGAATTCTCAATCCAACGGTTGGTGAATATCCATTGGTAGGAATATCATGTAAAACATCTTCCAGTGCACATTATTACGATGTGCTTAGGGTTTTGCAAGAACATGAAATGTCGATGGTGGCTGTTTTGGATTCTGCCGAAGAATTTAAAGGAGTGGTCCTCATCGAGGATATACTTAGTGAGTTTGCAAAAACCGCAATCGTTAATTCTGTTGGGGCCATTATTATTCTTAAGACTTCGCTTAATGATTATTCGCTCACAGAAATATCAAGAATTGTGGAAATGAATGAGGCTACAATTCTTGGCGCCAATGTAAAGCCAGACCCTGAAGATCATTCGCTCATTGAAGTTGTCATTCGGGTGAATCACCAAGATGTCAACCAGATTTCTTCAGGGCTCTCCAAGTCCGGATATCAGGTGACATCTGCATACAATACTGAAGACAACTCTTTCAATGAGATGGATCGATTTAGCCACTTAATGAAATTTCTTGATCCGTGATCAAAAAGGCACTTATTCATGGCCTGACTATTGAAAAAGAGTCAGAAAAATACTTCAGTCAGATACTTGATCGTCTTCAGATTGAAAAGGTTGAAGTGTTCTACACCAGGAGTTTCTCAGAGCGAAACAGATCCTTCATTGCCCAGGCAGAATACGTGGAAGAAGTAACCGAGGAGTTCGATCTTGTTTTTAGCCTCGGGGGTGACGGTACCTTTCTGGAGTCTATTCTTTTGGTTGGAAGCAGTGAGATTCCAATTTTAGGAATCAATATGGGTCGCCTTGGTTTTCTGGCCTCCATCGCAAAAGAACATATCAAAGAATCTCTTTACCTCCTTTTTAAGGGGAATTACATAATTGAAAAACGTTCATTGATTTCTATTGAGTCGAACCTTGAATTATTTGAAGGGAAGTGTTTTGCATTAAATGAGTTTGCCATATTACGCAAGGACCTTTCTTCCATGATTCAGGTAAAATGCTACATCAATGATCAATACCTCAACACCTATTGGGCCGATGGCCTAATGGTTTCAACACCCACCGGATCAACCGGTTACTCCTTAAGTTGTGGAGGCCCCCTGATGATGCCGGATGCCAAAGACTTTGTGATTACTCCCGTGAGCCCTCACAACTTAAATGTGCGCCCACTTATCGTGAGCGATGATTCGGTGCTAAAATTTGAAATCGAAACCCGAGAGAGAAGTTACTTGCTATCCTTAGATTCAAGGTCTGAAACAATAGAATCTGATATTGAAATCTATGTGAAAAAGGCAGGTTTTTATGGGAAAATCATAAAAATTGAGGGCATAAATTTTCCGGATACCATAAGAAATAAGCTAGGGTGGGGATTTGATAAAAGGAATTAGAACCTATTTCATCGAAAAATAACTGCGATAAACTCGATCATCAGTTAAGAATTTACCGAAAACAGTTAGTTTTAGGCTGATTTTCCTTAAGGATTTGCTATTTGGAATGATCGTTAAACAATTTTTGCGCACAAATCGCCATAACCGATGAAACTCAGGAGCTTATTAGCCATCTTCTTGTCCATAATCATGCTAAGTGCTGCATACGAAGCGGATGCTCAGAAAAACAAGTACAAGAAAAGACGTCAGAACAACAAAAAGATATCCAGATATAGTGGGTCCAGGTTCAGTGCTGGTCGATTCCAACCTTACTTTTATGTGGGTGGTGCGATAAATGCTGGAAACTATTTTGGCGATTTGGCTCCGGTTTCTAAAACCGCCAGTACGGATTTTTCATTTACCCGACCTGGATTTGGCATCTATGGAGGGTATAAAGTGAATCATACCATCGGAATCAGAGCGGGTCTTAACTGGGTTCGGGTATTTGGAGATGATGCTGCTGCAGATCCTGCATCAAGTGAAAGCATTGGAAGGTATACACGTAATTTAAGTTTCAGGAATGATATCAAGGAATTTCAGTTAGGCATAGAAATTTACCTCCTGCCAAACTATGGCGGACCTAACCAGCGTCTACCTTTGAATGCATATATATTTTTAGGAGGAGCTGTTTACCATCATGAACCTATGGGCTTGGTTCCTGATTTTAACTATCAAACTGGAGGAGTCAACTCTACCGATCCAATAGCTCAGGCCGGCGAATGGGTGAAATTGAGGCCTTTGGAAACCGAAGGCGTGAGCTATTCAAACATCGAATTTTCTGTTCCACTATCTGTTGGGGTGACTATGAGATTACCAGGTACGCCACTAAACGCCACATTGGAAGTGGGGATCAGGTATCTATTTACAGATTATATTGATGACGTTAGCAGTTCTGAATATCGTGATTTAGCATCCTTTACTGATCCAGTGGCTAGAATCTTAGCTGATCGAAGTGCGATCCCATTTGATTCAAACGGTGATGCCCGGGATTTGTCAAATATTCTCATCAACGGTGAGTTTCGCCAAGGGTCGGACGGTCTATTTTCAGCATCTCGGGGGGATGTTAGAGGCAATCCTGATAATGACGACATCATCATGATGACCCAACTGAAGCTTACTTATATCATGGGTGGAGTAATCAAGCGAAGGGCCAAATACAGATAAGCAACTCCAACATTTTTTTTCAAAATCTTCTTACTTAAGCAAGGATTTTGAATTATCATCGTATTGTAAGTGGTAGTTTCAATCACCCGTTCCCAATGAGAAGGAATCTTATCCTGATATTACTTGTAGTAAGCCTATCTTCTTCTGCGCAATTTATGGAGTTTGGCGGAGGTTTAGGATCCATGAATTACGCTGGTGACCTGGTAAGAGGTTACAGCTTTAGTACAAGCTCGCTGGCAGGAACCGCTTTCTACAGAATGAACTTTTCTGAGATCTTCACGATACGGCTAGGACTCACAATTGGAAACTTGCAGGGCAGTGAAACCCCAATAGATCCGTTTGCGGTGGAAAGAGGGCATTCGTTTAGTGAAAGTATGATCGAATTGTCATCTGTTTTTGAGTATCACTTCTTAGATTTCAAAACTGCCGATGCACCGGTTAACTACTCTCCCTACATTTTTGGAGGAGTAGCGGTGATGAGGTACAATGCTCCGACTGATGAAGAAGTTGGTAGATTTCAATTCTCATTGCCCATGGGCGTTGGGTTTAAGTATTTGATCCAGAAGAAGTACACCATCGGCATTGAAGCGGGCGCACGAAAAACATTCTTTGACTATCTGGATGGGATATCAGATGGAGACGTCTCAAACAAAAACTACCAATATGGTAATCCAAAGGACGATGATTGGTATTTCTATTCCGGTATTTCCTTTAGCATAACGCTCTTTAATGTACCTTGTCCGTTTCCATACAAGCCTAATCAATCCATTTTGGTACGTTAATAGAAGTTAATTCATTGACTTTGTTTCACTTAATCAAAAAAAAGAAGGCATTTTTGTAGCCTTTTATTAGAATGGGTTGGAAGAGCAGTTACCATATATAGACAGAGACAATATACCAAGGCACATTGCCGTCATCATGGATGGCAATGGTCGGTGGGCTCAAAAGCAAGGAGTAAAAAGAATTTTTGGTCACCAAAATGCCATTGAAGCGGTTAGAAATGTGACCGAAGGCTGCGCAGAATTGGGCGTGAGCTATTTGACGCTCTTCGCCTTTTCAACTGAAAATTGGGGTAGACCAAAGCTCGAAGTAGATGGTCTGATGACACTACTTGTAAGAACAATTAAAGACGAACTTCCGACCCTGCAAGAGAACAACATACGACTCTCAGCAATTGGTGCAATTTCCAACCTGCCCTCAAAGGCTCAACGAAGTCTACACGAAGCGATTGAAGCTACCTCTGAAAACCAAGGAATGGAACTGATTCTGGCGCTAGACTATAGCGGCAAATGGGATCTGTTACAAGCAATCAACAAATCAGATAAACCTTATGCTGAGCTAAGTGCCATCGATATTGAAAATAATCTCAGCACATCGGGAAAACCAGATCCTGAATTGTTAATACGTACAAGTGGCGAAATGAGAATTAGCAATTTTATGCTTTGGCAACTTGCATATACCGAGCTTTACTTCAGCGAAGTGTTGTGGCCTGATTTTAGAAAAAAAGATTTAAACGAAGCAATAATATCCTTTCAACGTCGAGAGCGAAGATTTGGAAAGACTAGTGAACAAGTGAAAGTATGAAAAAGATATTGGCCTTTACATTGATTTCTCTTTGTGCCTATTATTCAATAGGACAGGTAGTATTTGGGAGAAATCAAAATAGTACACCTGGCTTAACCATAAACTATTCAAGTCCCAAGGTTTACGAGATTGCAGACATCGAGGTAAGAGGTGTTCAATACCTGGATAACAATGCATTAATCTCATTATCCGGCTTGAGAGTAGGAGACAAAATCAAGGTTCCCGGAGATGAAATCACCACCGCAATAAAGAAGCTTTGGAAACAGGGCATTATTGGTAATGTTTCAATATTTGCTTCCAAAGTAGAAGGAGATCGCGTCTGGCTTGTCATTCAACTCACTGAGAGACCGCGTCTATCAAAGTACATTATCAAGGGTGTGAACAAAACCCAAAAAGGTGAAATAGAGGAAAAAATCGGAGTGGTCAGAGGAAAAATGTTAACCGATGTGTTACTCAAGAATACTGAACTTGCTGTGGTGCGATATCTTGAAGGGAAAGGATACCTCAATGCTGATGTAAGTATTGTCCAACAATCAGACACCATCCTGAGAAACAGTGCCTACCTCAAAATTGACATAGAAAGAGGGCAAAAGGTCAAAATACGAAATATCCAATTCGACGGCAATGAGGAATTTACTTCTGCCAAACTCCGGTCTAAACTGAAAAAAACCGGAATGGTGCCAAAGTTTTCACTGCCAACCGAAATCATAGAGAGCGCTCCCAAATTGTTTAAGCCTTCCAACTTAGTCCAACTCGTAAAAAATGAGCGAAAAGTAAGTAACGAAGAAACAAGAGAATTCCTGGCCAGGCATGTAAACTTCAATTTCTTCAAGCCTGCTAAGTACGTGGTAGATGACTATGAAGCAGATAAAGATCTTTTGATTGCTTTTTATAATTCTAAGGGATTTAGAGATGCGGAAATCACTGCTGATACTACTTACGGTATTAGTAACAAATACATCAATATTGACCTGAACGTCAATGAAGGAAACAAGTATTACTTCAGAGATATTGCTTGGTCCGGAAACTATATCTATACCGATGAACAGTTGGAAAGAATTCTTGGTATCGCAAAGGGAGATGTATACGATCTTGATCTGGTTAACAAGAAATTGAATTTTAATCCAAATGGAGCTGACATTAGTTCACTCTACATGGATGATGGGTATTTATTCTTTAACATCAACCCAGTTGAGGTAGCGGTCACAGGAGATTCCATTGATTTGGAGATGAGAGTGTATGAAGGGGCCCAAGCTACCTTAGACAAGGTAACTGTGAGTGGGAATGACAAGACCAATGATTATGTGATCCTGAGACAGCTTTGGACCAGACCAGGCGACAAATTTAGTAGGTCGAATTTGATCAGAACTCAATCTGAACTTTCTCAGCTAGGGTACTTTGATCCAGAACAAATTAATCCAAATGTCATTCCCGATCCGATCAATGAAACCGCAGATATTGACTGGCAGCTGGTTGAAAGGTCTAATGATCAAATAGAGCTTTCCGGAGGCTGGGGAGGTGCTTTTGGTTTCGTGGGAACATTTGGGGTCTCCTTTAATAACTTCTCTGTACAGAACATCTTTAAGCCAGATCAATGGAGAGGCCTTCCGGTTGGAGACGGTCAGTCGCTGGGAATTCGATTCCAAGCAAACGGAAGACAGTTTCAAAGTTATTCCATCTCCTTCTCTGAGCCATGGCTTGGTGGACGCAAACCTAATTCTCTTGGGTTGAGCTATAGCAAATCAGTACAAAACATTATCAGACGTTTCGGTGCAGACAGACCTGAAGGTTCACTAAAAGTTACAGGTGCCTCTATTTCATTAGGAAGAAGGGTGCAATGGCCAGACGATTTCTTTGTAGTAAGTACGGGTGTGTCATACCAACGATATGACCTTGACAACTTCACTAGTAGATCTCTCGGCTTCAATACGGGAGTGGCCAATAGTTTGACTTTCAACGCAACAATCGCAAGAAGATCAGTCAATAATCCGATGTATCCAAGAAATGGATCCGAAGTGTCATTAGCAGCTTCATTCACTCCTCCCTGGTCATTGTGGAGAGACCTGGACTATGAAAATGCAGCACCCGAAGAAAGATTTAAGTTGCTTGAATATCACAAATGGAATTTTGATAGTAAATACTATTTGACGTTAACGGGAAAACTGGTTTTAGCTGCTAGAGCTCACTTTGGATTCCTGGGATCCTATACAGATGAAGTTGGTGTGGGTCCATTTGAAAGATTTCAACTGGGAGGAGATGGTCTTACCGGTCAAAATTTCCTACTTGGTACGGATGTTATCGGCCTGAGGGGTTATCCAAACAATTCAATCACTCCAGTGGACTTTGAAAACAACATCGAAGGGGGTACCATATTCAACAAGTACGTCATGGAGATCAGATACCCTATATCGCTTGCGCAGTCGGCAACCATTTATGCACAAACATTTGTCGAAGGGGGTAACAATTGGGATTCTTTTTCAGACTTTAATCCATATAACGTGAAAAAATCTGCCGGTATAGGCCTTAGAATCTTCATGCCAGCGTTTGGGCTTATGGGAATTGACTGGGCCTATGGTTTTGACCGTGTCCCGGGAACGTTAAACAACGCCGGACCTCAATTCCATTTCTCTATCGGACAACAGATCCGATAATAAGATGTAACTCTATGAAAAAGATAAAAGTCCTACTGTTTGCCTTCTTTATTGTTAATCTTACTTTTGCGCAGAAATTTGGATATGTAGATACCCAATACATTCTAGAAAAAATGCCAGAGTACAAAGAGGCTCAGGCTGAAATTGAAAAGTTAGCGACAGGGTGGGAGAAGGAAATTCAGGACCTCTACCAGGAAGTTGAGCAAATGGAAGTAGACCTGAGGGCTGAGGAAGTGTTGCTTACGAAAGAAATGTGGGAAGAGCGAAACAGTGAAATTGAAAGGAATTGGAGAGAAGTGCAGGAGTATCAACAATCCATCTTTGGTTTTGATGGCCTCTATTTCTTGAAGAAAAAAGAGCTAGTTAAGCCGGTTCAAGATCAAGTTTTTGAGTCCGTTGAGCGAGTTGCTAAAAACAACAGACTCCAAATTGTCTTTGATAAGTCTGGTGATCTAGTGATGATTTATACGGATCCCATCCACGATTACACCGATTTTGTATTAGAAGATCTTGGTTTGGTAGAAAATCAAAGTGTTGGAAACAATTAACGCACAGTTATTGAACAAATGAGTTTAATTGGGTTTTTGCCCTTTACATAAACAGAGAAATTATGAAAGCTAGAATTTTACTTAGTACTGCAATGGCCATCGTTGGATTTGGATTGATGGCGCAGATGAAAATTGGATACACGAATGTTGAATACGTCTTGAGCCTAATGCCAGAAGCCAAGCAAATTGAAAGCGAACTTGCGACCATCGAGAAGCAATACAGCAATCAATTGCAGGCCAAGTATGAGGACTATCAAACCAAAGTAGCAGACTATCAGCAAAATGCTGCTACTTACACAGAGGTAGTCCGAGCAGACAAAGAAACAGAAATTGTAAATCTGCAGAATTCAATTCAAGAGTTTGAGGCGAATGCGCAAAGCTCGCTGGTCACTAAAAGAAACGAACTTTTGGCTCCGGCTTTCGAAAAGATCGGTGTAGCAATTGAAACCGTTTCGAAAGAGAACGGATACACACATGTTTTCAATATGACAGCTGGTGGACAAAGCATTCTGCTTTATGCAAGGGAGGAAGATAATGTGACAGAGTTGGTCCTTAAAAATCTAGGAATTGATCCTCCAGCAAATAACTAATTAAATTGATAACCGAAAAAATATGAGCCCTGTCTTCTCGAAGGCAGGGTTTTTTATGTTATGACGATTCCCAGGATCAAACCAGCTAATATGATCACCGGTGTTGGGAACTTAGTAAACAAGAGCGTAGCCACAGTTCCTAACATCAGAAAGTAGTTGAGAGGGGTCTGATCCATAGGCATCAATATCAGCACTGCTGCAGCAATTACCATTCCGGCGCTCACAGCATTAACCCCTTCCAGCGAGGCTCTTACAATTCTGTATTTTTTCAATTGCTCCCAAAATCGAATCACAAAAAATATCAGAAAAGTCCCTGGTAAAAATATTCCTAGAACAGCAGCAATGGCCCCCAAAATCCTCCCAGACATGCCAAGGTTATCAATACTTAATGCTCCTACATAAGCACTAAATGAAAATGTAGGGCCCGGAATGGCTTGTACGATTCCATACCCGTGCACAAATTCATCAGAAGTTAGAAAGCTCTTAAACTCAACAAACTCTGTGTAGAGTAGTGGAACCAGCACCTGTCCACCACCAAATATTAGACTCCCATTTCTGTAGAAGTTTTCCAGTATTAAGATCGGCTGGTATCGTGTGATCCCACCCAAGACAGCAATGAACACAAACACCGAGGCCCACAAGACCAAATTCGACCAATTGATTTTGATCTTTTCTTTCTCCGCCATCGGCTGTCGCTTGTACTTCCAAGTCGTAGCCAGACCTCCCAGAACAATTAAGGTCGGAAAGGCAAATGGGGATTTTAATACATAAGACGCAACAGCTGAAAATACCATCAATGCAAAGCCGAACTTTGTCTTGATCACCGTGGTACAAATTCGGTAGGAGGAATACGCAACAATACCCACCGCCATCGGCTCGATAAAACGAAGAAAATTAAGCGACAGATTCAATGCCTCTGCTGAGCTCACTAACAAGGCCATCCCAGTCATGATGGTAATGGCAGGTAAACTCCAGACTAATAGCGTAAGATACGCCAGATTGGGGCCTCCGATTTTATAGCCGAGCGAAGTAATGGTTTGGGTGGAAGTAGGCCCGGGCAACACTTGGCAAAGTGCATACAATTCAATCAAATCTTCCTCTGACAGATACGCTCTTTTGGTAACCAACATATCAAGAAACATCCCGAAATGTCCCTGGGGTCCTCCAAAGGCGGTAACAGATAAGATGGAAACATCTCTAAGAAAGATAATATTTCGAACCCTTCGGATCGACATGTTAGGATTTAAGGCCGATTTCTTTCAATCGCTCATCGAGAAATTCTCCGGCAGTTGTATCCTCGAAGGCTTTTGGGTTTTCATCACTCACACAATTGGCCAGGCATGTAAGGTCCATTTCAGAAATTGGATGCATAAAAAAAGGAATCGAAAACCTGGACGTGTGCATCAACTCTTTGGGGGGATTCACCACTCGGTGGATGGTCGATTTCAATTTTTTATTGGTATGCCTTTCCAACATATCTCCCACATTCACAACGATCTGATCTGGGAGGGCTGTGATCGGAATCCACTTTCCATCTCTTCTCAAGACCTGAAGCCCATCCGCGCTGGCACCCATAAGTAGGGTGATTAGGTTGATGTCGCCATGCTCAGCAGCTCTTACTGCGTCGGCAGGAATCTCTTCGGGGTTCTCAATCGGGAAGTAATGAATTGGGCGGAGAATACTGTTCCCTTGAGCCACCTTATCGTCGAAGTAATTCTCGGGCAGCTCCAAATAAATGGCAATCGCCCTCAGCATCTGAATTCCAGTCGCTAAAAGGGTTTCGAATGCTCGGGAGGTATTCGCCTCGAAGGTCGCAACCTCTGAGGGCCATATATTATCCGGATAATCCTGTCGCTTGTTGCCATCTGATTGACCAATGTGGTAGAATTCCTTTAAATCTCCCGTATTCCTCCCTTTTGCCTTCTCTTTCCCTTTGCTGATGTATCCCCTTTGACCTGCTAACGCAGGATTTTCATATTTCTTTTTAACGTCGTCCGGTAGGCGAAAAAAAGCCTCAACTGAGTTATATAGCTCTTTGGTGAGCTCATCTGAAAGACCGTGATTCTTAATGGAAACAAATCCAATGTTGGTATAAGCAGCACCAAGATTCTGAACAAATGCAGCTTTTTCTTCTTCCGAACCATTCACAAAATCATTGAGGTCTAGGGAGGGTACCTCATCATAAAGTATTTCTTCCATTTAGGTCAATCCATTTGATCTCCCAATATACTTGAGATTACTAAAAGGTTGAAATTAATTGAGAACACTTCTTACCACCTCCAGCGATTTGGGCCAGGAAATCTGTGCATGATGCTGATAAAAGTGAAGAATCGACTCGGTGATTTCATTGCGAATCGTCCTATTAAGTTCATAGGTAGTGCCATATGGATCTTTGAGCATTTTTTCCAAAATCGCATGCCCGTCGGAAGAGGGAACTAGTCTATTTGTGGAACTAAACAAGTGCGTAGCTTCTTCAATCTCATACCCCAGATAAGAGGCTAGTTTCAATAAAAACTGAATGTGAAAATTACCTATTCCGGTTTCCAGTGAGTCAAATGCCTTGATTGATTCTTCCGTAAAAGAATACAGCATTGAATTTGCAGTTTGTTCATGCTGCAATAGTTTGGAAAAAACCTCTGATAGAAACAAGGAAATGGTGGTTTTCGTAAAATTGCTGTGGATGGCATGAAGAGGGATATGATTTCTAAATTCGGAAATTCGTTGTAAATCACGAGAGTCCTTGAAATATAGCTCCAGGTCTAAAATGCAAAAAGGCTGGAAGTACCCAATACTTTTTTTAGATTTTGCACTTCTCACCGAATTGACGATATAGGATCCATAGCCATGAGATTCAGTAAATATCCTTGCAATGATTGATGTATCGCGATACTTGATATAGCTTAAGACAATACCTTTTGATTTGACAACCATTATCGAATGACCGCAATTTTTCCTACGAATGTTTCATCCCCCTCTGCATCAGAGCTAAAAAAGAGATAAATCCCGGTAGCAACGTTGCCACCCCGTTGATCTCTTAAATCCCAAGAAGCTGTTCCACCATTAGCATCTAGTGATTTTACTAAATGCCCATTGATGTCTGTAATCTTCACATTCACGTTCCTCGCCAACCCATCTATCCCAACCAGCCCAACGTAGTCTGGTCTCACCGGATTGGGGAACACATTCACATTGGTATGCAGCCTACCAGCGTCCGAAGAAGCGCTTCGAAAGGAAACCATCCCACGGTCGGTCACTATGAACAGTTCTCCATTGGACCCCTTATAGGCAAGGTCCAGAATGACGTCAGAAGGGAGCGGGCTATTCTCTTCGGTGTAGATTGCCACCTGCTCTGAAGTGTTTTCATCAAAAACCCAAAGTCCCTGATTCGTTCCGAACCAAATACGATTTCCCCCATCTGTCAAAACTGCATTTATTTGCTGGTCTTCAAATAGAATTTGGTTTTCGAAAGTGGGTCGTATGGCATCCGAAGAAAAGAAAACAAATGAGGCCGTCGGAAACAAAGCAGGCCCTCTGGAAGTAGCTACCCAGGCATTATCTTCCACACTGATATCAAAATCCAAAACAAAGGACGGGATTCCATCCGAGGTGGACAACAAGTCATTTTGCATCTCCACTGGATCCAGCACTGTGATCGTTCCCCCACCTAAGGCCCATGCAATTCCAGTTTCCGATAAACTCACCTTCTCGAAAGAGGTATCAAATACTTCAGTACTGGTAAGGGAAGTCCAATTGCCCTCCACATCCATGTAATGAATGGGTTCTAGTCCTGACCCAGCGGCCCAAAGCCGGTTTCCAGCAGCCAACGAACGAAACAGCGTATCTCGTTCAATATTACTGCCTGGGATATCCTCGATAATCTCATTTCCCTCTTCACTGTACAGTCCGAATCCCACACTTGAAAAATACCTGGAGCCTGCAAAAGAGGTTACATCGGAAACGTTGGGGAAATTGTCAATTTCATCCAGTCTCCACAAACCATTTTCAAAAACAGAAAAGCCATCAACAACGACGGGGTTGTTCTCTGAAAAAAAGAAGGGCGAATGAAAGCCATATACCTGCTCCTCCAGGACCTTTACATTCGCATACGAATCTGCCAAAGGACCTGCCGGTGAAAGTGCGTCTCCATTCTGACTGATTAAACCAGATAGCCCATCCGCCAGAAATAGTTGGTCATTTAGTAAGGCCAGGTCGTTAAGCTGTTGTACATCCGGAGTCACTTCGAGCGTGAATGTACCGCCCTCCAGACGGTATATTTGCTCTTCTCCAAAAGCAAACAATTGATCATTTTGAGCACTCAAAGCCGAGATATTTTCCGGCACTTCGGTATCCGATTCGACCCAAGTGCCCTCGATAAACTGCATAAGATTACCGCTATTCAGCGCGAATAGCTGAGTACCCAAACGCGTCAATCCCGAAAAGCTTTGGGTTGACTCATAAGTGGTCCAGTTGTTGAAGTCCAAAAGATTTAGGTCAAGGTTACCGGATTGGACTCCTTGATTGGTCCGGATAAAGAGTTCATTTTCAAGCAACTCAATCTCCAGTACCGCAACCTGGCTGCCACCTGCTCCAATTTGAAAATAATTCTCCGTGATCTGTCCATTTGAAATCTGTATGACAATGACGCCAAGGTCTGTTGCAAGGTAGAGAACCCCTGGCCCATTCGTGGCTTCATAGATGTTCTTACCGACTTCCAGGTTAGATTCAAAAATATCCCGGATCGTTACGATCTCTTCGGGATAAACTAGATCAATTAACCCTGAAGAATATCCGATCAAAAGCACCTTGTCAGTCTCGCTGTACTCCAAGGCACTAATGCCTGCTCCTGACAAACCGTCCAGTTTGGAAAGTCTCCGAATCGAGCCTGTACCTGCTTCGTAGGAGAAGAGCCCGTTTTCCACTGCACAAAATACTTTATCCGTAGTTGTCTCAAGCAGCTGTGCATTTAGATAGCTGTAATGAGTCCTCCAGGTACCTACCGGAATGTTGTCTTGAGCATGCAGTTGTATACCTACAGCCAGGCTAACTACCCTTATCCATCGCTTCGTTGAAGCAAGATCTGCAAAGTGCCTCATAAATATCCTTTTCTCCTAAAACTATCGTTTGCTTGGATTTAGTACGTCGATGTGAATAAGATGCAACCGTGCCACACTTCATACAGACGGCATGCACCTTAGTGATGTATTCCGCGGTTGCCATTAATGCATCCATTGGCTTAAATGGTTCCCCTTTAAAGTCCATATCCAACCCGGCAATGATGACTCGCTTGCCTTCGCTGGCCAGCTTATTTACCACGTTGACTATTTCATCATCAAAAAACTGGGCCTCATCAATTCCCACAACGTCACAATTCCCGGCCCTTAGCAAGATATCATTCGCAAAATTGACAGGAATTGAGTTGATGGAACTATCCTTATGTGAGACGATTTTTGATTTATCGTATCGATTATCCAAAATAGGCTTAAAAATCTCCACTTTCTGATGAGCCAAAAGCGCCCTGTTAAGTCTGCGAATCAGTTCCTCCGTCTTGCCGGAAAACATCGATCCGCAAACCACCTCTATCCATCCTCCCCTGCGGAGAGTACCTTTTCCAATATGTGGTTCTACAAACATTAATCGTAAATCAAATGTGGTAGTTGTGTTTCCTTAGGCACTTCTATCACGAGATCGTGCGAGACGGTGAGTTGACACACCAGTCGCTCATCTTCACGCAATTTATTCAATTTATAAAAGCGTTCTTCATGTTCATTGCGAACAGGCAGAGAGCTGTTTCCTTCCAATACTCTTGCTTTACAGGTAGTGCATCGCCCCTTCCCACCACATGCGTGCATCCAATCTGTTTCACGTAGTAGAACATCCAGTAATCTTTCACTTTTTTTCTCGCACTGAATAGTTTTACTTTGAAGGTTCGCTATTGTTATTTCTGGCATTTCCAAGAATTAAACATGCAAAGGAAACTAAACGAAGATTTTATTGACAGCTACTGTGAGAAATTTGCCGCGAAGGTTTCCACAGGCTTTTTTATGGGAAACAAAAAAGTGATTTCAGGGAAAGAAATCCTTGAAGTAACGCCTTCCAAACAGGTGAACTTTTTTGTAATCAAGCTATTGTTTCGCTACTGGCAAGAGGAGACCAAAAAGCTCGAAAGTCCCTTCTTCAATTACAAGCATGAAGAAGTACGACAGGCAATGATTCAGTTTATGAACGTGCTTTCGCAGCACATCGAAATCAACCGAGCCAAATTCGAGACGCTCCTAAACCATGCCGTCAAGGATGCACTCTACCTTACTGCCATGCCCCAAGCCTACATTGAGATCGATCTTGACAGCAGAGGGGTAGAACAGATTACTGACAAGGCCATCGAAGGCACCATCAAGTACCTAAAGACCTACAAGAAAGAAATTCATGACTTTCTCAAAGACATGAAGGGGCTGGGCATTGACGATGTAATTGACGAATTGCCTGACGAGTTCGAAGATTTCGATACCGTAGAAGCGGTGACTGAATTATCGAAAAACCTCTCCCCTGTACTTGAGATCAGCCTCGAGAAGATTTATTCTGAAGATCCCGATATCGAAGATTTTGATGAAGATGATCTCTTTGTTCCAGGTGAAGAAGATCTCGTGGAGGCCCCCAGGAAAAGAAGGCCTCGTCGGATTCGCGAATATCACAAGGAGGACAAAGATGTCGTGATCAACGACGACGACAGTGAGATGGAAGATGAGGAAATTACGGAGGATGCTTTCGGCTCCATGCCCCCAAGGGAAGAAAAGGAAGAAGCCTCCAGCCAGGTCCTGGAAGAAGAGCCTGTGACTGAAGAAGTCGAGGATGTCGAAGAAGCGGAGCCTAAGAAGCCCATCGACCCACCGGTGCTGCTCGAAGAAGAAGAAAAAGAAGACGAGTTCCCGCAGGAAACCATCAACGAGCAATTTGAAAAAAATGAGGAAACGCTAGCCGAACATCATGAGTCTTCAAGAAAAGGAGATAGCATCCTTGAACTAATTTCACTCAACCATCGGTACATGTTCATCAAGGAGTTATTCCTCAACGACAAAAATCAATTTGAGCAGGCCCTCGCGGAGTTGGAAGACTTTGATTCGTTCGATTCATCGGTAGAGTTTTTGGTACAGAGCTATGCCAAACACAATGAATGGAACATGCAGTCAGATGAAGTGAAGGAATTTCTTAAGGTGCTTTTCCGAAGGCACAGATAAGATGGCTTGACAGCAGCATTGAACACTCAGAATTCATTCGTTGACCAGGACCGATTGGTCGTACAGTTGAAAGCAAAAGACCCCGAAGCTCTCAGCTATTTGTACGACCATTATGGCGGTGCCATTTACGGCATCATTGCCCGGATTATCGAAGACGAGGCAGTGGCGGATGAGGTATTGCAAGATGCTTTTCTCAAATTCTGGAACAAGATTGATCAGTACGATCCAACCAGAGGCCGCTTGTTTACCTGGATGGCGAATCTCAGCCGCAACCTGGCAATCGATAAGCTCCGTTCCAAAGAAATGAAGAACGCTGGAAAAACCGATCCCATTGAATCTTTCGTAACTAGTATCGATCGCTCAACCGACAGCATGCCCAACATAGATGGCATTGGATTGAAGGAACTCATGAATTCGCTTCGCGAAGAGGAGCGCTTTATCCTGGAAATGACTTATTTCAAAGGGTATACGCACTCTGAAATCGCCGAAGCCTATGAGCTACCGATCGGAACTGTAAAAACCCGTCTACGGATGGGCATAAAAAACTTAAGAGCGCAACTGAATATTAAGTGAACGCCAAAGAATACATAGCCTCAGGAACTTTAGAAGCCTACGTCATTGGAACGATCTCTGCAAGAGAGCAGGCAGAGGTGGCAAAGCTAATCGACCGAGATGACGAGATACGGAGGGAAGTCGCCCACATCGAGGAAACACTGGAACAACTGGCGCTTGGGGCAGCCCTGCAGCCGAAACCCTCAATAAAAAGTACTGTAGTAGAAAAGGCAACCAAAGAGCAAGAGGCGCCGGTCATCCCCATCAATGTTTCATCGAGGCTTACATTCCTTCGATACTCGGTGGCAGCTTCACTACTGATTGCTATCGGTTCTGTACTGGTGGCTTTTACCTATTGGAATAAATGGAAAGATGTGGACGGAAGGCTGGCGCAGCTAATTGCAGAAAACCAGACCGTCGCTGAAAACTACCGGCACGTCAACCAACGTCTCGATGACCTTCAGACATCGGTTGTCATAATGAATAGCAGTGAGTATCGGAAGGTTGTTTTGAATGGCACCAAAAACGCTCCGGAGGCTCTTGCCACAGTCTATTGGAGCGAAAGTGCGCAGGAGGTTTACCTCAGCATTCAGAATTTGAAGGGACTGTCCGAAGATTTACAATACCAACTTTGGGCCATCATCGATGGAGAACCTGTAGATGCTGGCATCTTTGATGCAAACGGCGAGCTTGCTCTAATTGAAATGAATGTGATAGGCAGTAAGGTAGCTGCTTTTGCGGTCACGATTGAGCCGAAAGGCGGAAGCGATCGTCCTACCCTCGAGGCCATGCAGGTACTTGGGGAGGTATAA
>CAZQDI010000004.1:0-58117 GCA_964591785.1 uncultured Roseivirgaceae bacterium
TGAACTCCTTGTGCCATTTCTTATACTTCTTGCGCTTGCTCACTGCCCAGATCTTCGAAAAAAGGGACTCCAACAAGGCCGACTGCCCCGTCATGCCCTCCTCATGCAGCCGGGTCCCGTGTTTTTGGGATCTTCAAAGAGTAGGTTTAGAGGCATCCCGCGCTTTCTCACTCCAGTCGCGTACTGATCCGCCTCCACAGGTCGGCGAAACCGAAAAAAGCACCAATCTCTACAGCGGTCCGCTTCACTTACCTGGTCAAGAGATTCTTGCTCGTGGCCACTGTAAAGGTTGCTCAGGTATGTGTCGGCCTACGAATTTTTGCTGGGATGGGAAAAAATAATTTTACTACAAATAGGAATTAATAACCAAAAAATTCTACATTCGTAAACACTACAAATAGGAATTAATTAATTACCGCATGAAAAAGTTTCAATTAGGTGAGTTCGAGGAGATCGTAATGCTGACGGTTGCCATCCTCTATGACAACGCCTACGGAGTATCGATCAAGAAGGAAATCGAGAACCGTCTGAATCGCAATGTGAGCGTGGGAGCGTTACAGTCAGCCTTACGCAGGCTGGAAGATAAGGACTATCTGGCATCGCAAGATAAAGACGCCACGCAAGAGCGAGCTGGCCGACCCAAACGTTACTACAAAATAACTTCCCTTGGCAAGCAGGCCATGCAATACACCAAGGAAACAAGAAACTCGCTGTGGGATGCCATCCCTGCAATCTCTCTAGATGTGAAGTTTGATCATTTTGGCCGATGAATCACCCTCCTCAATTATTTCTTCGCTTTTTCAGGTGGTTTTGTCACCCGCGTTTGGTAAAGCCAATCGAAGGCGACCTGATGGAGCTGTATGAAGAACGGCTGAAGGAACTGGGAAAAAGAAAGGCGGACAGAAAATTCATGAAGGATGTTCTGATGCTTTTTCGAAAGGACATAATTAGACCCGCTGAAGGCGGTCAACAACTCAACTATTACGGCATGTTAAAAAATTATTTCAAAGTAGGGATTCGAAATATCCTCAAATACAAACTGTTCTCATTCATCAATGTCTTTGGTTTGGCAGTAGCTATGTCCGTTTGTATGCTGCTGATATTGATGCTATCCGACCAAAAAAGCTACGATCAATTTCATGCGGATCACGATCGAATCTATCGATTGCTGGGGACACCCAACGATTCGAGTGTGCCCTATGCCACGATTCCGCAGCCCCTGGGAGCAACCCTCACAACTGAATTCCCATTGGTACAAAATGCAGTGACCCTGAGAAGAGGACTTGGCGGAGATGCTTCTTACAATCAAAAGACGGTAGAGGTCAAGGGCTACTTCACCTCGAATGACTTTTTTGATATTTTCAGCTTTCCGCTGGTGCGTGGTGATCGACGAACCGCACTTTCCAATCCCAACTCCATCGTTCTATCAAGAGAAAAGGCCTATCAACTGTTTAATACTGAAAACCCCATTGGTAAGCAGATCACCTTTGAAGATCGAGGCTTACACATTATGGACATCGAGTTTGGCAGTCCACCCGTAAAGTGGGGCACCTTTACGGTCACTGGCGTCATCGATTTGAGTTCGCAGAAGACGCACCTCAAACTGGACGGACTTGTTTCCGCAGCAACGCTTGAGCAGTTGTATGAAGCCGAACACCTCAGTGATGTGTCCCAAAACTGGGAATACTATTGGGCGTCTTATGCCTACGTCAAGCTAAAGAATGGTGTTGAGCAAATCGAATTGGAAAAAGCACTAGCCAGTATTTCAGAAATCCAATATGCTGCTTCGGAAGAGTTGGACAGCTTCGCCTTTTCCAGCCAGAAGCTAGGTGAAATCACTCCGGGCGGAATCATTAACAACGAACCCACCTTTCGTCTTCCTGTGATGGGCTATTACATCTTATCGATATTGGCCATGGTGATCATGGTGATGGCGTGCTTAAACTACACCAACTTATCGGTGGCGAGGTCACTCACTCGGATGAAGGAAATCGGGGTCAGAAAGGTCTCTGGTGCCTCGAGAAAGCAGCTAATACTTCAATTTCTGACAGAATCGGTACTGACGGTTTTCATCGCGCTGGCACTGGCAATCGTCCTGCTTTATTTTACCAAAGAGGCTTTTATGAAGCTTTGGTTCAATAAATACTTGAATTTCGAACTCTATACTTCAGGTTCAGTGATCGTCACTTTCGTTGCGTTTGCGGTGCTCATCGGTTTGCTGGCAGGCACCTATCCGGCGATCTTACTATCGCGAAAGCAGCCCATCCAGGCGCTGAAGTCAACTAAAACCTCCACCAAAAAGTGGAGCATGCAGAAGATTCTGAATGTGAGTCAGTTCGTTGTATCCATCGTTTTCATCGTGACGTCGCTGGTCATCCACGATCAATTCAAGCACTATACCTCTTTCGAATATGGATTCAATGCAGAAAACATTATCAACGTACCCTTACAAAGCAACGACTATCAGTTGGTCAAAAATGAACTGAGCAGTGTGGCAGGAGTAAAAGCCATTTCGGCTTGTGACTACATTCCAGCAACGGGTATTACCAATGTAGATGAGCTTATCGCTCCCGGCCTTGAAGAAGAACCGATCACCTTACTGAGCTTCCGAGTTGATGAGGCGTTTGTGGAGAACCTTGGCCTTACCCTGATCAAAGGACGGGACCTGACAGCCTTGGGGCTGTCCGGGCAATCCATCATCATCAACGAATCTGCGCTGGAAAAACTCGGTTACTCCGATGCTGATGCCGCCATCGGACAAGTTTGGCAGCGAAAAAATGACGAGGCGGTTCAGATCGTGGGTGTGGTGCAGAATTTTAGAGCGTCTCTTCTCATCAATGGCGATGACATCAGGCCTCTCTGCTTACGTTACGATCCGAGCAGTTTCAATTATTTGAATGTGCGACTGTCTCCTGGGAACCCCACGCGAACCATTGCAAACATCCAGCAAAAGTGGGAAGGTCTTGATCCCATTCATGAGTTCAGGTACGATTTTTACGACAACGAGCTAGCTAATACCAACTTGGCGATTTTCGACATTGTCACCATCATCGGGTACATCTCATTTCTTGCAATTCTGATCTCATGCCTGGGACTGTTTGGCATGGCTACTTACACCACAGAGCGAAAAACCAAGGAAGTAGGCATCCGAAAGGTGCTAGGTGCCGGCGAATTCATCATCGTGCTGATTTTATCTAAAAACTTCTTGAGGCTCTTGGCTGTTGCCGTTGTCATCGCCGCACCCCTCAGCTACTTTGCGAATCGTCTGTGGCTGGAAAATCTACCCAATCGGGTTGATTTTGGATTCGAAACGGTGCTGGTCGGTTCTTCGCTCATCCTGCTTCTGGGATTGATCACGATTGGCTCGCAAACGTATCGTGCCGCAAGGCAAAACCCGGTAAACTCACTCAAAGATGAGTAGTCAACCGCCTGGATTTTTTCTCCGGTTCTTCCGATGGTTTTGCCATCCCAGGTTGCTCAAACCAATTGAAGGAGACCTCATGGAGTTATATGTGGAACGGGTAGCCGAGCTGGGGAAAAGAAAGGCGGACCTCCTATTCATCAAAGATGTACTCATCCTATTTCGAAAAGACATTATCAAGCCTACCAGTGGCACTTACAGATTAAATACCTACGGCATGCTAAAACACAATTTGACCATCATTTTCAGGAATTTTAAACGTTACAGACATTCCTTTTTCATCAATTTATTAGGCCTTTCTGCCGGACTGACTTCTTTTCTTTTGATCTTTCTGTGGGTCAACGATGAGTTGCAAAAAGACCAGTTTCACGCACAAAAAAGCCAGATCTACCAGGTCATGCGTTCGATTCTCGTTGATGGCCGAACAACATTTACCACCTATTCCAATGCTATTTTACTGGCGCCAACTTTGCTGGAAAATTTTCCAGAAGTGGAAATGGCTGTCCCTGTGGTCGAGGAGTTTTCCTATGCTGTCCTTTCCTCGGAAAGCAAAAAAATAAAAGCAGAAGGCCGCTTTGCTGGCAAAAGGTATTTTGAGATCTTCTCTTTCAATCTGATTCAGGGAGATGAGCGGCATGTACTGAAAGACAAAGAGTCCGTCGTCATTTCCAAACGATTGGCAGACTACTTCTTTCCTGGAGCGAATGCCGTTGGACAGCGGCTCCACCTGGTTGACAATACAGACGGAGACATTGAATATGAGTCGGACTATCTGGTTACCGGCGTATTTGATCATTCCGATCTCAACTCCTCTGAATCATACGATTTTCTCCTTTCCAACAGTCGCTTTGTCGACGGAAAAGATCAGTCGTTGCGATCCTGGGATAGCAACAATCCGGCTGTTTACATCAAGCTACCCAAGGACATCGACATTCGTGCTTTTGAGAAAAAGCTAAATGCCTTCTATGTCAAGAAGATGGATGAAGTCTACGGAGGTCAACAAACCAACAGGGTATATCGGATGCACCTACAACGATACAGCACCCGCTACCTGCATGGCCTCTATGAAAACGGGGAGCTTGCCGGAGGCAGAATTTCCTATGTTTATCTATTTTCCGTTATCGGAGTCCTTATTCTCCTCATCGCCTGTGTCAACTTTATCAATCTATCTACTGCGGTAGCTGCCAGACGAGCCAAGGAAATTGGAGTCAAAAAGGTTTTTGGAACAGGTCGTGCCGTCATCGCTGGCCAGTATCTTCTAGAAGCAGGAGTGTTGGTGTCCAACGCCATGCTGCTGGCGTTGCTCCTGGTTTGGATATTACTGCCGGGATTCAACGCTGCCACGAGCAAGTCTCTGGTGCTTCGAGTCGACCTACAATTGATCGGTATGCTCGCTGTAGTCGGATTCCTTACCTCCCTATTGGCGGGGGCTTATCCTTCTCTGTTCCTGTCACGCCTGTCGCCGCTCAATGCCTTGCAAGCAAAGATCAAAAGCTCCTTTGCTGAAGTTTCTATTCGCAAAGGACTGATCATCTTTCAGTTCGTCGTCTCTATGGTGATGATCTTCTCTGTGCTGACCATTAGCAGGCAGTTGGAATTTGTGCAGACCAAAAATCTTGGGTACGATCGGGATAATATCATCACCATCGCAAAGGATGATGGACTGATAGAAAACGTAAACCCGTTCCTCACTGAGGTCCGTAGCTTACCTGGTGTGCGCAGCTCCACCATCTTAGAAGGAGGAATTTCCGTAGCGGATAATTCCTGCGGTGGCTACCCGCGACCGGGACAACCGCTCATACAATTTATCTTCACACGAGTGGGCTATGACTACATTGAAACCATTGGCCTGAAATTGAAGGCAGGGCGTTCATTTTCCAGGGATTATGCAAATGAGGATTCAAAAATCATATTGAACGAGACTGCCATTGCGGAAATGGGGATTGAAGACCCAATTGGGAAAGTCGTGAATATTCGGGGAAATCGTGAAATCATCGGCGTCCTCAAAGATTTCCATTCTGAATCGCTGCACCAACCCATTCGACCCATGTTCCTCATCTTCGAACCCGCCGATGCGACGACCATCGTAGTAAGACTGCAGGCCGGAAATGAACTGGAAACCCTGAGTAAACTGGAAAGTATCTACAAAGAGTACAACGCCGGCCTCCCGTTTCAATTCAATTTTGCGGATGATGAATACAACCAACTCTACCAGGCTGAACAAAAAGTGGCCACACTATCGACGTGGTTTGCAGTCATTGCCATACTGATCTCATGCCTTGGCCTATTCGGCCTGACTACCTTCATTACACAACAACGGATCAAAGAAATAGGAATTAGAAAAGTGCTTGGATCAAGTCGGATCAACATTGTACTGCTGCTAAGCTCAAACACCATGAAGATGCTGCTAATAGCCATCCTGCTATCGGTGCCTTTGGCTAGTTTTCTTTTAGGCAAATGGTTAGAAAACTTTACATATCGCATCGATCTCAGTAGTTGGTTTTTCGTCTCAGGTACGATCCTGACGCTTCTCATTGCAGGCGTTACAGTAGGATATGAAACATGGAAAGCCGCTTCCGTAAATCCTGTCAATTGCATCAAAGACGAATAAAAACCCATCTATAAGCCAGGAAACGAACAAAACTATTTATTTAATCTATTTTATATAACAAATCACAGTACACTCCGTATATTTGTTCTACTAAATAGAATAAATAGCGATGAGCAAAGAACATTTAGGTGAATTTGAGGAGTTGGTGCTTCTCATGATTATGTTGTTGAAAGAGGACGCCTATGGCTTGGCCATTCGTCATGCACTCAAGGAGCACGCCCAACGTACAGTGACGATTGGGGCGGTGCACGGTACAGTAAACAGACTTGAAAAAAAGGGATTTATCGAGTCAGCGTTAGGGGGTGCATCGGATCTTAGGGGAGGGCGTAGGAAACGACTCTTTACCATCACCGGAGCGGGTAAAAGCATCCTCGAAAAAAGCAGAGACGCCAAAGTCTCTCTCTGGGGGAAGATACCAGAAATGGCGATCCAACAAGTCAAAGGATAAGAGGATGTCAACTCAGGATCCAAGGATTTTAAGGGCTGCTGATCACGTGTTGAGGTGGTTCATCAAGGGGGATTTATTTGAAGAAATCTCAGGTGATCTCTATGAATATTACCAGGAACTGGTCGAATTGCCGGGATGGAAACGGACGCTGTTCTTTTGGTTTCATGTGCTCAATTTTCTTCGCCCATTTGCTATTAAACGATTAGAAGGTACTCAAAAACTCAATTATTACGGTATGTTAAAACACAATCTACTCATTACATTTCGAGGTTTCTTGCGGCATAAAACGGTCTTCGGAATCAACCTCATTGGACTCATCACAAGCCTGACTTGCGTCTTATTCAGCGTACTCTGGATCAATGATGAATTGGAAAAAGACCGCTTTCATAACGATCCTGAACAGCTATTCCAGGTTTACTCAAAATTTCTAAGTGCAACAGACACCCGAGTATGGAAAGGGGTGACTGGATTGCTGGAACCTGAAATCGAATCTCAGATTCCGCAAGCCGTACAGGCTTCTGTAACAACCGACGTCCATGAATACACCTTAAGTGTCGGAAATAGAGGTTTTAAGGTTGATGGGCGATTCTCGGATGAGGACTATCTCGAGATGCTCAACTATCCCCTGGTGTCCGGGGACCGCAATGCCCTGAGCGATCCATCCAATATCTTGATTACACAATCCCTTGCTAACAAGCTCTTTGGAAAGGAAGATGTGGTGGGTGAAATGATCAATTGGCACTTTTGGACGGCAGAGAAGACCTTTCGAGTTGCCGGAGTATTGAAAGATATGGGTCCAGAGACCTCGGAACCTTTCGAGTTTATCTTACCCTGGGTGTACTATCACGATGAGTTAATCACCTACAAAGGCTGGGGTAATTTCTATGGAAGGGTCCTGGTTCGGATGGATCCAGATCAAAAGGCGTCCGCCGAAACTAAGATCAATGAGATATTTCAGAAGAACGTCGAAAATGATCAGGTCCAATTATTTCTGGCATCTTTTTCAGACCAGTATTTGTATGGAAAGTACGAGAATGGGGTGCAGGCAGGCGGACGAATCGAGTACGTCAACCTGGCCATTGTCGTGGCGGTGTTTATCCTATTGATTGCTTGTATCAACTTCATCAACTTATCCACTGCCTTTGCAACACTCAAAACGAAAGAGATCGGTGTCAAGAAGTCCTTTGGGGCTTCCAGACGTAACCTGATCTTTCAATTCTTCTGTGAGTCCTTTTTGCTTTCCTCACTATCCATGCTTATCGCCATCTTATTGGTGGCTGTCCTTATGGAACCCTTTAATCTACTGGTAGGAAAAGAGCTTTCATTCGTGGCTGACTTAAGCATTGTTGGGCTTGCCTTGTTATTTATCCCAACCGTTGGACTGATCGCAGGGCTCTATCCTGCATTACACCTGTCAAACCTGGAAGCTATTTCGGCACTCAAAACAAAGTTCACCAGTAGAAAGCTCAGTGGGGCTTTCGGTCGGGAAGCCTTGGTCTTTGTTCAGTTTACTTTATCGATCCTTCTGATCATTGGAACCCTGATTGTGAGCAAGCAGATGGACTATGCATTGAATAAAAACCTGGGATATGACCGGGATAATTTGCTCTACTTTTTGCGGGAAGGAAGACTTTTCGAAGATGACAAGGCATTTATTGCTGAACTTGAGAACATCCCGGGGGTTCTTGAAACTTCACGAAGTGCTTTTTCAGTAGGACCGGAGATGCAAAACAGAACCGCAGGTGTTAATTGGGTAGGCAAAGAAGAAGATCAGCAAGTTTCTTTTTGGGAAAACAATGGTGACGCCAACTCCATTTCAATACTAGGTCTGGAGTTTGTAGCAGGTAGAAACTTTGACGATGCATTGCACGCTGAAGAAAACAGCGTCATCTTCAACGAAACTGCGATCCAGCTCATGGGAATGGAAGATCCCATCGGACAGACTGTGGAACACTATACCGGGAAAAAAGAAATCATTGGCGTTGTGAAAGACTTCACCACAGAATCTCTACACAATCCCATGGAGCCTGCTATGTTTTTTTACAAGCCTGAGCTGGCTCATTATGTCATAGTGAAGCTGGAAAGTGGAAAGGAGTTGGCAGCCATCGAACGACTGGAATCGATTTACAAAAATTTTAATCCCAACTATCCTTTCGAACCTGGTTTTGTGGATCAGGACTATGAAGCAATGTACCATTCAGAGATGCGCGTAGCCAAACTGTCTAAATTGTTTGCTGCCTTAGCCATTTTGATTTCCTGCATGGGTCTTTTTGGTTTGACCGTCTTTCAAGTGCAACGCAAAGTCAAGGAGATCGGCATCAAGAAAGTCCTGGGTGCCGAAAGTATGAAACTGGCCGTCTCCATGACATATGATTTTACTAAAGCAGTATTCCTTGCACTGATCGTGGCAATGCCCATCAGTTACTACTTAGGATCTAAGTGGTTGGAAAACTATGCAGATAGTGCAGCATTGAGCTGGGGACTCTTCGCAATTGCTGCTGTGGCTGCAGTATTGATCTCCTGGATCACCGTGGGATCCCAGACCATCAAAGCTGCTAATATGAATCCGGTGGTATCACTACGAGACGAATGACTTCATTCCGGGTTTTCATTTAAGAAATGCACGACGTGTTTTCAGGGTTCTGATCAAGATGCTTAGCAAAAGGACACCCAGCCCTGAAAGCGCTGTTAGTGCAATCAACTGGTAAGAAGATGCATGTCGGTAATAGATTCCGTAAAGTGCCCAGGCACCCACCAACGAGAACGAATTGATTGATCTCTTCCTCGTGACGTAGATGTTTATCAAGACGGCAACAACGATCATCATGGCAGTCCAGAGGTCCTCAGAAATAAATCCACCATCCCAGCCAATTTTGCTCAAGTAAGCGGAAAAATTAGCGATGGTAGCTACTGTAATCCACCCGGCATAGATGGCGATCGGGCCAACGATAAAGAACCTGGGAATAGAAGAAAGGTCTCCAATAAAATTTGAGACTCGATTTAGTAGAATAATCAGCCCTACCAGCATTCCGGTCATTACTAGCACAGAAATAAGCGTTTGCTCATATAGCCAAACGATGACCCACAGGGCATTCCCAAGATTGACTAACGCAAAGAATAACCCCAGGTGCTCGAAATAACTCGATAGGTTACTTGTCTTAAGTAGGGAAGCCCCCTGAAAACAAATAAATCCTATCAGCCCTAAAAAAATGAGCCCCCAAATGGAAAAGGTAAACGCGGCAGGAGTAAACAAATTGGCATACTCATTACTTAGCGATCCAATCGTTTTCCCATTAATACGGCCCGTTTGTGAGTAGTAGTTCACGAATAAGACGAGCAGAACAGATAAGACATTTAGCAAAAACAGTTTCTTGTTCATGTCTAACTAATGACCTTCTTTGCTTTTTGTTTGAATTACAACCGGTTGGGAAAAACAACAAGTTGAATAAAATTGAATTCGATGTTATCAAAGGAAATGGTATTTGCATCTTCTACTGCCAAATCGAGCGTTGGAAACCACCGGAGATTTGTTCGTAAGATGATGGATTGGTTACGGTCAGGACGAATGTCCCAGCCAAATGTAATTCCCCAGCTTACTTTAAGCTCTTCAACATTCTGCGTACGGACCCCCTCGAAACTCTCCTTAAAAGAAAGTCTTTCATAAGTTACGACCGGCCCGATGAATGGATCAAATCCATGATAGTCCAATAAATACTTGGTAAGTTCAAACCCGTAAGATCTTCTTTTTAGCGATTGTATGGTACCATAAGCAGTGGAAGAAGCTCCATACCCTCGATAATTCAGTACCAAATTGAGATCGGGGTTATGCCAGTAATATCCTAATCCAAAATCTCCCATCAGGGAAATTCCATAATTTTTGATATAAGGACTGTTTTCCTCATTGTACGAAGATCTTCCCATCCACCAGGCAGAAGAAAGTCCAGCACTAAGAAAAAATCCATCCAACTTGCCTTCCTCTGCTAAACCATCGATCCACTCCTTCGTTCGACCGGATTCCCAACTTTCTTCAGCACCTACCGTCGTGTCAAAAAAGAACTTCAGCGCAACTGTGGCAAAAAGAGGGGGTGTATTGATGGTTCGTGATTGCGTTCTCGTCAGATAATACTCTTGGTCGTTAGCATAATTCCAAGTGACGCCTGCCTCAAGAATTTTCTTCTTGCTCAAATAAGAGAAGCCTGCCATGAGCGGGACCGAGACATGAGAAAGTTGTTGCCCAGCTCCGAAGTCCAGATTTCCATTATCCTGTTCATAGTAGTAAGGAGATAAAGATACGCCCAGGTAAGGACGTATTTTTTTTGACTCCAACTGCCAGGGGTAGTACTTAAAGACCGTCTCTACTCCGCTTGTAAAAAAAATGTCCTGATTATTAGTCTCAAGATTTGGGAACATCACGGGAATAGCGATGTGAAAATCAGCATGTCCCCAAAAATGTAATCCACCAATGATCACCCTTGCCCGACTAGTAGACGGCAAGCTGAGTCGATTGAAATCACCCTCTGAAGTTTGGTAATACGTATTCCCACCCATACTCGTTTGAACATCGAATCCGATGAGGTTCTGTGCAAAACGATGACGGGTTTGTTTTTCTACAAACAGTTGACCATACAGAGATTGGCCGGCCACCAGCGCGATAAGAAGAGGACAGGACCGAAAAAACGGAAGGTACTTTTTCATTGGACTTCAGTAGTTAACATTTCAACTAAAATGTTGTTCTTTCTCCACTTTAATTAGGAGAATTTACCGAAGTGTCGAATAGTCGGGATGAGTCGTAATACATTTCTTTTACAACTTAAATAGAAATACTCCGTATATTTGTTTTACAAATTCAATAATAATGGGTAGAACAAATTATTTGGGCGAATTCGAAGAGTTGATCTTGACCATGGTCCTGATCCTCGAAGACGATGCGTATGGCAATACCATCGTGAAGGCGATCCTTGACCATCAAAAAAGAGAGGTCAATCTTAGCTCTGTTCACATCACGTTGTATCGGTTAGAAGAAAAAGGATTTTTGGAGTCGTTTATGGGCGGTGCGACCAAAGAAAGAGGCGGTAGAAAGAAACGCTACTTCAAAATCACCAATGCTGGTAAAGTGCTTCTTCAGGAAATGAAAGATGCACGGACCAGTCTTTGGAAACTGGCTCCTCAGCTTCAATTTCAGAAGATATAGCCGAATTTCTGCTACACAGTGAGTAAACTTCCCACCATACCGAAACGCTTTTTTAAGTGGTACGCAAGACCTCAGCTCCAGGAATCAATCCTTGGAGATCTGGAGGAACAGTTTGAAGAAGATCTCAAGGAATACGGATCGTCGAAAGCACGCAGAAAGTTTACGTGGAATGTCCTTCGCTTCTTTCGAAAGGGCATCATCAAACCTTTTTATACAAGTCAAAAACTCAACTACTACGGCATGTTCAAAAACTATTTCAAAATTACCTGGAGAAGTCTTGTTCGCCAGAAGCTTTATACCAGTATCAACATCGGAGGGCTTGCAATTGGAATTACCGCCTTCATGCTCATTTCTATTTACACGCAATACGAGCAGTCCTATGACATGCATTATCCGAATGCCAGCAACATTTATAATATTTATCAGCGGCAAGAAACTAATTTTTCTTTAGGGAGCGATCTTTGGGCGGTCACTCCGGCCGCACTTCCTTCCACTCTGATGGCGAAATATCCGGAAGTAGAAGGGGCCACCAGCATGGACTTGTACAATACGCTTCTAAGCTGTTCCAATGAAAATTACCTGGAAGATGTGCTGTTCACCGATGAAAACTACTTTGATGTGTTCGCTCACCGTTTTCTAAAGGGAGACGCAGGATCTGCTTTCGAGGATAAGCAAGGGGCCATTGTAACCGAATCTTTTGCAAAAAAGGCGTTTGGTGACAAAGACCCAATGGGTCAAAAAATAGTTTTCTGGGGCAATAGAGAGGCTTACATCACCGGTGTCATCGAAGATCTTCCATCCAATACCACCCTCATGTTTACCTGCATTCTCAGCATCAGGAACAGCAACTACTACCTGGAAGAATTAGCTAAAACCGAATGGAATGGCAACTCTTACTATACCTTCTTCACGCTCAAAGATCAGACGAACATTGAAGTGTTCGAAGGGAAAATCCAATCGATCGTGGACGAGCATTGGGGACAGAACAACATCCCGAGTACCTACCTGGTCTCTCCCTTAGAAGAGCTTCACCTGCGAGCGAATGTCAATGAAGACTTTGGCGTCAAAGGGAACGGCCGCCAAATACATGTCTTTGCACTGATCGCCATCGTGGTTCTTGCCTTGGCTGCGGTCAACTACATGAATTTGGCGATTGCGCGGTCGGTAAAACGAGCCAAAGAGGTTGGTTTGAGGAAGGCGATCGGAGCGGAAAAAAGACAATTGATCTTCCAGTTTTTACTGGAGTCCACGTTTCTGTCCTTTCTCTCACTTGCTTTGGGTATGGTGCTGTTGCAAGCCGTGACACCCTTGTTTGGAAGGTTAGTGGAACGAGAGTTAAGTATCTTAATGATCTACGACCTAAATCTCATTCCCACATTGCTGGTTGTGGCCCTCTTGATCGGTTTGATTTCGGGAAGTTACCCGGCACTCTTCATGTCTTCGTTAAAACCAACTTTGGTTTTGAAGGGAAAAATTCAGATTAGTGGTTCCGGGAACATTCTACAAAGAATTTTGATCATTCTTCAATACGTAATTTCTATCATAATGATCACTTTGAGCATCGTGGTCTACCTACAGATGCGCTACATCGACCAAAAAGAACTGGGTTTTCAGAAAGACCAGATCATGACCTATGAAATACGTAATCGGGATGTCCGAGATCGAATTGAGATCCTTCGTCAGGAATTTGAATCGAATCCACTCACCTCGTCGATCACTTTCAGCAGTCACCTGCCAACAAATATTGAATCCAGCACCTTCTTAAGAAATGACCGCTCGGGAGGCAACATCTACCGATTGTATGCGGATCCTGCATTTCTTGAGGTCTATGAGTTGGAACTCCTTTCTGGTAGATTTCTCAACGAACAGGACCATGAAGAAAAACTCAACTTTGTCTTGAATGAAACTGCCGCAAAAGCATTGGGCTGGACGGCTGAGGAAGCGATCGGCAAGCAGTTTGTGAACGAAATCGATGAAAGAAAAACAGTGGTAGGGGTAGTGAAAGACTTTCATATGCATTCCATGCACATACCTGTGGCCCCTCTGATGATTGGAAACAAGACTCATAGACGCTACATCTCTGTGAAGGTACAACCTGAAAATGTACAGCAAACCATGGCATATATGGAGGAGGTGATTACACCCTTTACCTCTTTTCCATTTGAATTTCAATTCGTGAATGACAAGTTTGATAGTCTGTACAAAGAAGACATGCGACAGGCTGAAGTTATTGGTTTCTTTACCATTCTGGCGATTACCATTGCCAGCCTTGGGCTCTTTGGTTTAGCGGCCTTTAATGTGAGCCAACGAATCAAGGAGATTGGGATTCGAAAAGTATTGGGTGCCACGATGGGCCATATCGTAATCACTTTTAGTAAGAACTTTATGGGCCTGGTTACATTGGCTTTTGCCCTGGCCACTCCTCTTTCCTGGGTTCTTTCAGACAGATGGTTGCAAAACTTTTCGTACCGTATAGAGGTCGAATGGTGGATTTTCTTGGCAGCAGGAGTAAGTGCTATTTTACTTGCGTTTGCCACCATTTCTTCTCAGTCAATAAAAGTGTCTCTCACTAACCCTGCAGAATCACTGCGAAATGAATAGATCAAGGCCTCCATATTGGGCACAGAAGTTCTTTAATTGGTATTGCCTTCCAAGACTAAAGGAACAAATCCTTGGCGACCTGGAAGAGCAATTTGAAGAAGATCTAACCAGGTTTGGAAGGGTCAGGGCTAAAGGACGATTTGCGTGGAATGTACTTCGCTTTTTCAGAAAAGGCATTGTCAGACCATTTTACACAACTCAAAAACTCAACGCTATGACTATGTTTAAGCATCACATCAAACTTACCTTTCGAAGTTTCAAAAGGTTCAAAACTTCGTTCGCGATCAATCTTATCGGACTCTCAAGCGGTCTTGCATGTGCGTTACTCATTTACTTGTGGGTAAGTGATGAATGGAATATGGATAAGTTCCACACCAACAGCGACCGACTCTATCAGGTCATGCAAAACATCAACTTAATTGGCAAAGTAGAAACCATTGAGCCCACTCCCGCATTGTTGGGGCAAGCACTGCTAGAAGATTTTCCAGCAATCCAGCAAATGGCTTCCGTCGTTCCCGCTGGATCTTACGGATCAGATGGGATCATTGAATACGATGGCAATCAACTTAAGGCACTTGAGCAATATGCCTCACCTTCGTTTTTTGAGGTGTTCTCATTTCCATTGAAGGTTGGAAGTAAGGAAGAAGTTCTGATCCAAAAGGAGAGTGTGGTCCTGTCAGAGGAATTCTCAAATAAACTATTCGGAAAGGACATTGACCCCAGAGGAGAGCTGGTCACCTGGCTCTACAATGGCAAGGAAATGGATTTCATTGTTTCGGGAGTGTTTTCAAGCTTGCCAACAAACAGCTCCGAACGATTCGATCTGGTCTTTACGTTAGAAACTTTTCTGGAAAGGCATCCGCACATCCGGGATTGGAGAAATAGCGATCCAAGCACCTATGTGGTGCTGTCAAGAGATGCATCCGCTAATCAACTAAATAAGCAGGTGAAGAGGTTTGCAGAAACAAGACAAGAAAACTATCCACATACGCTATTCCTGCAAAAATATTCTGATCGCTACCTTTTCGGTCAGTATGAAAATGGAATTCCATTGCCAGGACGAATGCAATATGTACGTCTTTTTACCATCATCGCGATTCTTGTTCTATTGATTGCATGCATCAATTTCATGAATCTATCCACGGCGAGGGCTTCTCGTAGATTGAAAGAGATTGGAGTAAAAAAGGCCATGGGCGTGCGGCGTGCGTCTTTGATCGGACAGTTTTTTACAGAAACCTTAGTACTTTCTTTTCTTTCCATCATAGGAGCTTATGTGTTGGTGTTCATTCTGGTTGATCCATTCAACGAACTGACAGGTAAGTCACTTTCCTTTACTCTCAGTAATTCCCTGCTGTGGTTTTCTTTGCTCATTTTAGCGGTCACCACCTTGCTTGCAGGAAGCTACCCTGCGTTATACCTGTCCGGGTTTGATCCAATTGCAATACTTAAGGGAAAGCTTTCGGGGACAATCGGTGATTTGTGGGCACGAAAAGGTTTGGTCATTTTGCAGTATTGTGCTTCGGTCATATTAATTACGTCTGTCTGGGTAGTCTCTTCACAGATCAGGTTTGTTCAAAACAAAAACCTTGGGTTTGACAAAGAACAGGTCATCTATTTCAATGCTGACGGTAACCTTAGCGATAAATCGCAGGTGTTTGTCAATGATGTAAAGAAATTACCCGGTATCGTGAATGCAGCAGGCTTCAGTCACGACCTGCTCGGAGGAATGGGCAAAACGACAGGCCTGAATTGGGAAGGTAAAGATCCCGATGCAAGAATCCGATTTGGGAATCTTGAAGTCGGCTACGGGCTCATCGAAACGTTTGGAATGGAGATGGCTGAGGGCCGTCCTTTCTCAAAGGAGTTAGGTGACAATGCTTCCAAGATCATACTCAATGAAACAGCTCTTGAAGCCATCGGATGGGAGGATGCGGTAGGAAAACCTATCGTGCTATGGGGTCAGACTCGTGAAGTCATTGGCGTAGTCAAAGACTTTCATTTTGAATCTCTGCATGAAGCAATCAAGCCTTGCTTTTTCCAAATCTACCCGGAACATTCCACTATCGTAGTTCGGCTGAAGCCGGGCAGCACCTTTCAAACTATCGAAGGAGTTGAAAAGCTATATCAAACCTACAACCCATCACTTTCATTCAATTTTCAGTTCTTCGATCAGGAGTACGATGCATTGTATCAATCAGAACAACAGGTCGCGAACCTTTCATCCTATTTTGCTGCAATTGCCATTCTCATTTCATGCCTGGGCCTATTCGGTCTGGTCGCATTCACAGCCGAAAGAAAACAAAAAGAGATCGGCATTCGAAAGGTACTTGGAGCAAGTGTGATGAAGTTAGTGATTCTACTTTCTGGCGATTTTACTAAAACGATCACCATCGCTATTCTGCTTTCCTTGCCGATCAGCTACTTCATGATGGATAAGTGGCTTGAGTCATTCGTCTATCGCATCGACCTCAGCATTTGGTTTTTCATTGGTTCGGGAGTCATTGCTTTGATCATTGCGTTGCTCACCATGAGTACTCAAACAATCAAGGCGGCAAGCGTGAATCCGGTGCATTCATTGAAAGATGAATAGGATTCATCCACCATATTGGGCACAAAAACTTTTTCGGTGGTATTGTAATCCTGATCTGGAAGAACAAATTCTCGGCGATATGGATGAGCAGTTTGAGGAAGACGCGAGAAAGCTCGGAGTACCTAGGGCCAAAAGAAGATACATATGGAATGTGGTTCGGTTTTTTCGAAGACCAATTCTACGCCCCATCCAACGAAGACAAAAACTCAATTATTACGGTATGATTAGAAATGACATTAGAACCTCTCTTCGCATCATGAAACGGGAAAAGCTGTACAGTGCGATCAATATATTGGGGCTTTCGGCAGGATTTATTATTGCCATCCTCATTTTGTTTTACGTAAGGTACGAGCAAAGCTACGAAGCGTACAATCCAGAGGCTGACAAGGTCGTCAGGATCACCATCGACTACCTTGATGGCGAGACAGTTATCGATCAGGATTGCGAAACTTATCACAACCTCGGTCCAATGATCAAGGACGAGTTCCCTGAAGTAGATGATTTTACCCGAGCTTATGATTTTGAGTTTGGAGGTAAGATCAATGGCGTCGTTTTTAAAGAGCCTAAAGCACTTGCAGTGGATCCTTCCTTTTTGTCAATGTTTGGTTATCAATTGTTGGAGGGAGACCCCAAGACAGCACTCTCAAAGCCAGGTCAGATGGTTCTGACCGTCTCTACCGCACGAAAGTTTTTTGGAAGGACTGATGTGGTCGGAGAAGTAATTGAAGTGAACGAAAACAGCACAATTAGGATCTCAGGTGTGGTGGAAGACAGTCCACCAAACACCCACTTAAAATTCAATATTCTACTCTCCTATGCTTCCATGAAAAGCACGCTTGACAAGAGAGAAAATGTATGGAACAGCAACGATACATTCACTTACTTTAAGCTTACTGAGGCCAGTAAATACCCTCAATTTATCAATCAACTTGCCAAACTATCGGATCGACTCCGAGAACAAGATTTCATGCCTGATGAACGAATTGTCTCGGAGAAAATAGCTGACATACATCTGTATTCAGACAAGTCTTATGAACCAGAGCAAAATGGCAGTGCCACGCTAGTGCTTTTTCTATTTAGCGTAGCCCTTTTGGTGATTCTTATTGCTATCCTGAACTACATCAATCTATCGACAGCAAAGGCAATGGATCGAGCCAAAGAGGCTGGAATTCGTAAAGTCATTGGTTCATCCGTTGCACAACTTCGATTGAGGTTTTTTGTGGAATCGGTGCTTTTCAATGCATTTTCTGGCTTATTGTCGGTTGTAGTAATCGCAGCCATTTTTGATAATTACAGGCAGCTTGCCGGACTTCCCCAGTCGCTGAGCATCCTACAGGATATGGAGATATGGGGGATTTTCGGAATTCTTGTAGCGGCCAGTACATTCCTCTCAGGAATCTTTCCTGCGTTTGCACTGGGATCTTTCAAGCCATTGGAAGTGCTGAAAGGCCGTTTTTCTCATTCGAGCCAAGGCATCCTCTTGCGAAAGATCTTGGTAATCACTCAATTTGCTATTGCCACTTTCCTGTTGATTCAGACCTTTACAGCAAACAGGCAATTGGACTTCATGCTGTCCAAAGACTTGGGTATGAATACGGATAAAGTCATTGTCATCAGTTCCCCACCTCCTGAAGGGCGTGAAAAAAGTATTCAGTCCTTTCAGACAAGCTTGCAACAGCATACCTCTTTTGAAGAAGTAGGGCTCTCTTCTACCGTACCCGGTCTGCCTACCGCTAACATGAGCAGTACAACAAATATCCAGTTGAATGAAGAAACGCGAGAACTGAGGAACAACTTTTTCATTTACCTGGTTGACTCCAATTTTTTCAATACCATGGATATGGAAATCATTGCTGGACAAGGATTTGATTCAAAAAACAACTATGAGTTTCCTGCTTTAGTCAATGAAGAAGCACTTAGAATCTGGGGAATCAACGACCCGAATGCTGTCCTTAACAAAAAAAGTAGTTTTTGGGGTCGTGAAAATACCTTGGTGGGTGTCATCAAGGATTTTCACCAACTTGGAGTAAAATCATCGCACATCCCGATGATTTTCATCCACCAGCCCGAAGACACTGATTACATCAGTGTCAGACTCAGCGAAGGTGACGTACTGACCCAAGTGACCGAATTGGAAGAGGTCTACTTGAATCACTTCCCTGCTAGTCCCTTCGAATTTTTCTTTCTTGACCAAAACTTTGATGCGCAATATCGGGCAGATTTACAGTTCCAGGACATATTCACCATATTAAGCGGGTTTGCCATTCTCATCACTTGTTTAGGACTCTTTGGACTTGCTTCTTTTACCGTTGCAAAGCGTACCAAAGAAATCGGAATCAGAAAGGTGCTTGGAGCCAGTATCACAGAAATCATTAAGCTGCTGACAACAGATTTTATTGCATTGATTGCTATTTCATCGATCATCGCAATTCCGCTGACTTATTTCCTGATCGATAACTGGCTCAATCAATATTCATTCAGAATCGATGTAAATGTCTGGTTGTTTACGGTCCCCACCACGTTTGTACTGGTGGTGTCCTTTTTGATTGTGTTATCCAAGACCTACCAGGCCTCCTCAGTCGATCCGGTAAAATCACTCAGAGACGAGTAGAGCAGTTAAATTCATGCAGTCGCTGACTTTTATGCTGCTGCATGAACGTGGCTACTCATATCGTAGAGATTCCGATGGATTGATCTTTGAAATTCGATGCGTTTGAACCATTACCACTCCAATAGCCAACAAGAGTAGCATCACCGCAGCTATGATGATGACAGAGATATCGATTGAACTGGCATAGGCAAAATTGGACTGCCAATTTTGGAGCACCAAGTAACTGATGGGTGCACCAACCAGTATCGCAATCACAACAAGTACGAGCAGGTCTTTACCAACCGTGACCAGAATTTGATGTAGTTCAGCACCTAATACCCTTCTCAACCCAATCTCTTTGGTCTTTTTTGATATCGAAATTAGAATGAGACCATACAAACCAAGTACTGCAATCACAATACTTAAAAAAGTAAATACATTGACAATTTTACTTACTCGTTGCTCATTGTCATATTGCGCAAGAAATTGATCCTTTAGAAAGTAATAGTCGTAGTAGTTGTCTGGAAAAGTCTCCAGATACTTTTGATTAATTGCTGAAAGCAACCCTTCGGTAGGCGGAGCTGTGAGCTTCAGAATTAAGTCATTGTAAGTGCCATACGAAGGTCTGAATACGATGGGTTCGATGGCATGATGCATGGATAATTGATGAAAATCATTGACGACTCCAATGATGGTAAATTCTCGATCCCAGTAGGAAATAGACTTACCGATTGCGTCTTCAGCAGACTCAAACTTCAATAGATCTACTGCCGACTCATTGATGAGAATGTTTCGAATAAGCCGCCAGTCTGCATTGTGGTCAGTTGGCTCAAAATCTCTGCCTGCGACGATTTTTAGTCCAAAAGTCTCGACAAAATCATGATTTACATTGGTGAAATTGGAGGTAAGATTTTTTGCCTCTGGGTCTGCGGAAGAATGGATTCTGAAGATTCTACCCATCTTATTGCCCGCGACTCTATTGGAAGAAGTAGCGTTTGATACCCCAGAAAGTGCTGTAAATTCTGTCTTAAGTCGTTCAAGTTTGGGAATAAAGGTGCTGTCCCATTGGGTCAACCCTGGACCATTGATAACCATGGTCTGCTCAATGGACATCCCCAAGTCTTTCTCCATCATGTAATTGATCTGTTTACCAACGCCTATTGCTCCCACAATCAAAAGCAGCGAAATGCAATATTGGAAAACCACCAGCATGTGTTTAAAGCCCTTGATCTCACCTCGCGTTTGATATGAACCTTTCATAACATCCTGCAATCTGAAGGCAGCTACAATCGAGCCCGGGTAAATCGAGATGAGTAGTACCAGTAGCATGAAACAACCGAGAAAAAAGATTGGAAAGGGAATCCCAAAAACGGAAGCATACAGCAAATCATTGATAGATAATGACAAATCCAGATATCCATTAAAGTAAGGCTGAAGGCCAATGCAAAGAACAATGGACAAGATCAGTGAGCTGAAATTCAGTAGGAGCGATTCAATAGATACTTGCGTAACGATCTGTCGTCTCTTGGCTCCAAGCGATTTTCTAACTCCTACTTCCTTTGCGCGTTGCAAGACCCGGCTTGAAGATAGATTGGTAAAGTTGATCCAGGCAACCAATACGATAATGATAGCGATGGCAAGCATCGCCCAAACCACCCTTCCGTCAACCACTTCTGCAATCTCATACTCATTGGTTGGATCAAAGTGCGAACCAATCAAGGGCTGCAGATAAAATTTCTCGACTGTTCCCGAAACTTCACCTTCGCCAAAATAGTGCTCACCGAATGCAGCAACTTTCTGATTTAATGCCTCAATGTTTGCGTTCTCGTCAACCAGAAGATAGTGGTAAAAATCCGACCAGGACATGCTGTTGTCTGCAGCCTCCCCATTGTATGAAATGTAGGTTTCGTACGATTGAATGACTTCAAATTGAAGCTGGGAATTGCGTGGAGGATCTGCTACAATAGCAGTGATTTTGGAAGGTCCGTTACGGTCAAATTCAATGGACGCATTAACTAAGGTCTCTAATGGTTCATTTTTGGTTAATAGGCGTCGGGCAAACGACTCGGTTAAGATCACTTCAAATGCCTCATCTAAATTGGCCTTACTGGCATCTCCATGTAAGATCTTAAAGTCAAAGACGGAAAAGATGTTTTCATCCGCAATGAGAACCTCTTCGGTTACTAGAATCTTGTCCTTAAACTCAACATGACTCCAGTCTGGCAACATCCTGGTGGTTTCAATGACTTCGGGGAAATCCTGCTTCATCAGTCGTCCTATGGTAGGATACGTGATGTTTCCATGCTGAATGAGTTCCCCCTGTTGATATCGATCGTTGATGACGCGATAGATTCGATCCGCTTTCGAATGAAATCGATCAAAGCTGACCTCGTGCATGACGTATTCAAGCATGAATAAGGAGACCGTAAATCCTGCAATGAGGCCAAATAAGTTGATAGCAGTGAACAGCTTGTGCCGCCTCAGGTCTCTAAATGCTACCTTCAGGTAGCTATTAAATAATCCCATTTTATTTGATGTGTTTGAGTTTGAGTTTCTTAGTCGGTAGTAGCGTAGAAATAGAAAGACGTTACAGTAATAGTTGAACCTTGCCTTCAGCGTACTTTTGGTTTGAAGGTCTTCTATGAATAATTCGTACAAATCTCCTTCAATGGATTCCTGAAGAGAATTTTCGAAAAATCGATGGATGAATCGGATGGCAAGTTTTGGAGGTCCTGGCTGCTTCATTTAAATGCCATTTTTGGAATCCCAGCCCAAAGCTTTTCACGCATTTCCTTCACGTTCTCTAAAGTAGCCAAGCCACTTGCAGTTGCTTTAAAAAGTAGTTTACGTTTACCTCCTCGTTCTTTGGTAGGTTCACTATACCTTGATTCAAGATATCCCTTTTCCTGCAGTCTCTGTAGAACATTATGGACGGTACTGATCGTGATTGCGCGATTGCATTTCTCCTCCAACTCCCTTTTGATGACAATTCCGTATGCACTGTCGTACAGATTTGCGACTACCAATAGGATCATTTCTTCAAGCTCGCCAAGGTTGGTCCCTTTCATACTATGTATCATTTAATTTATTCGACAAAAGCGAATTTAATATATAATTCGTATTTGTCGAATAAATGTTTCAATACTTCTTTTTTATTTGTGCAGCTCTAAGAAGATGCTAACAGGGCTATCTAAAGAGCTTTCTATAAACAGGTTTCCTATAGAGGAACTGCGCGTAGAGTGGGAAATACATTATTAAATCTGTCAAGCGGGTTCCCGTGGTAAAAGAAATGGAGTCAACGATTGTAGTTCCCTTCTCATTTGCTTTTACCTCATGATGATGCTTCCAGCTTTTGAGAAAAAAAGGAAGTTTGGTGCCTTGATCAACAAAATACCATTTCCCCATTTCTTCTTTTTCTTCCGTAATGTCACTGATCCAAACCTGCTTGAACAGCAGAAAATTAAGTTCCAGCTGTACCCGATCGCCAGTCTTGCATCCACCAAATTCAAGCAGCTTAACAGGAGGAAACGGCGGGTTGAGTTGTATAAAGAGTTCCCGAGTAAACCCTTCTTTCACTTGCTCCAGGGAAGCATTGACCGTCGTACGTACCTCTAGTTTCATAAGATGTTAACCTCAAAGAGGCTTGTAAGTTTGATGTAGGAAACCATTCCATTCGAATCCTGTCTCTTTTCAAAAGGAAAAGTGCATGCATATCCCGGAAAGAATCTACTCACTTGACGCGCTTCGTGCCACCATGATGTTGCTGGGCATCGTACTTCATGCAGCGGAGTCCTATTCAGTAGGAGTAGACTTGCTATGGCCAAAGGACCCGAATACCACTAGCTCTTTTTTTACCTACCTCAGCTCATTCATCCATATTTTTCGGATGCCGGTATTCTTTATGATCAGCGGATTCTTTGGGTCTCTTTTATTTTATGGTCGAGGATCCAGCAAAATGCTCAAACAGCGGTTTAGGCGAATTGTCCTTCCTTTTGTGGTTTTTCTTACACTGCTACATCCTTTGATCTTTAATGCTTATGAAAATCTAATCGAGGCTTTTGGGAGTCAAATGATGGAAACTGTCGAATTCAGTTGGCTGCCCAAGATTACCTACCACCTTTGGTTTCTTTATTACCTCATTTGGATCACCCTATTGGTCACACTCTTAGCTATATTGCTGCGATCTCTAACCAGGCTGAAGCAGGTAATTTCCAATCTCTTTTCATGGATGTTTCTAAGACAGTGGCTTTTTCTCATTGCTTTTTGCCTTACCCTCTTCGTCCTTTTGGTCTGGATGTGGGATTTTTGGGCTTCAACACCCTTGACCTTCTTACCAGATGTAAAGGTTTTACTATTCTACTCGCTATTTTACTTAATGGGCTGGGCATTTTTCATCAAACAGGAGCTGCTGTCAGTGGTCAAAAGGAACGGTGTTCCTTATCTAATTTGCGGATTTCTCATTTACACCCTAAAATTCATCTTTCGTGATTACTTCGATGATATCCTATATGGAGGTTTGAATACAATCTCCGGGTATTTACTAATTTTTGGATTTACCGGGGTTTTTCTCAAATTTTTCGGGGATCACTCATCAAACTGGAGATATGTATCGGACTCGTCCTATTGGGTTTACTTGATTCATTTGCCATTCACGCTTCTGGTCCCATCTGTTGTGGTGGACTGGAGCATTCCTTCCGGGGTGAAGTTTCTAATTGTGGTAGTGATCACTTCGGCAATTAGCCTGTTTTCTTACCACTATTTCGTGAGAGGTACTTTTATCGGGGAATTCTTAAATGGAAAGAGATATCCAATAAACGATAAAAGTTAGTTTCAATTTCACTCCGGTTAACCTAGCTTTCTTGCATGATTCGTTCTGCCTTAATTTCCGATACAAAAGCCATTGCTGAAATCTACAATTATTACATTCAGCATACCCATTCTACTTTTGAAACAGAAGCTGTCACATCAACAGATATGATAGAGAGAATAAGGCGGATACAAGATCAATTACAACTGCCTTGGTTAGTAATCGAAGCTGAAAATAGGGTAGTAGGATACGCATATGCTACGCAATGGAAACCTCGTGCTGCTTACACAAAAACGGTGGAGACCACGGTCTACATCGATAAAGATCATCAGGGTAATGGATATGGTAAACTTCTCTATCAAGCACTTATTGAAAAACTAAGAGATCAGCAGTACCATGCGCTCTTGGGTGGCATTTCCTTACCCAATGAGGGAAGCATTGCTCTTCACGAAAGGATGGGGTTTACTAAAGTTGGGCAGCTGAAGCAGGTAGGGTTCAAGTTTGATCAATGGATTGATGTCGGCTATTGGGAGCGGCTACTTTAATCCGTCCCTTTCCTCGATTGATTCAAGCCGTAGGTCAACCTTTTCCAAACCCATTCGACTGGCCCCTGTTCGTGCTTATTTGACCAAAGTTGAGTAGCAATAATTTGGACCATCCATATAAGAATGACCAGCATTATGAGTTCGCTTCTTGAATACCTATTATAATGTCCAAGCCCATATCCATAAAATAGGAATCCAAGCAGGATACTTTGCAAGAGGTAATTACTTAGCGCCATTCTGCCAATCTTAGATACAACTCCTGGCCTTCTTCTCTTCAGAAAAGACTGAAAAAGTCCATTGAACAACAAAATGTATCCGACCCCCAAGAGTTGTTTATGAATTGTAAAGGTCAGTTCCTTCCAGTTACTTAAAATGGGTTGCTGGTAGTCATACGACCAGTGCTGGTACTTAAGCCAATTGGTGCTTAAGCCTGTTAGTAAGACCAGGGTGGTAATTAGCCAATAATTTTTCCAAACGTTCAGATCGACAAATATCCCGGAACGGTACAGATAGATGCCTAGCAACATCACCATTAAGGAAGGAAATAAGAATCCCTGATAATACAGCTGTCCTTTCCGAACTTTAATTGATTGGTAACTTTCTAAAAGTCCAGTAACATAGGTCTTTTTGGGGGCTTGATAAGTTGCTGTATCAGGGTACTTCTCCCCTAAGAAGCTTTCCCAATAGTCAACCTTTTTGTTGTCCAGCGCCGTTCGATCTGATTCATTGGACTTCAGGATTTCCAGGTAATTTTGATAGGATTCCTTTCGATTTTGCACCTTCTCATATGAGTTGAAAAACTGAATACCTATTAATATCCCCATAGAAACCAATAAAGATCGATTGCTAAAACTTCTGAAGGGGAAAAGGAGAAAACCGCATAAGGCATAATGATACAAGATGTCACCGTCCCAGATGAAATAAGCATGAACAACACCAATAATGAATAGCCAAAGTAGTCGTCTGGCATAGATATCCATTGCTCTGATACCTATTTTTTTGTTCTCCAATCGTTCCAAAAAAAGATAAAATCCAACCCCAAAGAGCAGCGTGAACATTGTCGCAAACTTTCCCTGAGTAAGGAAATATACCCAGAAACGAGTCGATTGATCTCCGGGGCCGCCAAACCCAAATTTCCAAGGACTCCAGGAATCAGGATATGCAAAATTCTCAATATTGATAAACAGGATACCAAGAATGGCCGTGCCCCGCAGGAAGTCAAGCGAAGCGATTCTGGATTTGCCTTTGATTGGTTGGACTACAGCATCATTCATCTTTAATAGTCCTACTCTTCTCTTAAATAATTCACTGGATTTGAAACGGCAACCTTGATCGTATTGTAACTGATCACGAGGTACGATACCAGCAGTGAAGCAGCAGCAGCCACCACAAATAACCAGGCATCTAAAGAAATTCGGTAAGCAAAACCCTCCAGCCAGCGAGACATCAGCAGTCCACTGATCGGAACAGCCAAGAGCAAAGAAATAGCGATTAAGTAGACATATTCCAGCGAAAGAATTTTATATACCTGGGCGACTGAAGCACCTAATACCTTTCTGATTCCTACTTCTTTTGTTCTACGTTGAGTCGCGTAAAGAACTAAAGAAAGTAGACCGAACATGGAGATGATCATAGCTATGGCGGTAAACCACCCAGCCAGTTTCTTAATAAGTAACTCATTCCTGTATTGTGAGCTGTAAATATCCTCCATGAACCGAAACCAAAATGTGCGGTTCTTATTGAATTCATAAAACACTTCTTCAAGAGATGCAATCGCCTCTTGTTGCATTCCTTCTTTAGCACGCGTTAATACCATCCAGCCACTCGACAAATCATTTCTGATGATCAGCGGCTTGATTTCACTATGCAGGGATGCATTGTGAAAGTCCTCCACAACGCCCACTATTTTTCCCTTCATTCCCCAGATACTAAGGTTTTCTCCAACAGGCTCCTCCATTTTCATTAGCCTTTGAGCCGCTTCATTAATAAGAAAATTAGCTGTGTCTGTTTTCATTGCCCAACTGAAGTTTCGACCAGTTTTCAACCTGATCTTTGTTGTTTCCAGGAAATCAGGATTCCCATCAATTACATAAAATGCCAGGTCATCGGTTTCCAGTTTTGAATCCCACGCTACCTGAGAGGTAGAGTTTCTAATGTTGATAAGCAGTTGATTTGCAAGTGTTACACTTTCGATTCCCTTTTTGGCCATGAGTGATTCTTTGTATCGCGCATATTCTTTCACAGGATCCATGTCGTAGGTATAGGAACGAATCAGATTCGATCTGTCCAGCCCTGTACTTTTAGATTGAATGAATGACACTTGCTGATAGATTACTAAAGCTCCAATAATCATCATCATGGTGATAGTGAATTGAAGAATGACCAGAGCTTTTCTAAAATATGCACCATTGCCTGCTTTGATCGGTAGGCCCTTAAAAGCATGTATGATTTTGGTGGATGACATGACAAAAGCTGGATATAATCCCGAGAATAGACCTACTATCAATACAAATCCGATCAGATAAAGCATGTGCATCCAAGAAAATAGTGCGATTGAAAGCTCCTTTCCTGTCAGGCTGGTAAAGGGGTCTGCAAGTAAAACCACGAAAATGGCTGCAACCACCGCCGCTAACATGGTAGATAACAGAGATTCAATTAAGAATTGAGACCTAAGGCTTTGTTTACTTGCCCCCAAGACTTTTCGAACTCCTGTTTCCTTGGCACGCTGAGTAGATCTTGCTGTCGTGATGTTCATGAAATTGATACATGCCAAAAACGACACAAAAATTGCAGAGACAGAAAACAGTTTTAGATACTCAATCCTTCCTCCATTGATCGACCCATTCTCTATTCTGCTATAGAGATACATGTCTCTAAAAGGTTGAAGGAATAATTCTCGATCAACAGCGGAAGCTTCCTGCCTATGGTCAATAATTGCATTCAACAATTGCTTATTTGCTTCCTCGATAGGAACGCCATCCCGAAGTTTCAAATACAAGTGGCTGGTCGTGTTATCCCAACTTTTCAAGTATTTTCTGATCTTGAGGAGATTTCGGTAAGGCACTACAAACTTGTATTTAAGGGTCGACTGCTTAGGAAAATCCTTATAAACCCCAATGATTCGATTGGTCCCACCCTGATCATTGACCATCAGATGTCCAACCACGTCCTTCTTTTCCCAATCTTCGCCAAAGTAGGTTCTAGCAATAGATTCGGATATGGCAATCGACTCATCGCTATCAAACATCTCTTGAAAGCCACCTTTGATAAAGGGTACCTCAAACAATTCAAAGAACTCCGGCGAGGCATCAACACCATCCCATTCGACCCACTCTTCACCTATCTCAAATGCCATCCAATTGCCTTTCGAAAGAATTGTGGCTTTCTCCACAATCGGATATTCATTGTCAAGAACAGCTTTTAGTCGATAAGGAGAGTAGCGATAGGTATTCACTCTTCCATCCGTCTGCGTCTCTCGGTTTAGCACGTTGACGACCCGATCCCCGCTCGTCAAAAATCGATTGTAACTCCATTCATCCTGCACCCACTGGTAGATAAAGAAGCTACAACTTAGCGCCACAGCCAGGCCTAAAACGCTAACCAATGTGTGTCCCAGGTTTTTTCGGAAGACCCTGAAAGCCATCAAAAGGTAACTTTTTAAAAGTGAATGATTCAGCATTGAAATGGAGTGTCTTAAATGGTACCGAACTGCAAACGGCCTTAGATAATTGATGACTTGAATCCAATAGTCAAGCTGAGCAGCCATTCGATTGGTTGACTGAAGTTTCAGAAGAAAACGTTCCTCCAAATCACCGGCAACTTCTTCACGGAATTTATTCTTCAAAAATGAATTCAATAGTCTGTAGGCAAGTCTTGGAGGTCGCATCTTCTTTGGGTTATTCTGCTCGAAGGGATTCAACAGGATTGGCCATGGATGACTTTAGGGAATGGATACTTACAGTAGCCAGTGCAATGATCATGCAGATGAATCCTGCAACGACATAGATCCACCATTCCATGGTAGTTCGATATTCATAGCTTTGCAACCAATCATTCAGAAAATAGGATGCAATAGGCATCGCTATAAGGCAGGAAATCACCACAAGTACTGAAAAGTCCTTGGACAACAGGCTCCATAAGCTGGTCACAGATGCCCCCAGTACTTTCCTAATCCCTATTTCTTTGGTTCGTTGCTCAACCACAAAAGCTGAAAGTCCATACAGACCCAAACAGCTGATGAGGATCGCAAGTAGACTGAAAAGAATGGCCAGACTTCCGATCCGTTCCTCCGATTGGAATTTCAATCCGTAAGAGTCGTCAATAAATTCGTAGTTAAATGGATAGCCTGGGACTACTTCTTCAATGGTCTCTTCCACCGCTACCAGTGAGTTCATGTAATTGGAATTTTCATCCAATCGGATAAAAACATAGTCCAACGGAAACACCGTTGAAAAGACCATCAAGGGGGTGATGGGTTCAAAAGGAGATCTTTTTATCATATCTTGAACCACACCAATGATTTGGAAGTCCTGCCCTCTTCCAAAAAAACTCCTCCCTGCCTTAATCATTTTACCAATTGGGTCTTTTAAACCCATCTGTTCTACAGCAGACTGACTGATGATGATATTGTGGCGTTCATCTTCACCATCTCTGGTGAAATCTCGTCCGGCGATGATCTCCCATCCGGTCGCCTTCCCATATTCCGGATTCACGATGATTGTATTGAAGGTGATTGGGTACTTCTCGTTGGTAGCTGGATCCATAAATCCATTGTTATTTCCAAGATCATTGGTAAGTGGGTAGTTTGCTGAAGCCATTTCAACCACGTAACCAGTCTTCTTCAATTCATCTCGCAGCACATCATACTTTTCTCCCCAAGCATCTGATCTTCCTCTCATAGTGATCAAATCTGATTGGTTGTAACCTACAGGTCTTGCTTTCGCATGCGCTAGTTGATTATATACCGTGATCGTCCCAATAATCAAAGCAATTGATATGGTGAATTGAAAAACCACCAAAATTTGTCGGAACCTTGCACTCACGATGCCCTGCTTGATTGTGCCCTTGAGGGCGAGAATCGGATTAAATGAAGAGAGAAAGAATGCCGGGTAGGCTCCAAAGAGTAACGTTGAAATAATAACAAAGCCAATAATGAACGTCCAGAAACCTGGGTTGGTCCATGGTAGCATCATCTCTTTTCCTGATATATCGTTAAACCACCCTAAAGAAAGCATCACAAGGAGAATCGAAACCAAAATGGAAGTTATAGAGTACAAAAAAGATTCTGCCAGGAACTGCTGCACCAATTGAGTTTTGTAGGAACCGATGGATTTTCGAACACCTATTTCCTTCATCCGGTTATTGCAGCGCGCCGTGTTAAGGTTGACGAAGTTGATGAACGCTAAGAGTAATACAAATACACCGATCGCACCATAGATCCGAATGATTCGAGTTTGACTGCTGGTAATTTGGATGCCTTTTTCAAACGTAGCGTTCAAGTGCCAGTCTTTCATTGGATGCAGAAAGAGATCCGTCACACGATTTTCATTAGAAATATTATCAGAAAGCGCTTTTTTTATGAGCTCATTTGCTTGAGCAATCTGTACTCCTTCTTGAAGCAAGGCATACACCTTGGTATTCTGATTATTCCATGTAGGGGGGTTCTTACTATTATATACTAGTTCCATTGGAATGATGTATTCCATCTCATAGAAAGTAGAGTTTTTTGGCAAGTCTTCATAAACTCCTGCTACAATGAGGTCACCTTCATCATTAAAGCGGAGACTCTCGCCAACCGGATTTCCCTCCGGAAAAAGCGTCTCGGACAATGACCTGGATAAGAGTATTTCATTGATTCTCTCGCCACTAAATGAACTTCCCAATCTAAAATCCAGGGATAATACTTCTGGCGAGTTCTGGCTAAAAAAGTATCCTAGCCGTTCAACCGATCGATCTCCAACCTTTAAAAAGTACTCTTCATTGCGATAAAACGTGGTCGCTACATGTTCAAAGATCGTAGGGTATGTCTCTTCCAAATAGACTCCAAGCCTGCTCACCATTGAGCTATTCACATGGGTCTCTCCGTCAAAAGTATCTTTTCGAAGCACCTGAACAATGCGATCAAATTGGGCATGATTCTGGTTAAAGGATAATTCGTCCTGTATCCATAGTGCAATCAGAATGAATAAGGACATGCCAATGGCCAGCCCTCCAATGTTGATTGCTGAGAACTTTCTATTCTTTACCAGAATTCGAAAGCTGATTAAAAAATTGTGCTTAATCATGGTTATAAAAATTGAGTTTGACCTAAAAAACTTAAATGCAAATGGCCTCAAATAATTGAAGACCTGATACCAGTAGTTGAATCTGGCACTTCGAACTGACTTCTTTCTAATCGTCCAATAGAACTTTTCATCTAAATCCCCAAGAACCTCCTCTGCCAGCTCCTCCTTGAGAAATAGTAAAAGAAACCGTTCTGCCAATCTTGGTGGCACCTGTTCTTTCACCCTAATACAAAATTGAGTTTACCTTCGGCAAACGCTGGGAATTGTCTCCATAGCGAAAGTTTGAGATCTCGCGAGGTACTTAATGCACGTTGACCCTCGGCAGTAATAGTATATATCCTTTTTCTTCTGCCTCCTCGCTCGGCAGACGCCTGTCCCATCTCAGACGTTAAGAATCCCTTGTCCTCAATTCGATTTAAGGTGGAATGTACCGCTCCGATTGAGACAGATCTTTTGGTTTGAGATTCAAATTCTTCTGCAATCTTAAATGCATAAGCCTGCTCTCCAAGTATGCCAACGATCAGCAAAATCGTCTCTTCAAAATCTCCCAGTTTACTTTCCTTCATGAGTTTAATACTAAATTGTAGAACAAATATACGAAGGTGACTCACAATATGTTCTACTTTTTAGTAACTAATTGATCAAAAGTCCATTTAACGTACATTAGAAGGAAAATAACTATTGTGAATCTGCTCCTCAAAATTTTCAAGTACATCGCTTACATCAACCTGCCTTTGATTTTTATCGCAGTTTATTTGATTTATCAACCACTATTAACCGGAAATGGGGAAGCATTCAATACTAATTTGCCCACGGCACTAATCATCATGGGTTTCGCCTTGAGTTTCACCTCCCTTAGAGACATCAAGCATACAGATAAAATGAGCCGTTATATCATTGAGCGACCCAAAGTCTTTAAGATATTTGTGCTGATCACGCTAGCGATGGCTATTGGCTTCACAGCCTGGGGCGGATACATGATGTTTACTCCCGAAGAGTTTTCGCTGGGTGTAGGATTCTCGTCATTTGGTATTGGATACATGGCTTTGATCAAATCAATCATCGACCAGGCAAGAGACTTAACCGACCATTATTGAACCTGAATGAAGGCTTTCCATACATTACTAATGGAATATTATCAGGAGTTACAACCTCCAGAAAACCTGCCTGAAGGAGTTGAGGTCATGAACCCATATCTTAGTAAGACTACCTTCGAGGTGGCCTCGAAGTTCTACCAGAAATACTATTCTGATTCAAATGAGCGGTTCATTTGCTTCGGAATCAATCCCGGTAGATTTGGTGCTGGAGTCACAGGAATCCCATTTACCGATCCAATACGCCTGACTGAAGTTTGCGGAATTGCCAATGATTTTGAAAAAAGAGCCGAACTATCCTCGACGTTCATCTACGAAATGATTGCCGCTTTCGGTGGGCCTGGCAAGTTCTATGACAAGTTCTATATTTCAGCCGTCTCTCCTCTGGGCTACCTCAAAGAAGGGATTAACCTCAACTACTACGATATCAAGGGCTTTAAGGAGCTTTTTGAGCACTACGCAGTGAATGAGATAAAGAAGCAATTGCCTCTGGGGATTAGTAGAAAAGTTGCATTCAGTATTGGGAAGGGTAAGAACATCCAATACCTCCATTGGCTAAATGCCAGACATGACCTTTTTGACAAGATCGTCCCTCTATCTCATCCAAGGTGGGTCATGCAGTACCGATTGAAAAGAAAGCAGGAATTTATACAAGAGTACCTGAAGGCATTTAGCAACTTCTGATATTTTACTGACAATTGTGAAACTTTATTTTACTCATTCCAGTATAATACTGACAATTGTGTAATAAATTACTTTTTTGCATTAGCTCCTTACAGGTACGATTTGCATTTTAAAACGAGAAATGAAGGACATCAAACTAGGAAACTTTGAAGAACTGGTTCTACTGTTAATTGGTGGCTTATCCGATCAAGCATACTCTGTAAACATCGTTCAAGAGTATGAAAAACAAACTGGCAAAAAAATCAACGTGAGTGCTATTCACACGGTTCTTTATCGCTTAGAAGAAAAAGGATTCCTTGAATCAAAATTGGGAGAATCCACTTCGATGCGAGGAGGTAAGCGAAAACGACTTTTCTATCTGACGCCCTACGCTTTCAATGCGCTGGAGGAACTGGCTTCATTACGAGAACGACTTAGGTACAAAATGGCCAAACAATCATTCAAACCGGCCTAGAGATGGTAAAAAAAGGACGATATCAGCCTCCCTACTACGCCATAAGATTCTTTCGTTGGTACTGTCGGCCTGATCGAGTTGAAGAACTCGAAGGTGATCTGGAAGAATTTTTTTTCCTAAAAGAAAAGGCAGGTGCACCTCTATGGAAGGCTCAGCTTTTCTTTTGGTGGAATGTGATAAGATGTTACAAAACCTACTCAAAATCAAAAACTCAATACTCAATGACTCAACTACCTTTATTTAAATCTTACTTTAAGCTAGCGCTTAGGCACAGCTGGAAAAATAAATGGTCAGTAATGATCAACGTCGTCGGGCTAGGCCTGGCCTTAAGCATGTGTGTGTTTGTCTATTCCATATTCGCTTACAACATTGAGTTTGATGACTTCTATGACAAGACAGAAGACGTGTATCGAATTTATGGAATGACCATGGACAATGGGCAAGAACGCGTAAATGACTTCACACCTTTACCTTTCTTGAGCGTTCTCAACAATGACCTTGCAGGGGTCAAACAAACTTCGGCTTTTATGGATCGAAGTATGTCGGTGAAAAAGGGAGGAGACTATTTTGAAGAAGTGATCGGTGTAGTTACCGAGAATTTCTTTGAAATGTTTGACATCCCACTTTGGTATGGCTCATTTGCTGATTTTGGTGAGGAGCCAATTGTATTTCTGACAAAGCCAACTGCCAAACGCTATTTCGGAAATGAAGTGGCCTTGGGGGAGAAGCTCTCCATCTACCTTGATAATGAAAACAAACTCGAAGTGACAGTTGGTGGTGTATTTGAGCGAGTCCCCCTCAACTCCAGCTTCAATTTTGACATTTTGCTAAGTCTCGGAAACTACACTAGAGCTCGCCAACTGGAAACAAATTCCTGGGATGAGTTTACATATGTCAGCCAATATGTTCGTACCACCCCAGATCAAGTTGATTTCATTGAGTCTAAGCTAAGTGAGTTTTTACCTCGACAAAATGAGACTCATGCCGCTTTTAAAATGACTCGTCTGGAATTAGTCCCTTTTAAAAGCGCCATCCACAATGATCGAAACATTTATCGAAACAATGCTAACACTCGACTAGATTACTCGATTCACATCATTTTCACTGTTTTGGCCGGCATGGTTTTTCTAATCGCTTGCTTCAATCTTGCCAACACCTCCATGGCAATGATCGCCAAAAGATTGAAAGAAATTGGGATTCGGAAAACGATAGGCTCCGAGAACAGACAAATCCTTCTGCAGTTTCTACTTGAAATGGGTATCGTCTGTGCGTTGGCATTTATTATCGCTCTTTCGATGATCAACTGGACCTCCAGCAGCATCATGAGTCTCTTCGGAGAAACCTTTCTCATAAAAGACATCGACCTGACAGGTGTGATCCTGTTTGTCGGTGGTTTCCTAATATTCACAACCTTAGTGGCTGGTTTGCTTCCAGCATTGTATGCTTGGAAATTTCAGCCGGTTGAAATCATGAGAAAGGATGTTAAGCTGAAAGGCATCGGATGGTTGAACAAAGGACTCACAGTCGCACAGTTCAGTTTTTCTATTGCAGTGCTTTCTGCAGCAATTACTTTTTCTCAGAACCTTAGCTTTCTAGATAACCTAAACCTGGGGTACGAGAATGAACAAATCTACGTACTGGACCTTGGTCAGGCCTCGGAATACAAAGAGGTGAAGCAACGAGTTGATCAAATCGCTGGGGTACATACAGCTGGAACTTTTCACCATATTCAAAACTATGGAAGAAGTAGTTGGCGAAGTGAAGTACAAGTGGATACTTCCATACACGAAATCAGGAGCTATACCATCAGCAATGACTACGTCCCCATCATGGAAATACCCATTATTTCTGGCAGAAATTTCAGGGGTGGTAGTGTGGCCGATGAAGATGCAATTTTGGTGAATCAGGAATTTGCAGAACGCTTTTTCAAGGATCAAGAAGCCCTGAACCAGGTGGTGAAGATCGGGGAGGGCAGAAAGACCATCATCGGAATCTTTCCCAACCTAATAGATGATGTTTACATCGATTCCGAGGAAGTCCCAGTGATTCTCCACTATCGGGTGGCTGATCAGTTCAGGTTTCTTATTGCCAAAGTCAATCACGCCTCTAAGCAAGAAGTGGAAGCTCAAATCAAAACCATCTGGAACGATCTCGTAGACCGCCCCTTTGATGGCAGCTGGCAAAAAGACCTTGCCTTCGGTTCAGCAGTTCGGGATACCGACAATTTGAAACAAATATTTTTGGCGATGGCGATACTAGGGGGCTTTCTTAGCATTGTCGGAATCTTCTCTTTGGCGAAGCTTAATATTGCAAAAAGGATCAAAGAAATTAGCATACGAAAAGTACTCGGCTCAACAATGAAGGGTTTAATTCTTACGATTAATAAGTCCTTTTTCATTGTTTTGGCCATCGCTTTAGTAGCAGGTGGCGCATTGGGATTTCTAGTATCTGACATGGTACTCCAGATGATTTATCGGATCTATGTGGATATTACCCCAGTGACCAGCATCGCAGCGGGCACTTTCGTAATTTTGCTTTCCGTGATAGTTCTCACCGCCTCGACATTGACCCCTGCCAGGTCTAATCCGGTTCTTGGACTGAGAGAGGAATAGAAGTTTAAATTTCACCTTGCTGGTCAATCCGTATGGGAATAAAAAAATAAACCCTTCCCGATTATTCGAGAAGGGTTAGCTCTATATTCAGGGTAGACCTGTGAATGCAGTTTAAGTCGTAAGATTCAACTTATTTCTTATCCTCTTCTACCTCTTCGAATTCTACGTCGGAGACGTCATCCGCACTTGCAGCCCCAGCGTCGCCTGCGGCCCCTGCATCAGGACCTGGTTCAGCGCCACCTGCTTCCTGCTGCGCTGCATATATTTCCTGAGAAGCATTGGTCCATGCAGTATTCAAAGCCTCCATTGCGGAATCGATTTCTGCAATGTCTTGCTTCGTGTGAGCTTCCTTAAGCTTCGCGAGCGATCCTTCGATGGCCGTTTTGTTTCCATCAGAAAGTTTCTCTCCGAATTCCTTCAATTGTTTCTCTGTTTGAAAGATTAAGGAATCGGCCTGATTGATTTTCTCTGCACGCTCTTTCACCTGCTTATCTGCTTCGGCATTTGCTTCAGCTTCCTGCTTCATCTTGTTGATTTCCTCATCGGTCAACCCGGAAGAAGCCTCGATTCTGATCTTCTGCTCTTTTCCAGTCCCTTTATCCTTAGCAGAAACATTCAAGATACCATTAGCGTCGATATCAAAGATCACTTCCACTTGAGGTACTCCTCTCGGAGCGGGTGGAATTCCGTCCAGGTGGAATTTACCCAGTGATTTATTGTCTTTCGCCATTGGCCGTTCCCCTTGCAACACGTGTATTTCCACAGAAGGCTGATTATCAGCAGCAGTGGAGAATGTCTCAGATTTTTTGGTTGGAATGGTTGTATTGGCATCAATCAATTTGGTGAATACCCCACCAAGGGTCTCAATTCCTAATGAAAGCGGAGTCACATCCAGAAGCAACACATCCTTCACTTCACCAGTCAATACACCTCCTTGAATGGCGGCACCAATCGCAACTACTTCGTCAGGATTTACGCCCTTAGACGGTTTCTTGCCGAAGAATTTTTCTACCTCTTCCTGAATTTTAGGAATTCGAGTAGATCCTCCTACCAAGATTACTTCATCGATATCACTGGTAGAGAGGTTAGCATCCTTCAATGCTATTTTTACCGGATCCATGGATCTTCTGACCAAGTCATCCGCAAGTTGCTCAAACTTGGCCCTTGATAGTTTTCGAACCAGGTGTTTTGGCACGCCATCAACCGGCATGATGTAAGGCAAATTGATTTCCGTTTCAGAGGAGCTTGAAAGTTCAATTTTTGCTTTTTCAGCAGCTTCTTTCAAACGTTGAAGCGCCATGGGATCTTTTCGAAGATCAATATTTTCATCATTCTTAAATTCTTCTGCCAACCAGTTAATGATCACAGAATCGAAGTCATCTCCACCAAGATGTACATCTCCATTGGTTGATTTTACTTCAAAAACACCGTCACCAAGCTCCAAAATAGAGATATCGAATGTACCTCCACCAAGGTCGTACACGGCAATCTTCATATCCTGGTCTTTTTTGTCCAGTCCATAAGCCAATGCAGCGGCGGTAGGTTCGTTAATGATTCTCTTTACTTCCAGTCCTGCGATCTGTCCAGCCTCTTTCGTAGCTTGTCTTTCTGCATCATTGAAGTAGGCCGGTACCGTAACTACAGCCTCTTTCACTTCTTGACCAAGAAAATCCTCTGCGGTAGACTTCATTTTCTGAAGGATCATTGCAGAAAGCTCTTGAGGGGTATAATTTCTGTCACCAATCTTGACTCGTACAGTGTCGTTACTTCCGGACTCAAGTCCATAAGAAACATTCTTCATCTCTGCTTTTACTTCAGAGAATTTCTTGCCCATGAATCGCTTAACAGAACTGATGGTATTTTGTGGGTTGGTGATCGCTTGACGTTTTGCTGCATCCCCTACCTTCCGTTCTCCTTTTCCGTCATCTAAAAATGCCACGATCGAAGGAGTGGTTCTTCTTCCTTCACTATTTTGGATCACTACCGGCTCATTGCCTTCCATTACAGAAACGCATGAGTTCGTAGTTCCTAAGTCAATTCCGATAATTTTTCCCATTTCTTTCTATTTATGTCTTGTTAGTTCGATAATTCAAGTTTCACTTTCAATGATCAATGGATGTGCCAAAAAGAAAATCGTGACACAATGTCATATCATGAAAATAGATATCAACAATCAAGGACATAATTGTGGAAAACTCTTGGTTATTACTATTTCATTACGTTATGGTTAAGTCTAACTTACATATCCTATTGGAAACCTTAGATTAACAGAATAAACCACTCTTCTATGAAAAAACAATTACTTTATTTTTTGAGTCTTACTGCCATCCTTTTCTCTTTTGAAGGGCTTTCACAAGGTGTAACAACCGCTTCGATCAGAGGGGAAGTAAAAGACCAAAACGGGGAAGTCTTACCGGGAGCTACCGTGATAGCCCGACACAACCCGTCCGGCACAGAATATGGTACGATCACGTTGGGAAATGGCGGATATAACCTGCCCAACCTTCGAGTTGGAGGGCCGTACACCCTGACGGTCACCTTTGTTGGATTTGAATCACTGGAAATCAACAACATCAGTCTGCTACTGGGTCAGGTGTTGGATTTAGATCTTCAATTAAATGAGGACGTTTCAACGCTAGGCGAAGTGGTAGTCACAACTAATGAAACGTTCAATAGTGACAGAACGGGCTCCTCACAGTCTTTTGACAATCAGGAAATCCGAAAAATGCCAACCATTACCAGATCTGCCGCGGATATCTACCGACTATCCCCATCCTCTGACGGCAACTCTTTTGCCGGAAGAAACGACCAGTTTAACAACTTCTCACTGGATGGATCCATTTTCAATAACCCCTTCGGTCTTGATGCTGCGACCCCTGGCGGTCAAACAGACGCTCAGCCCATCTCGCTGGATGCGATCGACCAGATACAAGTAGCAGTTGCTCCTTATGACATCACGCAATCCGGATTCACTGGGGCCTCCGTAAACGCTGTGACCAAAAGTGGGACCAATGACTTCAAAGGAACTGTCTTCGGTTTTTATCGAACTGACGAATTAACAGGGTCGAAGGTGCAAGGTGAGGATGTCTTCGTGCCAGACTTGACTCAACTGCAAACAGGCTTTAGTTTAGGAGGACCGATTGTTAAAGACAAGCTATTCTTTTTCGTCAACACTGAAATTGAACGGAGAGATAACCTTGGCTCGAGCTTCTTTGCAGACCGTGGACAAGGTGGAAACAATGTCTCGAGAGTGCTTGCATCAGATCTTGATGCTGTTGCCGACGCTTTGAGAAGCATAGGCTATGATCCAGGGGTATATGAAGGATACATCCATGAAACCAACAATGAGAAAGGCATCATCAAGCTAGACTGGAATATCAACAACAATCACACACTCGTTGCGACGTACAATTTCTTAAATGCCACTCGAGACCTTCCTGCGAACCCTACAGCATTAGGTCGTAGAGGTCCCGACGCCACTACCCTGCAGTTCCGAAACTCTGGATACCAAATTCAAAACAAAATCAACTCCGGACTTCTTGAGCTGAGAAGTAGATTCGGAAACAAATACTCCAATAAGTTCCAGATTGGATACTCCGAATTCAATGATAGTCGTGACCCGTTCAGCACACCATTCCCGGTTGTTAATATCAATAGAGACGGAGTCCGATACATTGTGGCTGGACATGAACCATTCTCCATCAACAATCGACTGGATCAACACGTACTGCAGATAACCAACAACTTTGAAATTTTTGCTGGAAAGCACACCTATACCATCGGAGCAAACCTGGAAAGATTCGATTTTGACAATTCCTTTAACCTCGGAGTCTACGAACCATTTGAAGCATTTGGGCCTTTTGGTGGCAACACAGATCCGTACGCCGGTGGGACCTTCGGAGGAGGATTTGCAAGCGTTGCGGACTTTGTCAGCTTTGTGAATAGTGGGCAGATGGCCGTAATCTCAGGATACTCTGCAGGAGTGTTTAATGATAATAATGCCAATAACTCCTGGGCACTAGCAGAATCCACGATCGGTCAGTTTGCCTTTTATCTGCAAGACCGGTTCCAGATAAACGATCGTTTTGTTTTGACCTATGGGGTGCGTATGGATTTGCCGTTGTACTTTGATACACGAGATAAAATCTTAGAGAATATCGAAAGGAAAGGTGGATTTTTCGAAGACGGAGGACCTTATCAGCCAGACATCGTGTACTATGATGAAAATGGAACCTCCTTTACTTCAGACCAGACAGAGCTGCCTTCGCAAACTCCTTTATTTTCTCCCAGAGCAGGATTTAATTGGGATGTGAATGGTGATCAATCACTTCAGGTACGAGGAGGATCTGGCCTTTTTACTGGTAGACTTCCTTTTGTATGGGTAGGAAATCAAGTAGCTAATCCTGACTTTTTCTTTAGAACTACGACAGATCCTGACTTTAAATTCCCGCGAGTATGGAGAACAAGTTTAGGAGTTGATCGAAATTTTGGTAACGGCTTGATACTGACGGCCGATTTTGCCTACACGAAAGACATCAATGCACAGTTCGTTCAAAACAACGGGCTAAGACAGCCTTCAGCAACCTTGAATGGGGTAGACAACCGAAACATTTATAGCCTGGCTACTGACAGGTCCTTGGATGAATTTGGTGGAATCAACAATCTGTACACCTTCACCAATACAGACGAAGGCAGAAGTTTCAATATGACCCTGGAAGCTAAGAAAAGTTGGTCAAACGGTCTTTATGCGACTTTAGCATATAACTACCTGGATGCAAAAGATGCAAGCTCTTTGCGTGCAGAGATTACAAGTGATATCTATGACCTGAATCCAGCCTTGGGCAACGTCAATCAGGCGGTACTTTCCAATTCCATTTATGGTAATAAGCACCGCTTTGTTGGTACTGCTAACAAAGAATTCCTGTATGGTGGAGGTAAGTGGAGCACAACCTTATCGCTATTTTATGAGTACGCTCGTGGAGGTCGATTTAGCTACACCTATTCCGGGGACATTAACAATGATGGATCATTCAACAATGACCTGATTTACATTCCAACAGCAGGAGATATCAATAACATGAATTTTCTTGAAGTGGATAATAATGGGGATGGAAACATTGACAATACTGCCACCGCGCAGAGGGCCGCTTTGGAAGCTTTTATCCAGCAGGATGATTACCTGAGTGAGAACAGGGGTAGTTACGCAGAGAGAAATGCACAACTCAGTCCCTGGTTTTCGAGATGGGATTTACGCGTCTTGCAAGACTTCAACATGCAGAATGGCAACAGCATCCAGTTCAGCCTGGATATCCTGAATGTGGGTAATCTCATCAGCTCAGAATGGGGAGTTCGGGAGTTCCCAACAACTACCCAGATCATTGGTGCATCGGTTGATGGCAACAATGATGTGACCTATTCATTCGATCCTAGTTTGACAGAGACTTTTACTCCGGATACAGGGCTGCTATCAAGATGGCAGCTTCAACTTGGGTTGAGATATAGCTTCTAAAAGATTGATCTGACACTAAAAAAGGCGCTTGAAAAGCGCCTTTTTTAGTCTTTATCTTCATAGCGTTGCTTGATCGCCCGGACGATCAGTAGCAATACAAATACCACGATGATCCCGATCATTAAGGTATTTTTTGCATCATCGTGGGTAATAGATGTTTCCCCCGAATCGATGATCTGGTAGATGATAAACCCAATCATGATGTAGATCACAAAACGTACTGGTCTTCTCATTGGATCAAAAGTACGTCGAGACTTTCTAATTTTGCGTCCCAATTAAGATTATGACGTTAGAACAGGAAATCGGAAGAAGAAGGACTTTTGGCATTATTGCCCACCCGGATGCGGGAAAAACCACCCTTACTGAAAAACTATTGCTTTTTGGTGGGGCCATCCAAACGGCTGGTGCGGTAAAGTCCAATAAGATTGACATGGGGACACGGTCCGACTGGATGGAGATCGAAAAGCAAAGGGGGATTTCAGTTGCCACCTCTGTCATGGGCTTCGAGTACAAAGACCTAAAGATCAATATTCTCGATACGCCCGGACACAAAGATTTTGCGGAAGATACCTATCGTACACTCACCGCTGTTGACAGCGTCATCATGGTGATCGACTGTGTAAAAGGGGTAGAGGAACAAACTGAAAAGCTTATGGAGGTGTGTCGAATGCGAAATACTCCAGTTATCTGCTTTATTAATAAACTTGATCGGGAGGGTCAGGATGCGTTTGCTCTGCTGGATGAAATAGAAGAAAAGCTGGATATCCGTGTTCGCCCGATGAGTTGGCCCATAGGAATGGGTAAATCGCTGCGGGGCGTCTTCAATATCTATGAAAACAACCTGAACCTATACGAACCGAACAAGCAAAAACTTGTGACGGACGTAGTTGAAATAAAAGGTGTGAAAGATCCTGAATTGGAAAAACACCTTCCCGAAAGTATGGTTCAGGAGCTGCGAGAAGAAATTGAGTTAGTGGATGGCGTGTATGATCCATTTGAGGAAGAGACCTATCTGAATGGTGAGGTGGCACCGGTATTTTTCGGCAGCGCTGTGAACAACTTTGGCATCCGCGAACTCCTCGATTGCTTCACTGAGATTGCTCCTGCTCCAAAATCGCGTGAGACCGAAGAACGGGTGATTGCTCCAGACGAAAAGAAGTTTTCAGGTTTCATCTTCAAGATCCACGCAAACATGGATCCCAAGCATCGAAACCGCATTGCCTTTGTGCGGGTATGCTCGGGAAAATTCGCCAGAGGCAGCAACTATTACCACGTCAGGCAAGACAAGCAACTTCGTTTTTCCAATGCTACGGCCTTCATGGCCCAACAAAAAGAAACGGTGGAGGAGGCCTTCCCAGGAGATATCGTCGGGCTCTATGACACCGGAAATCTCAAGATAGGAGATACCCTAAGTGAGGGAGAAAAAGGACTTTACAAAGGCATACCATCTTTCTCTCCGGAAATGTTTCGTGAGGTCATCAACCTTGATGCCATGAAATCGAAGCAGTTAGATAAAGGCCTGAACCAACTAATGGATGAAGGGCTAGCACAGTTATTCACTTTCGAATTGGGATCCAGGAAAGTAGTCGGGACCGTCGGAGTACTTCAATTCGAAGTATTACAACATCGGCTACTCAACGAATACGGGGCCAGCGCCAGGTTTGAATCTGTAAATATTTATAAAGCATGTTGGATCAGCGCGGAGGATGAGAATAAACTAGATGCCTTCATCAAAGACAAACAACGACATATTGCCAGGGACAAAGAAGGGAAGCTGGTCTTCATGGCAGAGTCAAAAGCATGGCTGCAGATGGTGCAAGACAACTTCCCAGACATTTCCTTCCACTTCATCAGCGAGTTTTAGTGAAGCCAAGAGTCATATACGAAGACAATCACCTGCTCATTGTGGAAAAGCCGGCCGGATGGCTAGTGCAAGCAGACGAGACGGGAGATGCTACACTTACTGATTGGGGCATCGCCTACATCCGAAAGAAATACAACAAGCCTGGTAATGTCTTTTGCCAACCTTGTCACCGGTTGGATCGACCGGTAAGTGGGCTGGTGACTTTTGCTCGGACCTCCAAGGCGCTCGAGCGAATGAACAAACTCTTTCGGGATCAGGAAGTAACGAAATCCTATTTGGCAATCGTGCAAGGCACTCCCAGGTTTGCAGAAAACGACCTGGTGCACTGGCTGGATAAGGATACGGTCAAAAACCGAGCTAAGGCCTATGATCAACCCAAGGGAAAGGCTAAAAGAGCTGCATTATCTTACCGAATGGTCGCCTCGCACGGACGGGTTTCATTGTTAGAAGTGAAACCCAGAACCGGGAGACCTCATCAAATCCGAGTGCAAATGAAGGCGAATGAAACACCGATCAAAGGCGATTTGAAATACGGGTTCCCTAAAGCAAACCACGACAAAAGCATCAGTTTACATGCCTTCAAACTGGAGTTTATCCATCCCGTAAAAAAGGAACCATTGATCATTACATCTAAACCAAAGTGGCCTGAATTCGAGGCATTTATACATGAGCTGGATTAAGAAAATGCAAGAGCGGTGGGAAGTAGAAAGTGCTTTCCAGGTATTCATCATCCTGGTGGTTTTTGCCTGTACCGGAATGACTTCCCTGTACGTCAAAGAAGCGCTCTATTGGCTTGCAGGTATCACGCCTGAAACGACCCGTTGGATCCGCATAACCTACCGTATTTTTGCCACCTTCGTTGCCTACCAGTTTTTACTTTTGGGATATGGCTGGGTTTTTGGTCAGTTTCGCTTCTTCTGGAAAATGGAAAAGAAAATATTAAGTCGCTTTGGGATCAAATTTGGAGCTGACAAAGAGTGAGGCCATTGCTCATCTGAATTCATTGGGAGCCTCCAGGACTCCTTTTGCCTTTTATTGTGATTTTCTTGGAGACCGTTGGGTCGTCAGTGACGACGCTTGCAAGAGCAATTTCCAGCTAACTATTGGTGAAAGAACAAAAGCAACTAAAACGACTGAACTGAACTTTGAAAAATTCCCGGTCGAGTTCGCTGAGTTTGAAGTAGCCTTTCAAAAGGTAGTCCATGAGATCAACTATGGAAATTCTTTCTTAACCAACCTGACTTTCCAGACTCCCATCAGGACGAATCTTTCACTGGAAGAAATTTATCAAGCATCCCATGCAAAGTATAAGCTGCACGTACCTAACCAGTTCGTTGTCTTTTCGCCAGAAACGTTCGTAAAAATTGCAGACGGAGGGATTTACAGCTATCCGATGAAGGGCACCATCGACGCCACCATTCCTTATGCCAGGGAGAAAATTCTGGCAGACGTAAAAGAAACTGCAGAGCACGTCACCATTGTGGATCTCATCCGGAATGATCTCAGTCTGGTGGCTGATCAGGTTGAAGTAACCCGATTCCGGTTTGTAGATGAAATTCAAACCAACCAAAATGCATTGTTGCAAGTAAGCTCCGAAATCAAAGGAAAATTGTCCAAAAACTGGAAAGATAACGTCGGCACTCTGCTTTCTCAATTGATCCCTGCGGGTTCTATCTCAGGAGCACCTAAACCGGAGACCATTCAAATCATTCAAAAAAACGAATCCTACCAACGAGGCTTTTACACTGGAATCTGTGGTCAGTTCGACGGCTATACGCTCGATACAGGGGTCATGATTCGCTTCATAAAGCGGGAAGGCGACCAACTTTTTTACTGCAGTGGCGGTGGCATTACCGCCTTCAGTGAAGCTACAAAGGAGTACTCCGAAATGGTCGACAAAATTTACTTGCCAATTTAGTTGGCCCTGCTGATTGAAAATTTTTCAATCAAGACTGAAAAATCAGGTACTATTTAGTAAAAATTGAAATTTCAGGTAGTATCCATCCTCGTTTGGTTTTGAATGGCTCAGATTGTTGTTTTGAAGTGAATTTAAGAAACACATCGATGACGAAATCAGCACGTGAGGTATTTATTGAGGTTCAATCGAAACTAAACAAGCCCTATGAAGATCTGGAGTTTTTGTTGCATGCCCTCAAGCACATTTTAGAGAAAAATGGAGAGCACCAAATCGCTCAAGATATCCCATGGATCACGGACAAAGAAATTAAGATTGACAAAATCACTCCAAAGCACGTACAGCTCTATTCCTTGATTTTTCAACTTGTCAATATGGTGGAAATCAATGGGGCAGTGCAGCATCGAAGATCCAAGGAAGATGAATCGCTGAATTCCATTCGAGGATTATGGGCAGATAATTTTTCAGAGCTACTGTCCAACGGATTTAGTGCTGAAGATATTCAGAACTCGCTGGAAGAAGTATCCATTGAGCCGGTTCTGACCGCTCACCCGACAGAAGCCAAGCGTGCTACTGTGCTGGAGCACTATCGAGCACTCTACCTGCTTCTTGTCAAAAAGGAGAATAGCATGTTCAGTGGGGCGGAAGTGCAAAACATTGACCACAACATTCAACAAACGCTTTATCGGCTTTGGAAGACAGGTGAAATCTACCTTCAAAAACCAAACGTACAGGATGAACTACGGAACATACTCCATTACCTGGTCAACGTTTTTCCTGAAGTCATTGCAATCATGGACCGGCGGATGCTGCAAGCTGCCAAATACGTAGGCATGGACCCAGGTGAAATCAGCTCAAAGCATCAGTTTCCGAAGCTGACTTTTGGCGATTGGGTGGGCGGTGACCGAGATGGTCACCCACTCGTTACCGCAGATGTGACCCAAGAGACTCTCCTGCAACTGCGGCTCAATGCTTTCGTGGTCATTCGCCGGAAGCTGATCATGCTGGTTCAGCGAATTAGTTTTAGCCATGACATCGAGGATGCACTGCCAGCATTGAAGAAACGCATTGAAGAAATGGTCGAAGAACTGGGGGAAAAGGGGCAAGAAGCAACATCCCGAAATACAGGTGAAGTTTTTCGGCAACTGGTCAACCTCATGCTTTACAAGCTTCCCGTAGAGACTGCCCGAGGGCACGCCACCAAACTGACCGAACAGAAGGGTGCCTATGTCCATTCTTTACAGCTCAAACAAGACTTGCAACTGCTACAGGAGGCGTTGGTCCACTATGGAGCTACTACCATCGCCTACGACGACGTGACCACCGTCATTCGAGTAGTCGATGCTTTTGGCTTTCACCTGGCCGCATTAGATGTTCGTCAGAATAGTGCATTCCACGATAAAGCGGTAGAGCAGCTTCTTGAAGCTTCCAAAGCTGAAAAAACCAATTTCGGGGAGTGGCCGGAAGAGCAACGGGTGGCTTTCCTCAATGCAGAATTGAGCTCTGCCAGGCCCTTCACACATCCAACCACACCGTTGGGGCCACAGGCACAAACTGTGATGGATTGCTATCGGGTCATTGCCTCCCACACCGAGAAATACGGGACCAATTGTATTGGTTCATTTATTGTCAGCATGACTCGATCTCTTTCCGATCTTCTCGTAGTCTACTTATTAGCCCGGGAAGCAGGTCTCACTTTTATGACTGAGGAGGGAATGGTTTCAAAAATTCCAGTCGTACCCCTGTTAGAAACCATTGAGGACCTCGAGAATGGGACAGAAATTATGGAACAATTCCTTGATCATCCAACGACGAAGCGAACCTTGGAACACCTCACTGAGCAGTTGAATTGGTCCAAGCCGGTACAGCAAATCATGGTGGGCTATAGTGATAGTAACAAGGACGGAGGGATCATGGCAAGTCAATGGAACCTGTACAAAGCTCAGTTTAAGCTGGCTGAAGTGGGAGAGAAGTTTGGCGTAAAGATTCGATTTTTCCACGGCAAAGGAGGATCCATTAGTAGAGGGGCTGGCCCCACGCATTATTTTATCAAAGGAATGCCGTTTGGAGCCCCTGGCTCTGACCTTCGGCTCACGGAACAAGGTGAAACCATCGCGCAGAAGTATGCCAATCGAGTCAATGCGGCCTACAACCTTGAGTTGCTTGCTGCCAACACCTTAAGCAAATTCCTGACAGATGCCAAAGCAAAAAGAGCCTACCATCCGCTTGCACAGACGCTGGAGTGGCTAGCTACGAATTCGAAAAAATTCTATGAAGCCATGATGCGGACAGACGGGTTCATCACATTCTTCAGGCAGGCAACACCCATCGATGCGATTGAAGTAAGTAAGATTGGCTCGCGCCCGGCAAAACGGACCGGTATGAATACCATTGATGACCTTAGGGCTATCCCCTGGGTCTTCTCATGGAGCCAGGCACGGGTTCATATGACTAGCTGGTACGGGGTGGGAAGTGCCCTGGAAGAGTTGAAAAATACCGCACCCGATGAGTACGAGGCCCTCAAAGAAGCGCTCAAGACCGACACCTTCATACGCTATGTATTTACCAACGTGGATACGAGTTTGGCTGCCACAGATGAGGAGATCTTTCAATTGTATTTGGATTTGGTGGAGGATCAACAAATAAAAGAACGGTTTGGGGGACTCATAGCTAAAGAACTATCTCTTACTCGACAGCACCTTGAAAACCTGCTTGATAAGTCGATCATCGAACGACGAAAGAATCACTACTACTCCAACTTGCTAAGAGCATCGTTGATGAAGACCCTGCACGAAAAGCAGGTGTCCTTGTTGAGAAGCTGGCGCTACATGAAAGCAGAAGGAAGCGAGAATATGGAAGCCATCCAAGTGGAGTTGTTGCTTACGATCAATGCGCTCTCAGGAGCCATGAGAAACACGGGATAAATCCTTTCTACGTAATTGGCAATGGATCAAATGGATTGAAACAAAAAAAGGCTATGCTGAAGTCAGCATAGCCTTTTTCTTTTTAAGAATCTGCTATTCTAGTCGATGCCTTCGACCCAAGATCCACCCGCCTCGACCACCGCTTTGGCCAGTCGTTTCGCCTCGGCTCTGCCGGCAGCCAAAGTTGTCTGCAGCTGCGATAGCTGTTTTTTGATGATCTCCATCGTGGCCTTATGGGTCTCGGTGGGTCCATAGGTAGACATCGTAATGCCCCGATTCAAGGCAAACAGCCTTCCGCCAATGGTAGGCTTGTTCCGTTCTCCAATTTGATTTTTGGCAGCATTTCCGTTGAGTTCGGTATCCATTGCATGCAAGCTGCCTTGTAATGCGGTAATTTGTTCCAGGACCTCTGGCCCAACATTCGCATGGCCTGCTGCATAAAACAGTTTATCAGCCATCTTTCGAGTATTGGACAGCTGTATTGCCAGAGCGCTCACATCCCTACTTAGGTCTTCATATTCCCTCCAGAAGGTAACCACTTGATTCATTGGACTCCCATCCAAAGTACCTTTTCTTAACTGCTCTACCTTCACATTCACCGGACCAGCCAGTTGGGTGAACTTACCTTGTTGATACTTGTGCAGGGTAGCCGTATAGTCACCTGGCGCACAAAGGAGTCCGTTCATGTCATCTGTACTGCCATCATAGGTCAGTGCGTTGGAGGCCCCAACAGTCAGGTCCCAGCTGACTCGATGATAGCCTTTAGTTGTTCCTTTGGCCGCCTTTCGATTTACGATGTTTCCGGATCCGTCCTTAATTTCGACGTAAACAAACGGCGCCATCTCACGCGTTTCAGCGTCTAAGGCATCCCATCCTGGGAAGGGGATGTTTCCATTGTTATTCTTTTCACCGTCCTGTCGTTCCTTTGCCAGGCTTTTCAGGTCATCCTTCAGGTAGTAGGTAAAGACTGCTCCGAAATCCGGATTGGGCGCTACATACAGCTGTGATCCTTGAGATCCCCTGGTGTCGTCGAAATCCATTGTAGATCGCTCGATGTACCACCACGCTTTTCTCGGTTCGAAGAGAGAGGCCTCTTCCGCCATCTGGTTTTGATTGACATCCCGCAATGCAGTGTAGTCATCCAGGATGTAAAAGCCTCTTCCAAAAGAAGCTGCCACCAAATCGTTTTCTCTGCGTTGAATCGCCAGGTCCCTGAAGGAAATGGTTGGGATACCTCCTTCCATTTTGGTCCAGCTTCCTCCTCCATTGACAGTGAAATAAACACCGAACTCCGTAGCCGCAAAGAGTAAATCTTTATTTACATGATCCTGTACAATGCGCCATACCAAATTCTTTTCACCTAAACCGTTGGTGATTTTCGTCCAACTTGTCCCCTTGTTGGTGCTCTTGTACAAATACGGTCGATAGTCCCCTTCCTTATGATTATCCAGTGCCACATACAGTGTGCTTTCATCATAAAGATCTGCTTTCACATCATTGACGTAGGAACGGGAAGGAACACCCATCGTGCTCACTTCTATTTCACGCCAGCTTTGACCTTCGTTTTCGGTAACCTGTAACAATCCATCATCAGTACCGATAAAAATGACCTGCTCATTTTGTGGGGAGACGGCAATGGAGGTAATGGTATTGAAGTTGGACATTGCCGCGACGTCCCATGGGGCATCCCAGCTTTGGGTTCTGCCCATGATGGGCAAGGTCAGTCGTTCCTGGTCCCGTGTTAGGTCTTCCGACAAAGCAGTCCAGCTATCGCCCCGGTTCGTAGACTTCCAAAGTCGCTGCGATCCATGGTAAATGGTCGCCGGGTCATGAGGGGAGACTAAGATGGGGGCATCCCAGTTGTATCGTTCATAATCTTCGTCTTCGCCAGGCTGAGGCATGATGTCAATCACTTCACCTGCAGCCAGGTCCATTCGGGAAAGTGTCCCTTGCTGACGTTGTCCATACATAATGTCGGGATTGCCGGGTTCTGTCGCTGGTTGATGACCGTCCCAGTTGAGTACTACTTTCCAATCTGCATTTCGGATGCCATGATGATTGTCTGTTCGTGATGGACCCCCTTCCGTGCTATTGTCCTGAGTGCCCCCATACACATTATAAAAAGGTTCGGTATCGTCTACAGCCACCTTATAGAATTGAGTGATCGGAAGGTTTTCCATATACCTCCAGGTAGCGCCAAGATCAAAGCTTTCATAGACTCCACCGTCGGTTCCAACCAAGAGATAATTAGGATCTGATGCTTTGAAAGCCACCGCATGATTGTCTCCATGTTTGGCAGTCTCGTCCATGTATTCAAACGTCTTCCCGCCGTCCTCTGACTTCATCAACCGGTTGTTCATGAGGTACAACCGATCCAGTTTGTGGGGAGAAGCAAAAATTTCCTGGTAGTAGTGCGGACCAGTTGCGCCTGCTACAGCATCGGACATTTTGGTCCAGCTGCCTCCTCTGTCGGCAGATCTCCAAACACCGCCTTTAGTACGGTCCAGCTCGATGGCTGCGTAGACCACGTCTGGGTCAATTGGGGAAATAGTGAGTCCGGTTTTACCCCAATTGCCTTCAGGAAGGCCGGTCTTAAGTTGGGTCCAGGTATCTCCGGCATCTTCACTCAGATAAAGTCGTGATTTTTTTCCGCCGCCCATCCAAGCGGCGATGGTCCGGTGATGTTCCCACGTTACTGCATAGACTCGGTTGGCATCTCGGGGATCTACCACGATATCCGTTACCCCGGTATATTCATCATCACCCAGGGTTTTATTCCAGGTCTTACCTCCGTCGGTTGATTTGTAGAAGCCTCTTTCCCCGCCAGGACTCCAGAGCGGCCCTTGCACTGCGACCATGATCACGTTTGAATTGGCAGGATGAACAATGATCTTGGAGATATGCTCCGAAGCGGTGAGGCCCATATTCTCCCAGCTTGCGCCGCCGTCTGTACTTCGATAGATCCCATCGCCAAACCCAACATGTCGGCCCCCAACATTTTCGCCAGTACCAACCCAGACGGTGTAGGGATTACTTGGATCCAGGGTGACACATCCGATTGAATACACCTCCTGGTCATCAAAGATCGGGGTAAAGGTGGTACCTGCATTGACAGTCTTCCAGACTCCGCCAGAACCAACAGCTACATACCACACATTTTCATTGGTTGGGTCAATGGCTAAATCCGCGATCCGACCGGACATGAACGCAGGGCCAATGTTTCGGAATTTCAGATTTGCGAACAGCTTTGCTTCCATAGGTGCCGGAGCTGCCGGCGCAGACCTTCTTCGCTGCGCAGTGCTTTCAGACAGCAAGGCACAAAGGATCATGATAGAAAAGAGAATGGAAATTCGCTTCATAGTTTCAAGTTTAGGTTGAACCTAAAATTAGAGACTATTCCGGTGTTAGAATTTACCGATCATCAAAAAGTGCACAGGTAAATGGTGATCAAAGTAGGGTAAAAGTTGGCCTCCACGTCTTAAAGTCAGATTCAACAATAAACAGTTAAAGACATGAAAACTTTCGTCAACAATTACAAAGGATTTTTTATCGCAACAGTGATCTCAGGCTACTTTACAATGGCAACCGCATTGGTCATGGTTCTGGCAGCCGCATCGTAGAAGTACAATCAACTGGTCTGGAAGCTCCTAAAAGACCAGGAAAAGCTGAAATCAGTCATTTCATTGATTGGCAGAATCCCAAGAATGCTTAGCTACTTGAAAAAAGTGTTTAGAAACAAAACAAAAGCAATCAGTCGAGTAGCACCAGAAGTAGCAGAAACAGCACAAGGGGTTCAGACAATAGCAGAAACGGTGAGATTAATAGCAGAAACGGTGAGATCAACAGCAGAAACGGTTAGAAATGTAACAGAAACGATCATAAAAACAGCAGAAACGCTATCAGAAACAGCAGAAACGCTCACTAATTCCATAGAAACGGTACAAAAGAAAATAGAAACGCAGGATGATTGCGTGCATTGCGCCAGGAAAATGAATTGGAGTCAGTGAAAGACATCCCCACAAAGGCTGACGCAAAGGCCGAACTTGCCGAAAGACTAACCATTTTGACCAGTGGTTTGAATTTTCTTGTCTCCACTCAACCTGGGGTTTATTCGGTCACCGGAGTGCTGGCAAATGAGATCATTTCAAGGATTGTCACGAGTGAACGTGCCAGAATATCTGCTGACTTGATTCCATCGGTGTGATAGGGAGAGGCTGCTCCCCCACATTATCTGTATCTTGAGCCAACAAAAAAGATCGGAATGAAAGCAGCCTCCCTTGCCATGATCAAAAGTGCCTTAAAGGACCGGAGCCAGGAAGAGATTCTTGCCATCTGTCTTCGACTGGGGAGGTTCAAGAAAGACAACAAGGAGCTACTTACGTATTTGCTTTTTGAAGCAGGGGATGAGGAGGGGTACATTCAGCTCCTCAAAGAGGAGGTAGGCGATCTCATGGAAGAAATCAATACTTCGCATCTTTATTATGTCAAGAAAGGCCTGCAGAAAATCGTTCGTTTTCTCAACAAGTCATTGCGGTATTCAGGTCAGAAACAAACAGAGGTAGAGGTGCGCTTGTACTTCTGCCAGCAGATCAAAACATCCGGTATTGCGATCGAACGACATACCACCATTAACAATTTGTACCATCGGGAACTCAAGCGAATTGACAAAGCACTGGCCGGCTTGCACGAAGATTTACAAGCGGACTACCGGCAGGAGATCGACGCACTTTAGGTGATGATGGGTGAATAAGCCGTCCACTTACGGTAGGCGTACTACTCCGAACTTAAATTCATCAACGGCAGGGTTCAAGCGTCGTAACATTGACCAAACAAACTGTTATGACAATGAAAATTCATTTCTACCTACTTATCACACTCCTGATTAGCTGCGTGCATGAAAATCAGGCACAGACCAGAACCTACCATTTAAAGGAAGGGCAGTCATTTGACATCATTCTCTTCAATACCAACCCGAACGCCAAAGAACTTCTAAATGAGTACCTCAGTTCGGTAGTGGTTGTCGGCCAGGAATATGGCTACCTGCCTCAAAAAGGCTTCAGGATCAACGAACAGCCCCTGGCAGGAAATTATTGGCCGAGGACCATGGTCGTTGGGCTCTGGGACGATTATGACAAACGCGAGGCATTTATATCGGAGATTACCGACAGAATACCAGACTTTCATGCCATGAGAAGAGAGATTTGGAGTTCCTTCTTTCTGACCTATTGGAAGGTGACTGCCAACCAGACCATTACAATTTCTGATGAGAAATTCAATGTATTTACCGCTTATTGGGGAGCAGGAGCCACCTTTGAGGAGTCGTCACGCGATTGGAGACAAGCGGTCGAACAGGCTGGCGGTGAAGTTGTTTTGTGGTTGGAGGAGGGGACATCTCCCTTGGGCTATCATTACGATCCGGAAATCGCAACCATCACCTCCTGGGAAAGTCGAGAGGCGTTTATGCAATTTCAACGAAAGAACTCACCCACGGGACTGACCGGATTAAAACACATCAATCAGTTCGTTATTCAATAACCTTGCGGTATAGTTTAAGTAGCCATGGAGTTTATATTAAACCAGTTGGTGTATTTCGGTTTTTTGCAGTCTCTGTTCTTACTGGGACTGTATGCTTTTTCTTCCAAGGTTAGACAACAACTGAGTGGGTACTTGATCTTCCTGGTTCTGATCTTAATGATTGGACTGTTGGGAAGAGTACTGAATATTTCTGAACTTTTTGGTGCCAATCGGAGGCTAATCACCGTTTCGGAGTTTGCTAATTTACTTTTTGGAGCCACCGTTTATTTATTCACCAGGTCATCGCTTTTCAATAAGCCTTTCTCAGGAAAGGAATTGATCCACTACTTACCTGCCTTGATTTACAGTACCGGGATCTTTTTCCTGTTCATACTTCCGTCGGATGAAGCCATTCGAGTTCGCATTCAAGGTGATCGACTCTATGCGTATGTGTTCTCTTTTATTGGCTTTGCATTGGCCTTTAACATCAGCTACTACCTGGCAAGTGTGCGACTGTTTCTCCGGTTTCGTGCGAAGCTTCAGAATGAAATGAGTGTGGTGATTAAATCGACGTTTTTCAGGAACTTCCTGGTGGCGATCGGGCTTTGTATTGCCAGTTGGACGACCATTTATTTGATCAGCCTTTTTGGGTTCCGGCAATTGGAGATCCAGCTCCGCAGCTACATCTGGGTCAGCATAGCTCTGATCATTTTTTTCCTGACCTATTATACTCGTAGAGAACCTGAGTTATTCAAGTTAATGAAGCGAATCCCTGTTCCGAAGTACCTGCATTCAAAGCTTAATCGGGAGGATTTGGATCGACTTAAGGAAAAGCTGGACCAACTGATGGAGGAGAAGAAACCGTACCTGAATCGCAACCTTATGAAGGCTGATCTGGCGGAGATGCTAGGGGTCAACAGTCCGGAAGTAGCACGTTTGCTCAATGAACGGATTGGGATGAACTTCTTTGAATATGTAAACTACTTCAGAATCAAGGAATTCATTGAGCTGGCCAAAACGGATCGCGCCAAGACCCTCACCTTTTTCGGGTTGGCTCAAGAGGCCGGATTCAACTCTAAAACCACCTTCAACAAGTCTTTTAAGAAAATCATTGGGACTTCACCAAGTGAGTATTTTGAAAAGGAGATGGGATGAAATTATTTCATTGGGTTCATTCATCTCGTAACAGGTCGGAGGGGTTTTTAATCAATACTCTTACCAGTTGCCATCCAATGATGCATAATCCTAAAAGCGTAACAGCGCCGAATCCGGTAAAGACTTCCGGTATCCCAATCTCAGCCCGCTCCCAGAAGTCATTTAATAAGTAGCGATTGGTGAGCTGAATGGTCGATGGGATGGCAACGAGCCCGGCAATTGCGGATAACCCCAGAAAGTTCTTTGAGAGTAAGTATCCCAGCTCTTTTCGTCCGGCACCCAGCACTTTTCGGATGCTGAACTCCTTCATCCGGTTTTCAGTGATAAAGACCGCCATTCCAAGTAATCCAAGCGCAGAGATCACAATGGCCAACAATGCAAGAAATGAGACCACGACAAAATCGCCTTTTCTGGAAGCATATCCATTCTTGATCAAATCGGTGTAAAAGCTTGCTTCGAATGGGTAGATGTAATCCAGTTCTTTGTACTGCTTTTCAATGGCCTCCAGTGTCTCCAGGAGCCCGCTCCGATTTACTTTTAGGTTCAATGATGTGTATTGAGTTTTATCATGGGTCTGGATGAACGCAAATGGGTCAAAGATCTTTTTGGTTAGACCGATGCTGACAGTTTCTTCAGCCACCCCCACGATGGTGGCAAGGTCTCCATAATATCGCAACTGCTTTCCGATTGCTTCTGTAGGGGTGCCCAGGTTGAGGGCTTCCAGAAAGGCCTCATTTACGATGAGTTCCTTTGCTTGTGCTGCGCTGGTGAGGTCTTTGGTGAAGTTTTCTCCAGCTAGGAGGTCAATGCCATGCATCGTCAAGTAGTCTCGATCTATTTGATTCATTAAGAATGGTGTCGAGTTTGATCGATCTGCGGATTCTGCAATGGAGACTTTCAGGTTCTTTCCACCCACACCAAGTATCCACGAAGATTTGGAAACTCCCATCACTTCAGGCAGTTGCCGACAGTCCTCTTCAAGAACATCAATATAGTCTCCATGGACAGCCACCGATAGGATGCCTTCCGGATTGTATCCGTGATCATACCTTAGGACGAATTCGTACTGATTTTTGAGCAGAACTGCTGCGGTGATCAAACCGATGGAGAGCGCGAACTGGGTGGCTACCAACGCCGTCCGAAGACTAAATCTCTTGTACAACTTGAGGTTGATGCCCTTTCCAAAGAGTTGTTTTGCCTGCACTTTGGAGTGAAAGACTGCCGGCATCAGTCCCGCCAAAAGGCCGGTGATCAGTGCAAATCCAATAAACTGTGGGATGTGATGACCTGCTATAGCCAAACTAAACATGGAATTGCTTCCGGAGGACTCGTTGGGTAGCTCAAGAAAAACCGGCCGAAGCAGGATGAAAAAAAATAGCCCTAACCCAAACGCAAGAAAGGAGAGAAGCAGCGATTCAGTAAGAAACAATGTAAAAATCTGCCCCCTGGTGGCGCCATTAACTTTTCGGACACTGACCTCTTTGGTTCTTCGGAGGGCGCGTGCCAGCGACAGGTTGGTATAGTTAAAGCAGGCAGATAGCAACACGATGATTGCCAAACCGATCATCGTTAATGCCTTTCGACCGGAGAACCGTGGCCCTACGTTGGCAACGAATTCGTCACTTGTTACCAACGAACTTAGTGGCTGAAGTGCATGACTGATTGGATGTTCAATCGTTTGGTTATAGCTTTTCATCAGCTGATCCAGGGTGTGATCGATCATCTTAGGGTCCTGACCCGAATGCAGCCGCACATATACATGCGCATCACTGAGCTCTCCGGGATTGTCCAGGAGGCCTTGAAGGTAGGGGGTGGCTGTCTGCGATTCCAAGGTACTGAACGAAACCAGCGCGTCAAATCGTAGATGGGAATTGTGAGGTGGATCTGCCAAGACACCTGTCACCATGACGTTGGTCAGGTATTCGTTGTTCTGCACCTCGATCACTTTTCCAACGGGGTCTTCTGCTCCAAATAATTTGAAGGCCGTCGACTCCGTAAGGACGATTCCATTTGGCGCGCTTAGGGCAGTTGTTGGGTCGCCTGAGAGTAGCTCGAAGGAAAAGAGTTCATGGAAGCTGGGTGAAGCATAAAATCCGCAGATTGCAATACCTCTTTCCGATGTCATCAGCTCCGCCTGAAAATCGTCGATCAGCACAGCGACCTCATCAATTCCTGCTGCCTTGCTTTTCAATTCATTGCCGATGAAGCAGGAAGCTGTCGGTCGTTTGATCTCTGTACCATGAGCTCCTCCAATGTAGGTGCTGTTTACCCGGTAAATCCGATCGCCGTCCTGATGAAAATCGTCAAACGAGTTCAGTTCGGAATGGAAGAGGATCATCAGGATCCCCACCGACATACTGACCGCCAACCCTATGAGGTTAATGCAGGTAAAAAGTGCGTGCTTTTTTAAATTTCTTACGGCTGTCTTTACATGGTTTTGAACCACACCGAAAAGATTAAGACGGTGACTTCCCTCGATGTTTTTCAGTAAGGATGGGCGGATCAGTAGCGCAAGGTCTTTGATGAATAGAAGAATTGCTCTTTTTCGTCCGTAGGTGCTTAAGTGGTATTGATACAATTCGATCAGATCCCCTTCAACATAGGTTCTGAGGTCCGGATGGCAAAACCATCTAACCAGTTCAAGTAAGAATTTCGGTGGCTGATTTTTCATTGCTACTTGTTTGTTGTCTTGATTAACTGTCCATAGGGTACTCCACCTGTATCAGAATCGAAGTCCATAAATTTTTGAAATCCAGTTCCATCAGGATAGATGAAAAACAATACCCCCATATCATTCAATCCCCCGAATCGTGTCATCCCCCACAGCTTGTTTTCGAATTCCACTAAATTCCCTTCAGGAAAGCGTCCGTTGGTTCCATCAAAATCGTGAACCGTTTGGAATTTTTTAGTAGCCGGGCTTATCGTAAATATGGTTCCGGCATTATTCGCACCTCGCAGTGACATCATCCCCCAAAGTTTTCCATTACTTACAATTAGATCTCCTAGTGCCGGGTAGTTGAGATCATGGAAGAAAATCAGCTCGGAGCCGTCTGTATTCAGTTGAAATATACTTCCTTCATTGAATTGACCACCACGTATAGTCATTCCCCAAAGTTTTCCTTGGGCATAGATCAATCCGCTTTCTGGTAAGCCGTTTGATTTCTTGAAGTGATAAATGGTCTTAAACCCTGATCCATTGCGGAGCATTTTGAAAATAGTTCCGGAATCATTGAAGCCTCCATGCGTGGTAATTCCGTAAAGACCATCTTCTAGGACTAGTAGGCTATTGCGAGGATGGGCCCCA
>CAZQDI010000005.1:0-53513 GCA_964591785.1 uncultured Roseivirgaceae bacterium
TTGCCTAGTACACCGACAGCCAACAATACCATTTCCTCAAACTCACCCAGGTATTTACCCTTAGTTCCCATTCAATTTATTTTTTTCCAAATCTATATAATATATTTTATATACAAAAAGAAAATTATATACCTTTAGCAAAGAACAGGTGTCATTACGTATGAAAAAGTGTTGTGCAGTCTCCCTAATGGGAGTACTATTGATATCTCTATGCCACAAATCGGCTGGACAGGAAAGAAGGATCAAATACCGAGAGAAGAAGATCCAGTTGTCGTCAGTTCCTGGGATCAGTACTGCAGGATTGGAAAGTGCAAAATACTCTTACCTTTTTTCCTTTAATCTTTTCTCAGGCATATCAGCAGGCACTAAATATTTCAGTGTTGCGACGATCTCCAACTTAGGTACAAGGGCAAGTTCGGGAATTCAGCTTGCTGGATTTGCAAATGTAGTAGGTACCCATAGCTATTTGCACCTGACGAATGTTGAGCGTAAGCAACTAGAATCTGAAGGGAAGACACCAAATCAAAAAGGGATTCAACTTTCAGGAGCGCTCAATTTTGTTCGGGGGGAGTCGTCTGGTATTCAAATAACCGGGGGGATCAATAATGTTTATGGGAGTAGTTCAGGATTTCATCTCGCGGGTCTCAGTAATGCAGCAGGTACGAATGTGATCGGCGTTCAGTTTTCTTCCTTGTTTAACTATGCTGGAAGGCTGACAATAGGTAGTCAAGTTAGTTTATTCAACTATACTGGAGCAACGCTGACTGGGTTCCAGGCTGGGTTGATTAATCGTGTGAAGGAGCTTGATGGTCGAGCTTCGAACGGCTTATCCTCGTCTCTTGGGCTACAATTGGGTTTATTTAATTCCTCTAGAAAAAATAATGGCATCCAAATAGGATTAGTAAATCAAGCAAAGAAAATGACCGGTGTTCAAATAGGACTCATTAACATTTTTTCTCCGGGACCTTACAATGAGGCAAATAGACGCAATGGAGTTCCAATTGGACTGATCAATATTGGGTCAATCGATAGTAGACTCAAACTTTCAAGATCAGATGTTATCCCATCTATTATTGAGTTTACGACTGGCAACTGCCATAACTGTACTTTCACTAAATCCCGAATGCCACTGGATGATCACTTTTATAAAACAAATCAGAATTCGTTAATCATTGGCTATGATCATTGGAATGAATCTGAAATCAGTTGGGCTTTTGGGTATGGTTTTCATCGGGTCTATTACAACAAGAACTCCATGGCCCAGAATGACTCCAACAACAAACGCATTTATCTTAGTCCAGGCATTAGATTGATACACCTCAATCAAGCAAGGCACCTTCATGTGAGGCTGAGCCTGCTTACGCAAATAAGATTTGAACTAGGAATGAGGCTCAAAAAAGTCACGTTCTTTGCCGGTGGAACCGCAAACTCGTATTGGTATAGGGGTCGTTCAATCAATAGGTCAAGGAAGGAATATGGCAAACACGAAAAAGTGAATTTCCAAATTTGGCCAGGTTACGTCTATGGAGTGAAGTTGCAACTGAGTTCTCCTCCTCGGGACAGTTTTAGTGAGCTGGTAAAATTTCTATTGAATTAATCTACTCGACGGTAACTGATTTAGCCAGATTTCTGGGCTGATCCACATTGGCTCCTCTCATCACTGCCACATGGTAGCTCAACAGCTGAAGCGGAATAACAGACAACAATGGCATTAGCGACTCATGTGTCAATGGTATCTCAATCGTATAGTCTGCCATTTGGGGAATAACCACGTCTCCTTCCGTAACAATTGCGATCACTACTCCTTTTCGAGCTTTTACTTCCTGTATATTGGACACAATTTTATCATAACTGCTGTCTCGTGTCGCAATAAAAACCACTGGCATTTTTTCATCAATTAATGCGATCGGACCGTGTTTCATTTCGGCTGCGGGGTACCCTTCAGCATGAATGTAAGAGATTTCTTTTAGTTTCAGTGCCCCTTCTAACGCAACAGGGAAGTTTGTTCCTCTACCGAGGTAAAGGAAATTCGTAGCGTCTTTAAATTTATCCGAAATTTCCTTGATCTGCTCATTGGATTTAAGCGCGATTTCAATTTTTGCAGGAATGTGGCTTAGATCAGCAAGCAATTCCCGATACTTATTCTCGGCAATAGTTCCCTTACGGAAGGCAACCCTCAATGCAATCATGTAAAGGACTGTCAATTGAGCGGTGAATGCTTTGGTTGAAGCCACACCAATCTCGGGGCCCGCATGCAAGTAGGCTCCTTCATGAGTGGTTCGCGCAATGGAAGATCCCACTGCATTTACAATACCTAAAACAATAGCACCTTTCGACTTAGCAAGCTCGATGGCTGCGAGGGTATCGGCAGTTTCGCCGGATTGGGATATGGCAATCAGAATATCTCCTTCTTTGATAACAGGATTTCTGTAGCGAAACTCCGAAGCATACTCAACCTCGACTGGAATTCTGCAAAGATCTTCGAAAACATATTCAGCAACCAGCCCGGCATGCCATGAAGTACCGCAGGCTGCAATGATAATTCTATCCGCATTGACTAATGCTTGAGCATAGTTCCTGATTCCTCCCAAAGTGAGAGATCCTTCCGAAGCATTTAGTCTCCCTCTCATACAATCTGCAATTGATCTGGGCTGTTCGAAAATTTCTTTAAGCATAAAGTGCTCATACCCTCCTTTTTCGAGGGCTTCTAACTCTAGATCCAGCGTTTGTACATAGGGGGTCTTTGGAGTATCCTTTAAATCTTTTATTTCATATCCATGAGGTTGGATAATGGCTATTTCCTCATCGTTCAAATAGATTACCTCATTGGTATATTCTACAATTGGGGTTGCATCTGAGGCTATAAAAAACTCGCTATTGCCTAACCCGATCACTAGCGGGCTGCCTTTTCTCGCTGCAATAATTTTGTTTGGGTCCTCACTAAATAAGACAGCGATGGCATATGCTCCAATCACCTTTGTTAGAGCGATTCTTACCGCGTCACTTATCGAAACTTGTTCACTTTTCTGGACATCTTCTATGAGGTTAACCAAAACTTCAGTGTCAGTATCACTATGGAATGAATATCCTCGTTGTTCAAGGTCCTTTCTGAGGACATCATAGTTTTCTATGATACCATTATGTATTAATGCTAACTTTTCATTGTTCGAGACATGGGGGTGTGCATTCCGGTCACTAGGAGGACCATGAGTGGCCCAACGCGTGTGTCCTATCCCAACGGTTCCTTGTTTGTTTTTTCCATTGCTTGATTGTTCTAACTCTGCAACTTTACCTTCCTTCTTCATCACATTGATCCTTTCATCGTGTATCAATGCAACTCCAGAACTATCATAGCCACGGTATTCAAGGCGCTTTAGACCTTTGATCAATATTGGGAATACTTCCCTATTTCCTAGATAACCAACTATTCCGCACATATTTTGTATTAATTAACCTCAGTATAATACATTCTAAGTTTGATACCATCGCTCTGGATAATTGAACGTTGCAATGTGATATCATTCTGGCTTATAAGTACAAACTCTTCTACCGTGATCGATTTTTCCTCCACATCTGATTCATCGTTGATGAATTCATTGTAGACTTGTTGAAAGAAAAGAGTGGTTGTAAGTACTACTTCGGTTCTTTCATCACTGATAGCGCTGACAGCTGGCAAATTTTGACCTTGAAGAAAAGCATTGTCACTTAAAATGATCGAGTTGAGCTGGTTAGTGACTAATCCGGGACCGAAGAAATCATTATCTCGGTAGATGAATGAGTAAAAGTTCTCAAGAGTATCTCGCGATTCTTCATTCTCAAAAGCAAAGGTTATGGCTGCATTGTTGATAATTATTGCTCTTTCTTCTCGTTCTAATTGCTTGAAAAAGTCTTCCAGTGGTTCAACTGAAAGTCTTGTTGAGGTCCCAGCTAAGGGGTCGATCACTGTCGTTCCATTAGACAATTCAAGGGTGTCATTGTCACTCAGATTTGCAAAAGGAGTCCCACTCTTGTCTCGATCTAAATGTACATAACCCGGAAGATTTGAGCTAGCTGAAAAACTAAATTCTACCACATAGGTCGTGTCTCTAAATGAAGTATCATTATCTACAATTATTTCAATACCATCCGGATCTGTTACGTACAAGTAAAGGCCTGTGGTGTCTGCAAGTAAAGAGACCTCATTGATTGACTGACTACTGGAGGTTGGGACTACTGCCATTGTGGGCCAATCTGTGTTTGTAAGGACTGACTCATCTACCTCTAAATTGTTGAAAATGGATAAGGCAAACGAATTGTCTAATAAGAAGTTGCTAACTAGTGTGTCCGAAGTGGAGAATGTGGTTTCATATGACCCTACCTGATCCCCGATTACCTCTGATTTTGACGCCAAATAAACTACGTTACTAAGAGTGTCTTCCAGAAGGTGTACATCAAACGATTGTAGTCGTTCACTGGCAAGGGGAATTGACGAAGGAGACTCAAGTACCATTCTCACTGAATCAAGGGTAAAATCTTCTCCGATAGCATTGGAAGGGATGTTTGTTGATCTCACTCGCAAGGTGAAATAGCTTTCCGCAACAACTGAACCCACTAGGTCGTCATTGTATGACCCAACCAGAATTCTATTCTCACTATCTGTCCTGAGACTGTCCACGATAATATTTGTGGCCTCCAACTCGAATTCTATGAAGTTCACGCTTGCTCCTGAGTCCAGCTGATACTGGACGCCAATATCATCGGAAGTTTCACAACCTAAAAAAACCGGGATCATCAAAATGAATCCCGGCTTTAGTTTTTTCAAAGTGGATTGAATTCTATCCAATAAGTTCATTGTAAAGATTGAAATAAGATTCTTCAAAATTCTCTTTGCTTTCGATCGTATGTGTTTTCTTGTTATCTGAAATATCGGCGATCAGCTTGTTGAAGCTTTCTGTGTTTTCTTCGTTGGCATTTATGACTGCATCAGCATACTCCATTCCAAGTTTAACGAAGCCTTCATAATCTGCAGTTTTGAGTGGATCAAGCATTGTATCGTCAATGTCGATCATTTTCACTTTTTTAATTAGATCATCACCAAATTTGTGTGCAAATCGATTGTTGTAAATTGAAAAAATCGTTTTCGCATCTTTGTAAATCGGATCGTTCTTATAGGTAGTTTTTGTGTACAAAGGAATGAGACTGGTCATCCAGTCGTTGCAGTGGATAATATCTGGTGACCAACCTAATTTTTTCACTGTCTCTAAAACGCCCTTACAGAAAAATATTGCTCGCTCATCATTATCTTCAAAGAAATTATCTTCTTTATCAAAGAACACAGACTTTCTATAGAAGTAGTCTTCATTATCGATAAAGTAAACTTGAAGCTTTGCATTTGGAATGGAAGCAACTTTGATGACCAAAGGCTTTTCTTCGTCGCCAACTGCTATATTGATTCCCGAAAGTCGAACAACCTCATGTAATCGATTTTTTCGCTCATTGATGAGCCCGAATCTAGGCACTAGAATTCTAATCTCCATACCACGTTCTTGCATCGCTTGTGGAAGCCTTCTCACAAATTCCGCTACCTCAGTGGTCTTGAGAAAAGGATTGATCTCACTAGCCACATATAGGATTCTAATATTTTCCATAAATCTTTGATTGTTTACTTGAAAGGACTCTTAAAAAATGAGCACAAATTTACGATAATTTTACTTTATTATCAACGCTTTCAATAAGTTAGCCGATCCAAACCATCGCACCAATGCATGTTTACAGTTCGCCTGCTGCGATTAAAAGTACCTTAAGCGACCAACTAAAAGAAGACAAATCATTAGGATTGGTGCCCACAATGGGGGCGCTTCACGAAGGTCATCTAACATTGGTTAAAAAGTCACTGGCAGAAAATGATCTTACAGTCGTAAGTATTTTTGTGAATCCAATCCAGTTTAACAGTAAAGAAGACCTTGACAATTACCCGAAAGATTTCGAGGCCGATTTAGATTTACTTAAGAGCTACAATGTAGATTATGTATTCTGCCCTGATGAGAAGGACCTTTACCCGACCGCCCCTCTAGTTTCTATTAACTTCGGAAACATTTCGCATTTGATGGAGGGAAAGTTCCGGAAAGGCCACTTTGAGGGTGTTGGAGTAATCGTCTGTAAGCTACTAAATCTGCTATCTCCTAACACCGCCTATTTTGGGCTGAAGGACTTGCAACAATTCCTTCTGATAAAAAGAATGTGTGAGGATTTGAACTTTAGGACCCGAATAGTTGGAGTCGAAACGGTTAGGGAAAAAAGTGGATTAGCTATGTCTTCAAGAAATCGGAGGTTATCAGACCATGGTAAGGAAATTGCCTCGCTGCTTTACAAGGGACTTAAAAGTATGGAAGAGGGCGTTTTCAACAGATTAAGTGTGTCGAATCTTGTACATGACGCAAATGATGTTTTTCGGCGTTCTGATTTGATTCAGATTGAGTATTTGGAAGTTGTAGACCCCAGTACTTTAGAACCTGTAGATTCCTATGAAGACATGGATGAACTCGCGATTTGTGTTGCCGGTTATGTAGAGGGGATAAGACTTATCGATAACTTATATTTGCGGCTCAAATAGCAGAGTGATGTTGATAGAGGTATTAAAATCAAAAATACACCGGGTAAAGATTACAGAAGCTGAGCTCCATTATGTTGGTTCAATTACGATAGACGAGGATTTGATGGATGCAGCAGATCTGATTGAGAATGAAAAGGTTCAAATAGTTAATATCAATAATGGTGAGCGACTTGAGACTTACGTAATAACAGGTGAACGGGGGTCCGGCCAGATCTGTCTGAACGGTCCGGCAGCCAGAAAAGCTCAGGTTGGAGACATTATTATCATCATATCGTACTGCCATATTGATAAAGTTGATGCTAAGTCACATAAACCGCTAGTTATATTCCCTGATGGGAAAAACCGTCTAACCGCCTAGAATTTAAATGTCGAAAAAACTTCTCAGTGTATTAAAAGTACTAGTAAGTGTACTTCTTGCCGCCATTCTGCTTTATCTGGTATTTAAGAACATCGATTGGGTAGAGTTTTGGGAAAAGGCGAAAACTGTGGACCTTATGTGGGTTTTCTTGTCTGTGGGAATTTCGCTGATCGCATTTTTTGCACGTGCCTATCGCTGGAATATACTTCTGGAACCACTTGGTTACAACTTAAAAACATCAAGGACGACACTTGCCGTAATGATCGGTTACCTGGCAAACCTTGCGATCCCTAGACTGGGAGAGATTTCCAGATGTGGGGTTCTTAATAGAAATGATAATGTGAACATGGCCCACGGAATTGGAAGTGTGGTTGTTGACCGAATCATTGATTTGATAGTATTGTTTCTTCTCATCTTCTTGGGGCTTGTCATTGAATATGACCAAATCACTTTGTTTCTAAACCAAGCATATGCTGATTTAGAACTTCCGAGCTACGTAATTTATATCCTGATTGCATTGGCTCTTTTGGGCATTGGTTTTTTGATTTATGTGGTTACCAAACGACATACGATGACTGGCAAGTTTGCCGAGCTGATTAAGGGGTTTGTCGATGGGCTTTTATCGCTATCAAAAATTAAAAACGTACCGGGTTTTTTAATATCTACATTAATCATCTGGTTGGTATACTATGCCATGGCATATGTGGTAGTATTCGCCTTGCCAGAAACATCGGGTCTCGATTTGGGAGCGGGGTTGTTACTCTTGGTCACGGGAGGAATCGCACTTTCCATCCCCGTACAAAGTGGATTTGGAACTTACCACGGAATGGTTGCAGGATTACTTCTACTTTACAACATTGACAAGACCACCGGCCTCTTCTTTGCGACACTCCTTCATACATCTCAAATTGTTTCGATTGCTATTTTTGGGACAGTTGCACTTGTCCTTTCTGCTCTATTGAGAAAAAAAGAAAGAAAAACTGCCTAATTGTCAGGTTTTACACGCTTGAAGGCCATTGGGAAAACAAGTTATTCTATGGTATCGTATTTGTTGATAAAGTAAGGAAAGTAGGATTAAAAACGAGATAGATGTTATTAATAATAATTGTAGGATTTATGCTTGCTAGCTGGCTAGTTAGCAGCAGGTTGAAGAGAAAATTTAGAAAGTATTCTCAAGTACGGCTTGGTTCTGGATTGTCGGGTCGTGAAATTGCTGAGTTGATGCTTAGAGATAACGGTATTTATGATGTAACCGTGACGTCTGTGCAAGGTCAACTTACTGATCATTACAACCCAACAAATAAAACAGTGAACTTGAGTCCGGATGTATATAATGGTAGGTCAGCAGCTGCAGCAGCAGTTTCCGCTCATGAATGTGGTCACGCAGTTCAGCATGCTAAAGCTTACAGGTGGCTCGAATTTCGGTCCGCAATGGTGCCAATTCAAAATGTTAGTGCACGAATAATCAACTTCATGTTTATCGCCATGTTCATCGGTGCGTTTGGCCTAAATATGTTTGGTACAAGTACTGCGCTTCTTGTCATAATAGGGTGCTATGCTGTGTTTACACTTTTCGCATTTGTTACCTTACCTGTTGAGTACGATGCCAGTAACCGTGCACTTGCGTGGATAGAAGAGAGAAACATTGTAGACAGTAGAGAACACGAAATGGCTAAAGATGCTTTAAATACCGCTGCTCAAACTTATCTTGTTGCTGCACTGGGCTCACTTGCCACGCTGCTTTACTATGTAATGTTGTACATGGGTGGCAGTAACGACTAATCCAGATTTAGCATAGGACTATTAAAATGCCTCTTAAACTCTAAGAGGCATTTTTTATTTATTGCCTGTCCTTTTTCCGTGACCGGCTCATTCTGTTGAGGCATATAATCAGTACTCACACATCAAAATAGTTCGACTATCAGCATCGTGTTTATAGTTCCTGTCGTCATAATTATTTATTATGCATGCATAATAAATAATATATTTGCACCTTCACATATCTACATAAAATAAACAATCATGAATTTCAATTTTACTGAGGAGCAATTAGCCGTAAGGGATGCAGCAAGGGATTTTGCAAATAAGGAACTTTTGCCAGGGGTTATTGATCGTGACACTCATGAAAAATTCCCTGCAGAGCAAATAAAAGCATTGGGAGAGTTGGGATTTATGGGTATGATGGTTGATCCAAAATATGGTGGCAGTGGAATGGATACAGTCAGCTATGTTTTGGCAATGGAGGAACTCTCTAAGATTGATGCCTCGACCTCTGTTTGCGTTTCAGTGAATAACTCGCTTGTTTGTTGGGGCTTGGAGAGGTTTGGTACAGAAGAGCAAAAAGAAAAGTACCTAAGACCTTTGGCCAGTGGGGAGAAGATAGGAGCATTTTGCTTGTCGGAACCAGAAGCCGGGTCGGATGCAACTTCTCAACGGACCACCGCAGAAGATCTTGGTGATCATTACCTAATTAATGGAACAAAGAACTGGATCACGAATGGAAATTCAGCTTCTATCTACATTGTAATTGCCCAAACAGACCCGGCTAAAAAACACAAGGGTATTAATGCCATAATAGTAGAGCGAGAAGCAGAAGGATTCACCGTTGGAAAGAAAGAAGAAAAACTTGGAATACGTGGGAGTGATACTCACTCACTGATGTTTCAAGATGTCAAGGTTCCAAAGAAAAATAGGATAGGTGATGATGGCTTTGGGTTTTCATTTGCAATGCAGGTATTAAATGGAGGGCGAATAGGTATCGCTGCTCAGGCATTAGGAATTGCATCTGGCGCTTTAGAATTTTCATTAAAGTATGCCCAGGAACGTAAAGCGTTCGGAGTCGAAATAGCAAAGCACCAGGCTATTCAATTCAAACTGGCCGAAATGGCAACTGATATTGATGCTGCGAGATTGCTATGTTTGAACGCGGCACAGAAGAAGGATCAGGGGTTAGATTTTTCTAAGGAGAGTGCCATGGCTAAATTATTCTCCTCAGATGTCGCTATGAGACATACGGTAGAAGCAGTCCAAATCCACGGTGGTTATGGGTTTGTTAAGGAATTTCATGTAGAAAGGTTGATGCGGGATGCGAAGATTACCCAGATCTATGAAGGGACATCTGAAATTCAGAAGATTGTAATATCGCGTGAATTATTGAAATAGTTCAATAAGTTATTGCATTACGTACACATATCTAATTAGGATATGTAGGGGTTTATTATTAGATTCGTCCAATTATTTTATGTTTTTTTAATATGGAAACCAGCTCACCCCTAGATGGAAGACTATAATAAGATAATTGAATCCCTACAGATAAGATTCATTAAGGCTAAGAATATTAATATTTTGAAGCCTGTCACCATAGAAAATAATTATGAAGTTGAGAATTACTTACTCCTGGTTACTAATGGAGAAGTAAGATTTGGTAAGGAAAAGGAACTAGCTAGACAGGGTGACGTGATATTTGTACCAGGTGGTCGTCCGATTTCGATTTCGTATGGATCTGGAGTTCCTACCATTTTGTCTAAGGATGATTTTCTAACCAACAAGGACCAGTTTCTGAAATCATATTCAAGTGGAGCTAGAACGGAAGAGCACTATAGTTATGTTGCTTTCGACGCAAAAGCCTTCGATTCAGTCAACTTTTTCTCTTCCCTTGACATACCTCCATTCAAAATTGAAGAAAACTACAAAATGGCTGCTCTCATTAAACAGATTAATGATGAGTCTGCAGGAAATATGCCTGGAAGAGATCGCATTGTCAAAGTTCTCACAGAGAATATGACCATTGAACTTATCAGGTACATACTGAATAATAGTCTGTTTGTAGAAAAATTGGCTACCAATTCAACTTACTTTAAAGACCCAAGGCTTATAGATATCTTCACTTTCATCAAGGAAAATCTATCTGATGATCTATCGAACAAGGTGTTGGCAAATGTTGCGAATGTTTCTGAAGATTATGTCGGTCAGTATTTCAAGATGTTAACTGGCATAAATCCTCAGGATTATATTGAATACCAGCGCATGGAAGCTGCTGTCAACTTGTTGAGAACATCAAAGAAGAGTATTCGTGACATTGGTAAAGAAGTAGGTTATAAGGATACTGCGTATTTCTGCAGGAGATTCAAAATGATGTTTGGCATACCTGCTGGTAAAATGAGACGAAGAGAGTCTCTGATGAACGTCTAATCTACTTGTTGATTTTCTTTTTCAGATTCACTACCAGAGTCGAGGACTTCATTAAATAGCTTAACTAAGAACGGAGTTGTGAATTGGCCAACTCGTGAGTAGAGTTGCTTGCTTTTCTTGCGCTTCTTCCTGGTTTTCTTTTTCTTCACTGCAAAGAAACTCTTATAAATCCAGTAAAGGAGAAGAGTGGTCAGTCCACTGGCTACTGCAATTTTACCGATACCAATAGCCTTGTTCTTAACTTTCTTCTCCGAAACTCCAAGTTCTTTTCTAAGTGTTGATTCCTGTCTGGTAAGTTCCTCGTTTCGCTCTTCAATCGTTTTCATTGTTTTCATTACTTCTGAGAATTATGGTTTCAATCCATCCTTGAAGGACTTTTCTGTTGGATAGTAGTAGCATCACAATGATCACTAGTAGATAACACCCTGCGGTCAATAGGTAACCGAGGAATTTACTATCTAAAACTTCATTCAAGTACGCAGCTAATGCAAGACTGAGAAAGAAAAGAACAAAAAGTCCGAAAAACAATATCATTGTTAGGGTGATTAACCCGGCAATTGCCTTTGAGCTTCTTGTTATAATTGCGAGTTTTATTTGCTCTAGTCTAACTTCTACGTACTGCTGAAGTTTGTCAATAAGTTCTCCTAATGTACTTCCCATGAATCAGCTTTAAGATCACAAAGCTAATCTTCTGAAGATATTTCGCGATTGTCCTCACTTTTCTCAAATCCTTCAGATACGTATATGAGTGTGAATGGGAACAAGAAAAAGGTGAGGATGATATAAATGAACCCTACTATTCTGAGCTTTACTGTGTACTGACCCATTTTTTCTGCGGCAAATACCACAATTCTTGATAGAAAGGGGATGAAAATAAAAATCAAAACACCTACCGTATTGAAAAGTAGATGCACCAAGGCTATTTCAATTGCCGCATGGGATTGAAATAAGGCGGCAAACAGTGCAGTAATTGTAGTTCCAATGTTTGCTCCGAGTATGAACTGAAATGCCCGAAGCAGTTTCACCTTTCCTGTAGCCACAAGCGGAACAATTAGTGAGGTGGTCAATGAGCTCGATTGAGCGGCAGAAGTCAGAAACAATCCCCAACTAAACGATCTTAGTGTACTGGAGAAAACGGTCGTCTCAAATTTTTCCTTCGTTCTTCCTATTAGTATGTTATATAGAAGTTTAGAGATAACTTTTATGCAAACAAAAAGAAGTAGAACTCCTAATACCAGGGTGATCAAACTTCCAAGATTACTCACAAACCACTGACTTATTGTATTGGCAAAGGATGAAATTCCAAGTCCTGAAAATATTGATTCACTGCTCCTGGTGTTCAACGAACTTGCCAGGTACTTACTTCCTTTTTCTAATACGCGATACTTCATTTCAATTGGAAATAAAAGCAGTACCATTACGATGTTGAACAAGTCGTGCACAGTTCCTGCAGCAACTGCTTTTCTGAATTCATGGGTTTTAGTAATATAACCCATTGAAACGATGGTACTGGTTAAAGTAGTGCCAATGTTAGCACCAAGTACCACAGGGATTGCTGCTTGTAGGCTTAGCGTTCCAGATGCTACTGCGGCCACAGTGATGGTAGTGGTTGTACTGCTGCTTTGTAGTAGCGCAGTGGCTAAAAGGCCGATAAATAAACCGATGAAAGGGTTTGATGTGGTATTGATAACATAATCGGATAAGGAAAAGCCAAACGAAGCGATGGAGCTTGTCATCAGAAGTATTGAAAACAGGAAAAGCAAGATGGCCCCTACAATTACTAACGTATTGACGTAAGGAGGATAGTTGCTCTCTTTATTTTGCTCTATAAAATCGTTAAATGTCAATCTGGCTCACTGATAGATTTGCAAAAGTACTATGTTAGGGGAGATCTAATGGGTATGCAGGATCAACTATTTGTTACTCTCATGGTGGGTTTATTTAAGTGACTTTAATATTTAATTAACATACAGAAGACCAAAACTTAATAGTTTTGTCCAGTACAGACTAGAATAGATTTTTTGTGTCACAGACTGAAATAATAATGTACCTTGGATTTCTGATGGCGGCATATTCCGTTATAGGAAATGATGTAATTCAGACGCTCGGTACTTTCTTAAGCTCAAATGAAAATCGCCCTTGGTGGATGCTATCCATTTTTGCAGCAGGATTATTGACTATAACACTGGTATATGGTTGGCAGTTGAATGAAGGGGATGTTAGTTATGGGCGTTTAATAGGAGATGGAGGATTTGATAACCCCAGGTATAAAAGCCCCACTGATAAAGAAAGTTTTGGCTGGCCGTATTTGCTGCCTCCGGTCATACTTTTAATTCTTACCAGAATTGGTATACCTGTAAGTACCTCGTTCATGATTTTGACTTTCTTCAATGCCAAGAATTTGTATGACATGGTTGTAAAGTCAATGTCAGGCTACCTTGTTGCTTTTTTTGCGGCTATTATTCTATATGCTTTGATCACAAAAGCTCTTGAAAAGAAATTTAAGGAAACAGAGCCCACAGCATTGGAAACGAAAGGGTGGACGGTTGCTCAGTGGTGTTCAACAGGCCTTTTATGGAGTCAGTGGTTGATCCAGGATTTTGCAAATATCTATGTTTACTTAGATAGGCAAATAAGTCTGTCTACGCTCCTAATCACCATTGTTGTTTTTTGGGTTTTGATAGGATACATTTTTTATTCAAAGGGCGGTGCGATTCAATCGATTGTCAAGGCAAAAACCAATACGCAAGACATACGATCTGCGACAATTATTGACTTAACTTTTGCTGTCATTTTATATTTTTTCAAGGAGCTTAATAATATCCCGATGAGTACGACTTGGGTATTCCTTGGTCTTCTTGCAGGGAGAGAACTGGCGATACGATACTTTGGTTATGGGTTGGTCCCGAATAGCACGCTCAAAGACTTAGGTAAGGATTTGGGTAAGGTATTTTTAGGATTGGGGATCAGTGTTGGCCTAGTTTTTCTTATTCAGTCCATAGTTTAAGACTGACTAGCCTCATTGATAGCAAGATAAGCAAGCAGGCCCATTCCTGTTTTCAAAGCATTCTCATCAATGTCAAAGGTGGGTGTGTGCACTCCGGAAGTGATGCCCTTGGCTTCATTTCGGGTTCCAAGTCGATAAAAACAACCGGTAACCTCATGCGTGTAAAATGCAAAATCCTCGGCGGCCATCCAGAGGTCTAGTTCTACTACGTTTTCTTCCCCTAAATAGTCAACTGCTAAATCAATATTTCTTTCTGTGTATTCAATATCGTTGGTCAGGTATGGATACCCAGGAGCAATAGCAACCTCACATGTAGCACCCATTGAAGAAGCAATTGCTGTGGAAACTTCCTTAATTTTTCCTAACGCCATGCTTCTCCACTCTTCATCGAACGTTCTAAATGTCCCTTCGACCCTAACGAGTTCAGGGATGACATTGTTAATGTTGCCACCCTCGATCTTACCAAATGACAGCACAGTTGGAATTTTAGGATTTGCCATTCTACTCACAATCTGTTGCAATGACACAATAATTTGCGCAGTAATTGCAATGGGATCTATGAAATTCTCTGGCATGGCTGCATGACCTCCCTTGCCCTTTACGGTCAGGTAGATTTCATCTGCACTAGCCATGTATTTTCCTTTTCTAAATCCAACTTTTCCCACTGGAATAAGAGGCATTACATGTTGACCCAGGATGGTTTTGGGCTGTGGGTTTTGAAGGATGCCTTCCTTGATGAGGACAGAAGCACCTCCCGGAGATTTCTCTTCACCAGGTTGAAAAATGAATTTGATTTTGCCATTAAACTCACCTTTTAGGGTACTTAGAATTTTTGCAGCACCCAGCAAGCTTGCGGTGTGGACATCGTGTCCGCACGCATGCATCACGCCATCTACATTAGATTTATACGGAACATCGTTCTGTTCTGAAATAGGAAGCGCATCAATATCAGCTCGAAGGGCGATCGTTTTTCCCTCTCCATTTCCATCAATACAGAAGGTGACTCCTGTACCACCTACCCGCTCGTAGTCTTTTATTCCGAAGGAGTCTAGTGTTTTTTCAATATAAGATGCTGTACTATGCTCTTCAAAAGAAAGCTCAGGATTGCTGTGAAGATGCCTTCTAATTGATACGATTTCCTGGTAGAATTCGTCTGCAAGTGTTGCTACTTTACCTTTCAAATTATTCATAGGAAACAAATAACCTTTCTGGTATGAGCAGCGCGCGAGGGAAATCTTTCTTCACAACATTGTAAACACGATTTGCTTCCAGCCTGTCTATAAATTTTCCGCCCTTGACCCTGAAACTTGGTTGCCTGTAACTAATCTTAGCATCCAGGTCCGGATATAGCTCGACCATTTTGGTCTGCATTTCGTTTGCTTCCTGTCTGCTTGTGCCGGAGTATACTTGGATGATATAGCCATCTACATGCCTTCCGGACTTGTTTTGTTCGTAGGCGATTACCGCAATACTATCCAGTTCGTTTTTGATGTGGCCTTCCAGAGGTATATACTCTTCTTGTTTCGATGCTTGCGATGTTGCAGCAGTGGAATCTATATCAATCATTGCTGACTTAGGTCGATGAATGCTCAGGTCTTCCGAGTATTCATCGAGTGAGGAAGTTGGAATAGTTGCTTTGCAAGCGACAAATAAAAACAAGATAATTAATCGATAAGGACGCATTTATTATTTCTTAGATCGTCTTCGATCGTTTTAAATTTCACATCTTTCTTAACAGAACCATCGGCATATTGAACATTTACTCGTTGATTTCTGCTTGCAACCTTCTGAGATTGAGCTGGCTGAGTTTGTTGCTGGACAGGAGGCCGATTGCCACTTTCAGGTCCGGCAAGTGCAGATCTACTTTCAGCTTTTTGTTCTTTATAATTTCTTGAAGTCCTTTGTCTTTGTGCTGCTTGCACATCATCTGCTTCCTGAACTGGGATTTCGGCTTTCATTAAAAATGAAATGGTATCCTCATTCACTCTTCCAATAAACCGCTTGAACATTTCAAATCCTTCAAATTTATAAATGAGCAATGGATCCTTCTGTTCATATTGTGCATTTCTAACACTTTGTCGTAGGTCATCCATATCCCTCAGATGTTCTTTCCACAGCGTGTCTATTGTGGCAAGAGCAATCATTTTTTCCATTTCTTTGATTACTTCCTGCCCACTGGTTTCAACCGCTTTTTTCAAATTAACAGAAGTACCAATCTGCTTTTTGCCATCGACAAATGGTACAAGTATGTTCTCTAAAGTTGCCCCTCTTGTCAATTCGAGTTGTTTAAGAATCGGTAATGCTTTGTCTTTGATGAGTTGGTTCTTACTGTTGTAATTTTCTAACGCCGAGTGATAGAGCTTATCTGACAAGGAATTTTCATCTGTTTTTTCAAGTTCCTCCTGGGTAATGGGGAAATCCAGTCCCAGGATAGAAATGGTGTTGAGCTTTAGGCTGTCCAGATCGTTTAGTCCTTTTGCATTAGCAACAATATCTTCACATGTTTCGAAAAGCATAGTCAGAATATCTAGCTCGAGCCGATCTCCATACAAAGCATTTTTTCGACGCTTGTAAATAACTTCTCGCTGACTGTTCATCACGTCATCATATTCGAGTAAATTCTTACGAATTGCGAAGTTATTTTCCTCGACTTTTTTCTGGGCTCGCTCTATTGATTTGGTAATCATGCCATGCTGTATCACTTCGCCTTCCTGTAAGCCAAGCCTATCCATGATTTTTGCAACACGATCAGACATAAATAGGCGCATGAGGTTATCTTCCAGTGAGACATAGAATTGGGACGAGCCTGGATCTCCTTGTCTACCCGATCTTCCCCTAAGCTGCCTGTCAACACGTCGTGATTCATGCCTCTCCGTGCCAATGATGGCTAAACCTCCAGCTTCCTTTACCTCTGGAGTCAACTTAATGTCCGTCCCTCTACCTGCCATATTTGTTGCGATAGTTACGGCTCCTGGCTTGCCGGCCTCAGCGACGACATCTGCTTCCTTTGCATGCTGCTTGGCATTCAGTACCTGGTGGTTTATATTCTTTATTTTGAGCATTCGACTCAAAACTTCTGAGATTTCAACAGAAGTTGTCCCCACTAATACCGGTCTTCCCTGCTTTGTCAACTCAACCACCTCATCTGCCACTGCATTGAATTTCTCACGCATAGTCTTATAGACTTTGTCGTGCTCATCACTTCTAGCTATAGGTCGGTTGGTTGGGATGACAACAACATCTAATTCATAAATGTCCCAAAACTCTCCAGCCTCGGTTTCTGCAGTACCAGTCATTCCCGCTAGTTTGTGGTACATACGGAAATAATTTTGAAGCGTAATGGTGGCATATGTTTGCGTTGCGTCCTCAACCTTTACATTTTCCTTTGCTTCGATTGCCTGGTGAAGTCCGTCTGAGTACCTACGGCCTTCCATGATTCTTCCTGTTTGTTCGTCAACAATTTTCACTTTATCATCCATGACCACGTACTCAGTATCTTTTTCATACATGCAGTATGCTTTTAAAAGTTGGTTTACTGAGTGAATTCGTTGTCCCTTAACGTTATAGTCCCGAATGATTTGATCTTTCCTCTCTAGCCGATCTTTTTCATCTATTGCTTCATCTTTTTCAAGTTCTGCTATCTCTGAACCAATGTCAGGAAGAATGAAAAAACTAGCGTCCTCACCTTCTTTGGTGATGAGGTCAATACCTTTTTCCGTGAGATCAATGCTGTTCAGCTTCTCATCAATGGTGAAGTAGAGGGGCTCATCTGCCTCGGGCATTTTCTTTTGATTATCCGCGAGGTAGATATTTTCCGTCTTTTGGAGGGCCTGCTTAATGCCTGTCTCACTTTGATATTTGATGAGTGGCTTGTACTTAGGAAGTCCTCGATAAGCTCTAAATAGAGGTAGCCCAGCCTCAGCTTCCTCCCCACTTTTCATTAGTTTCTTTGCCTCATTTAGGTAATTTCCGACCAGCTTCTTTTGAGCATCAACCAATCGCTGTATTCTTGGTTTTAGATCATAAAACTCATGTTCGTCACCTTTCGGGATGGGACCAGAAATAATGAGTGGAGTTCTAGCATCGTCAATTAGGACGGAATCAACTTCATCTACCATTGCATAATGGTGCTTCTTTTGTACCAGTTCCTCTGGACTGCGAGACATATTGTCTCTGAGGTAATCAAATCCAAACTCATTGTTAGTACCATATGTAATGTCAGCAAGATATGCGTTTCGCCTTTCGGCAGAGTTTGGTTGGTGATTATCGATACAGTCAATTCTAAGCCCGTGAAATTCAAACAAAGGAGCATTCCATTCCGCATCTCTTCGCGCCAGGTAGTCATTTACTGTGACGACATGCACCCCACGTTCGGCCAAAGCATTAAGGTATGCTGGTAGGGTAGCTACCAAAGTCTTCCCTTCACCCGTAGCCATTTCAGCAATTTTACCCTGATGCAAAACAACTCCTCCGATGAGTTGCACATCGTAGTGAACCATATTCCAAACTACTTCATTGCCAGCTGCGATCCATTTATTGTGCCATGTGGCTGTAGATCCATTGACCTCTACATTTGGCTTCTTTGCTGCTAACTCCCGATCATGCTCTGTGGCGGTGACAACAAGTTTTTCGTTCTCAGCAAGTCGGCGAGAAGTTTCCTTTACCACAGCAAATGCCTGTGGTAAAATCTCCAATAATACCTTTTCAAGTTCATTATCCCGATCATCTTCTAGCTTATCAATCTGCGAGAAGATGTCCTCTTTGCTTTGCACATCAAGCTCTGGCTGATCTTCAATTTGTTTCTGAAGTGCGGATATCTGGTCATCGATTGACTTGAGATGTTCCTTTATTACCCCTTTCAGCTCAGAGGTTCTATTTCTCAATTCATCATCAGAGATGGCTACAAGCTTCTCAAATTCAGTATTGATTTTGCCAACATATGGATGTAGTTGCTTTAGATCTTTTTCCGTTTTTGTTCCACCAAAAACTTTTGCAAGTCCCTTCGTAATCGAATCTAGCATGTGAATGTATTATTAGGTAGTCCTAATTTCTTTTTAATAGTACCTTAAATTTATAATGGTTTGAACGAAGTCTAATTACAATATTGCAGTTCCTTCAAACACTTTGACTGCCGGACCAGCCAACCAAACATTGGAGAACAATCCGTCCTTCAACTGAAAAACTACAGACAGGGTGCCACCTTCTGTTTGGATCTGGACGGGACTCTTCATCCCTAGAGAACCAGCCAATAATCCGACAGCTGTTGCCCCTGTTCCGCAGCTCAGAGTTTCGTCCTCAACTCCTCGTTCATAAGTCCTCATTTTAACATGATCTTGCAAAAGCTGTGCAAAGTTGACATTCGTGCCATTTTGGCTGGAATAACTTCTTGAGTAGCGAATTTCTCTGCCGGTCTCAATCACTTTTTCCTGACTGATTTCTTCTGAAAGAATAATGTGATGAGGTGATCCTGTATCAATAAACCACTCTCGTTCATTGATTTTCACAGGAGCATGAGCGTCAAACAGCTGAAAATGAATTAGGTTGTCTTTTATTTTTATGTGATGAATCCCGTCGGTGGTTTCAAATGTTGCGTGATCCTTTGCAATTCCTAATTCCCGTGCAAATGCAAATCCGCATCTCGAACCGTTTCCACATAAGCTTTGAGAGCCATCCGCATTGAAGTAGATCATTTGATAATCCAAGTCGGGATGATTACGAATAAGTATCAGGCCATCGGCTCCAACACCAAACCTTCGATCGCATAGTTTTTGAATGTCTTTATCTGAAATAGGAAAAGACTTGGAACGATCATCAATAATTATGAAATCATTCCCCGTACCTTGATACTTATGAAATGAAATTTCCACCTTTACGAAAATAGAGTTAAGGTTACTAAACAAAAAAACCCTGACGACAGGTCAGGGTTTATTAATACCTTCAGTGATCTACTTGGAAAGCTTTTCCTTAATCCTTGCAGCTTTACCTTTTCTGCCTCTCAAATAATAAAGCTTAGCCCTTCGAACTTTACCTCTTCTGAGGACTTCTATTTTATCGATATTAGGAGAAAGAAGAGGAAATATTCTTTCAACAGCAATATCTCCAGACACTTTCCTTACCGTAAATGATTCTCCGTTTGTGCTTTTGTTATTGATGGCCATTACCGTACCCTGGAATTGCTGGATACGTTCTTTATTACCCTCTTTGATTTTGTAGTGAACGTTGATGGTATCACCAGGTGCAAAGGAAGGTAAGCTTGCTCTTTGCTCTTTGTACTCTTCTCGAACAATATTCAATAATTCTGTGCTCATCACTTGTCTTATTAACTCTTTTTCAGAGTGTTTTGAAAAAGGAGTGCAAATATAGAAAAATAGAATTAGTTAGTTGAATTTTGCTTGAAATTATTCTAACAAATCAGGCCGTCTCTGTTGTGTTCTATTTTGAGATTGCTCGTTTCTCCAGGTGGCTATGTTTCCTTCGTGTCCTGATAGCAGTACCCTTGGAACATCCCATCCCCTATATTCAGCCGGCCGAGTGTAAACTGGAGGGGCCAGCAAATTGTCCTGAAAAGAATCTGAAAGCGCTGAAGTCTCATCATTGAGTACACCAGGGATCAACCGAATTAATGAATCTGCTAATACCATAGCAGCAAGTTCACCTCCGGAAAGTACATAATCTCCGATACTGATTTCTTTCGTAATCAAATGATCCCTGACGCGCTGGTCTACTCCCTTATAGTGTCCACATAGCAAAATGATATTTTTCCTAAGCGATAGTTGATTTGCCAGTGACTGATTGTAACTCTCTCCATCTGGAGTTAGGTAGATCACTTCTTCATATTCCCGATGCCTTTTAAGACCAGTAATGCATTTATCAATGGGTTCGATCATGAGTACCATCCCAGCGCCACCACCAAATGCGTAATCATCGACGTGTTTATGTTTATTATCAGCGTAGTCACGGAGGTTGTGGATTTCGAGCTCCACCAGCCCTTTATCTATTGACCTTTTCACGATGCTCTGGGTGAGTGGTCCTTCGAAGAGGCTTGGAAGACAAGTAATAATATCTATTCGCATACCTACGAGTTTATTTCTAACAGGCCATCCGGCAATTTTACATTGATGATGCACTTGTCAAGGTCAACTTGTTCAATCAGCTCATCTTGTAACGGAATAAGATGTTCCTTGGTACCTTGAACTACAACAAGAAGCTGATTACTGCTTAGGTCAATCACCTCTCGGACAATGCCAATAGAATTTGATCCTTCGAGCACTTTACAGCCAACAAGATCATGAAAATAGTACCCGCCATCGGGTAGTGTTGGTAACTGTGTAAGTGGAAGAAATAGTTTGTTTTTTACGAGTTCCGATGCTGATTCTATACTGTCAATTTCTTCAAATTTGACCAAGGCCTTGCTTCCGAGGATCTGGATCGTTTCGATAAAAAAAGGGATCAGTTTTTCTTGAATTTCAAGAAAAACTGATCCCAATTCTGAATAATCTTCGGGATAATCCACATCGAAGGAGATACTAAGCTCCCCTCTAAGTCCATGCGTTTTGATCACTTCCCCAAGCTGGTAGCAATCATCCTGCTTCATCGCAGTTTATCCTTCCTTTTTGTCTTCATCTGAAGTCTCAGCTTTCGCCTCTTCTGCAGCAGACTCTTCTTGTTTTTCTTCTGAAGCCTCTGCCTTTGGCTCTTCTGCAGGGGCCTCCTCTTGTTTTTCTTCCACTACCACCTCTGCCTGAGTTTCCTCAACGGGAGCATCTTCTTGAGCAGCTTGCGCTTCTTCTACTTCAGCTACATCTTCAGCTACATCTTCATCTCCTTCTGCAGCTCCTTCTTTGATCTCTTCAACTAAAGCAGCTTCTTCAACTTGAGCTTTTTTCTTAAGCTCTTCAGCTCTTGCTTCTTTCACTTTTGTTTCTGCTTCTAGTGCAGCCTTCTTCTTGTCCGCCTTAGCTTTCGCAAGGTGATCTACCTTCCCTTGGATTTTTGATTCTTTATCTGCGATCCAAGCTTCGAGCTTTTTGTCTGCATCTTCTTGAGAAATAGCTCCTTTGTTCACGCCAATTTGGAGGTGTTTCCTGAACATCACACCTCTGTAAGAAAGCATGGCTCTGACTGTATCGGTTGGTTGAGCACCTTTCATGACCCATTCAAAAGCCTTATCATTATTAAGGTCTATGCTTGCCGGATCGGTATTTGGATTGTAAGTACCAATCTTCTCTATAAAGCGACCGTCTCGTGGTGCTCTACTGTCTGCCACAACTACATCGTACATGGCTTGCTTTTTGCGTCCTCGACGCGCTAGTCTAATTTTTACTGACATACTGTTTTTTGTTTATGGAACTCGTCCATTCAAATTTTAAAAACGGAGCGCAAATGTAGTTGAATTAATTTGATAATTGAAGCTCTGGGGTAAATGCGGCCGTCTGTTTTGTGTATTTGTAAATACGGTTATACGGTTTTTAAAGAAACAATATTAAACCTAATTTTGTTTAAAGAACAAATTAAACCAAATGGATAAGTATTCATACATTGCCAATGCCCACGGCCATTATTTGGATGAACTGTTTAGAGCCTACCGAGAAGATCCAGAAAGCATCGATGAATCATGGAAAAAGTTTTTTGAGGGATTTGAATTTGCCCAGGAGGGGTATGACTCAAGGGTAAATGGGAAGCTGCAGGAGGTAGCGCCTAAGGAGACTGCCGTGCGAAATCTAATTTACAGCTACAGATCCTGGGCGCATTTGATTGCAGATACAAATCCCGTGAGAGAGAGAAGATTCCACGTTACAAAACTTAATCTGGAAGACTTTGGCCTCACTGACGGAGATCTGGATACTCAATTTGAAGTAGGTAGTGAAATTGGATTGGGTAGGACATCTCTGCGGAAGATCAGGGAAAAACTCGAAAAGGTGTACTCGAAGCATATCGGTTTTGAGTACAACCACGTCCGAGATTCGGAAATCCATGAGTGGTTTAAAGAGAAGGTTGAAAGTGAAGGTGAAGATATCAATCCGTCCAGAGAGGAAAAAAGTAGAATTCTTTCCAAGCTCAACGAAGCAGTCGTATTTGAAAATTTTCTTCACACAAAATTTTTAGGGCAGAAGCGATTTTCCTTGGAGGGTGGTGAAAATATGATTCCAGCTCTTGATAAAATTATCAATAAAGCTGCTGAATTGGATGCTGAAGAAATCGTCATAGGCATGGCTCATCGTGGCAGGCTCAATGTCCTTGCCAATATCATGGGAAAGACATATGAAGAAATTTTCAGTGAATTCGAAGGAAATCAGGAGGTAGATCTTACGATGGGTGATGGAGATGTAAAATACCACCTGGGGTATTCCTCCTTTCTAGATACAAACGCTGGTAAAAAGATGTATGTGAAGCTAGCGCCAAACCCCTCTCACTTGGAGGCGGTTGATCCTGTTGTTTTAGGATACTCAAGAGCCCAGATTGATGACGAATACAGAGGAGATTTGAAGAAGGCTATTCCTGTATTGATACATGGAGATGCTGCAGTGTCAGGGCAGGGAATAGTTTATGAATGTGTGCAGATGTCTCTATTGGAAGGATACAAGACAGGGGGTACGATTCATTTTGTGATCAATAATCAGGTGGGGTTTACCACCGATTTTGCAGATGCAAGATCAAGTATTTATTGTACTGATTTAGCAAAGATTATCGACGCACCTATACTCCATGTCAATGGAGATGATGCCGAAGCTATGCATTTTGCAGCTAAACTAGCAGTGGAATATCGTCAAAAATTCAACAAGGATATTTTTATTGACATGTTATGCTACAGAAGGCATGGGCACAATGAAAGTGATGAGCCAAAATTCACTCAGCCTAAGCTTTACAATGCCATTGCAAAACACCCAAATCCCCGTGAGGTCTATGTGAAGCTCCTTAAGGAACGTGGGGATCTTGATGAATCGGAGGTTAAAAAATTAGATAAGGAGTTCAAGAACCAACTCCAAAATAGATTGAACAGGATCAAAGAGAATCCACTCCCATACAAGCCTCAAAAAATTGAAGAGGAATGGAATCACTTAAGAAGGTCCAGTCCAAAAGATTTTGAAGCATCGCCTGTTACGGGAATTACGGAAGAGGTGGTTGATAAAGTGGGGAAGGCATTGACAGAGCTTCCAAAAGGATTCAAACCTCTTCGACAGATTGATAAGTTGGTAAAAGACCGAAAGGCCAACTTCTTTGAAAAGAAACAACTTGGATGGGCAGATGCTGAATTATTAGCATACGGTTCCTTGCTTGCCGATGGTCGGATTGTTCGTCTTTCTGGGCAAGATGTAAAAAGAGGGACTTTTTCGCACAGGCATGCATACTTCTTTGATGCCACTACCAATGAACCTTATTGCGGATTGAATCACATACAAGAGGAGCAGCAACCCCTACGGATCTATAACTCACTGCTTTCTGAATATGGAGTCTTGGGCTTTGAGTACGGTTATGCCATGGCCACTCCAAACGCATTAATGGTTTGGGAAGCTCAGTTCGGTGATTTCGCCAACGGGGCTCAAATCATGATCGATCAGTTTATTACAAGTGCCGAGAGTAAATGGCAGCGGATGAACGGGTTAGTTATGCTTTTGCCGCATGGATACGAAGGGCAAGGGCCAGAGCATTCCAGTGCCCGGATGGAGCGCTTTCTTCAAATGTGTGCCAATGAAAATATCATCGTAGCTAACCTGACAACATCAGCAAATATCTTTCACTTAATGAGGAGGCAGGTTGCATGGGAATTTAGAAAGCCCGCGGTAGTCTTTTCTCCAAAATCACTGTTAAGACATGCAGGGGTCAATTCTCCTGTAAAGGAGTTTATATCAGGTAAATTTCGCGAGGTGATTGGAGACGGATATGTGGTCAATAAGGAGGTTAAGAAAGTAGTTTTCTGCAGTGGGAAAATCTACTTTGACTTATTAGAAGAACAATCGAAGAAGAAAATAAAGCAGGTTGCTATTGTTCGAATTGAGCAGTTGTATCCATGGCCGCAGAAGCAAATCGATGCTATCCTCAAAAAATACAATAAGCCAAAAATAGTTTGGGTTCAGGAAGAGCCTCTAAATATGGGTGCTTGGAGTTATATCAAAACACGAATCGAGATGCCTTTTGAGGGTATCGGCAGAAAAATAAGTGCATCCCCTGCAACAGGATTTGCAAAAATTCACAAAGAGGAGCAAGCTGATATTGTGAAGAAGGCATTTGAAATCTAAAATCGACCAGAAAAATAAACATACTATATAATGAGCCTCGAAATGAAAGTTCCAGCAGTAGGTGAGTCCATCACCGAAGTTACCATAGCATCATGGATGAAGAATGATGGCGATATGGTAGAAATGGATGAAGTTATTTGTGAGTTGGAATCTGATAAAGCCACATTTGAAGTAACTGCTGAAGCAGCAGGGAAACTGATCATAAAAGCCAACGAAGGGGAAACACTGGAAATTGGGGGTGTCCTATGTGAGATTGAGCAGGTAGCAGGAGGAGAAGACTCACCTAAAGATGTAAATGAAGAAGTTGCTGAAAAGGGAGCTTCAGTTGAAGCAGAATCTACCGGAGAGATCATAGAAATGAAGGTTCCGGCAGTAGGTGAGTCCATCACGGAGGTAACCATCTCCAACTGGTCTAAAAGTGATGGCGATTTTGTAGAACTTGATGAAGTTATTGCCGAAATTGAATCCGACAAAGCTACTTTCGATCTTACAGCTGAGGCACAAGGCAAATTACAAATCGTAGCACAAGAAGGCGACACTTTGGAGATCGGTGCTCTGATTTGTAAAATAGCGGTGATGGAAGGTGGAGCTCCATCACAAAGCAATGCCGCCTCCCCCGAGGCACCAGCTTCCAGTAGTGCAGTCTCCCAAAACGAAACATACGCGACTGGTCATGCTTCTCCTGCAGCAAAAAAGATTTTGGAGGAAAAAGGGATATCATCTTCAGAGGTAAGCGGGTCAGGAAAAGATGGCCGAATTACTAAGGAAGATGCCATGGCAGCTGAAAAACCGGCAAAGGCCTCTGAAACTCCGACCAAGGCCGAGTCTGAAGTGTCATCGATCAGCATGGGAGTAAGTAGAGCTCAAAGAAGGGAGAAGATGTCCTCATTGAGAAAGACTGTTTCTCGAAGGTTGGTTTCAGTAAAGAATGAAACAGCAATGCTCACCACCTTCAATGAAGTGAACATGGGCCCAATTATGGATCTGAGAAAGAAGTACAAGGAACAATTTAAAGAGAAGTATGAGGTAGGATTAGGCTTTATGAGCTTTTTCACTAAAGCTTGTTGTGTTGCTCTTCAGGAATGGCCGGCAGTCAATGGCCAGATAGATGGTGAAGAGATTGTTTACAGTGACTATTGTGATGTTTCCATTGCGGTATCTACGCCTAAGGGGCTTGTTGTTCCTGTGATAAGAAATGCGGAGTCATTAAGCTTTGATCAAGTAGAGAAAGAGGTGGTTAGATTGGCTTTGAAAGCCCGGGATGGAAAATTAAGTATTGAGGAAATGCAGGGTGGTACGTTTACCATTACCAATGGAGGGATATTTGGGTCAATGATGTCTACTCCAATCATCAATGCCCCACAGTCCGCAATTCTGGGGATGCATAATATTGTTGAGAGGCCCATGGTAGAAAATGGAGAAATAGTTGTTCGACCAATGATGTATGTAGCCTTATCCTACGACCATAGAATAATAGATGGTCGGGAGTCCGTGAGCTTTCTTGTTCGAGTCAAACAACTGCTCGAAGACCCAACGCGATTATTGATCGGTGTCTAAATCATTCTTTAAACTCTAAATGGTAAATAATATGGATTATCAAGTAGTAGTAATTGGTTCTGGTCCTGGTGGCTATGTAGCTGCGATACGTTGTGCCCAGCTTGGAATGAAGACCGCTATCATTGAGAAGTATGATACGTTGGGAGGAACTTGCCTAAATGTGGGTTGCATACCGTCTAAGGCACTTCTTGATTCATCAGAACATTTTCATGCCGCGCAGCATACATTTAAAGAACATGGTATAGATATCAACCAGCCGAAAGTCAATCTTTCACAGATGATTGGTAGAAAGGCGGATGTGGTAAAGCAGAATGTTGATGGGGTAGAATACCTCATGAAGAAAAATAAGATTGACGTTCTTCATGGTGTAGGAAGTTTCATTGACAAGAATACCATTGCAATATCAGGGAACGAGACTAAGAAGGTGACTGCAGAAAAAGTGATCATAGCCACTGGCTCAAAACCTGCTAGTCTGCCTTTCATTGATCTTGACAAAGATCGAATTATTACAAGTACCGAAGCTCTTGAGCTACAGGAGGTACCGAAACATCTAATTATTATTGGTGGAGGAGTGATTGGGATGGAGCTTGGCTCAGTTTATGGTCGGCTGGGTGCCAAAGTAACGGTAGTTGAGTTTCTTGATCGAATTATTCCAGGTATGGATGCTACAATGGGCAAGGAGCTTCAGAAGTCTTTAAAAGGGCTGGGATTTGACTTTTACCTTGGTCATAAGGTGACTGAGGTAAAGAGATCTGGAAAAAATGTTACTGTCAAAGCAGAAAGTCAAAAAGGAGAAACTGTTGAGGTCAAGGGAGATTATTGTCTGGTTTCCATTGGGAGAAGACCATTTACTGAGGGCCTAGATCTTGAAAAGGCAGGCATCAAAGCAGATGAAAAGGGAAGAATTGAGGTTGACGATCATTTGAGGACCAATGTAGAAAATATATATGCAATTGGTGATGTGGTAAAGGGAGCGATGTTGGCTCACAAAGCTGAAGAGGAAGGTGTTTTTGTGGCAGAATTGATCTCTGGTCAAAAACCTCACATCAATTACAACCTTATTCCAGGAGTGGTGTATACATGGCCGGAGGTAGCTTCTGTAGGTCTTTCTGAAGAGCAGCTCAAGGAAAAGGGGATGGCCTTTAAGGTTGGCAAGTTCCCTTACAAAGCACTGGGACGTGCAAGAGCAAGTATGGATACGGAAGGTTTAGTCAAAATCCTAGCAGATAAGCAAACAGATGAAGTACTAGGAGTGCACATTTGTGGTGCGAGAGCAGCAGATATGATTGCTGCGGGTGTAACTGCCATGGAGTACCGAGCTTCAGCAGAAGATATTGCCAGGATGTCTCACGCGCACCCTACCTACATGGAGGCGTTCAAAGAGGCAGCACTCGCAGCAACTGAAAATAGGCCCATTCATATGTAATTTAGCGGGAGCCATATTGTGAACATGGTTCCCGAGTTTAATTCACTTTCTACCTCAATGCGGCCATTGAGTTGATCCACTGCTCTTTTTACGATATGAAGTCCCAGACCTGTTCCTTCGATTCTGCGGTTTGCACGAAAGAACATTTTGAAAACTTTCTCAACATCTTCTTTTGACATTCCTACTCCGTTGTCTTTAATTGCTATGATAATCTCATCTTTTTCGGCTGAATATACCTTCACAGAAATCGTAGGAGTGTTTTTTTCTGTTCTAAGGTACTTGATCGCGTTCTCTATTAAATTTTGAAGAATGGAATTCACAAGTGACCATTTTGACTTAAATGCAATTCTCTCTACCTCCACTTGAAAGTGGATTTTATCAAAATTTTCAAGGTACTTGTAGGAAGAAATACACTCATCGATTAGCTTATCAAAGTTGATGGGTTCCTTGATTTCGGAGTTGTATGAAATGCGAGCTAAGTTGAGGAGTTCGCTCAAGATATTGTTAAGCCTATTGACGTTCTTATCATACTCATCAATGTATGAAAGAGCTTTTTCATCTTGTACTTCGTGCTTAGCAAGGTAGCCCAGACTGCTCATGGATGCGATTGGTCCTTTTAGATCATGGGAAACTCGATAGAAGAATGAATCCAATTCGATATTCTTCTGAGCCTCGAGTTCTGATTTTTGCTTCTGCACTTTAAGGTCTTGTTCCAGTTTCTCCATCTTGCTGAGAGAAGAATACCCTTCAATTACCTTAGCTGTTCTCGCATTAATTACACTTTCTTTTTCGTGTAAATACTGAGTTAAATATTTTAAGGCAAGTTCGAAATTCCCTTCTTTTTTCGCGACTTCGTGCAGAAGCAGGTTAGATTTGAACTTTATAAGGATGATTCTATTCTTGTTGCTATACTCCAAAGCATTGATAAGTGCTTCCTTTGCTCTAGATAACTCATTCTTAGCCAAGTATAAGGCGCCAAGCTTATGCTGACTCATAGCCCATCCTAACTTTTCACCCATCTCTTCATGGATCCGGATCGACTCCTGAAAGTCTTTTTCAGCAAGTTCAAAGTGTTTTGTTTCTGTATATATTTTTCCTCTCCCGTATAAGGCAAAAGCCAACCCTCTTACATCACCACTTTTCTCCTTCAGCTGAATAGATTTTTCGATGATCTCAGTAGCCTTTTTGGTATTGCCTTGATTGAGAAATATTCCAGAGAGTGGATTGTATGCATTGGAAGCTAAATCAAAATCATCATTCGCTTGGGCGGCTTCAATTGCTCCTTCATATGCAGTAACTGCACTTTGTATATCCCCTAGGTACTCATAAATTGTTCCCAATGACTTTTGAACTCTAGAGAGGTTATGATAGTCTTTTAGTTGTGAGTAAATCAAACGACAATCAAGCAAAAAGCTCAATCCTTTGTAGAAATCGTCTCTCTTATAATATGCGCCGGCAATGGTGTACTTCGCATCTGCAATTCCTTTCTCATCATTGAGCTGGGAATAAATGTCAATTGCCTCATTTGCAATGTTGATAGCCAAATCAAAGTCTCCCTGAATCATGTAAAAAAGTGAAAGTAAAGTCAGTGATCGAGCAATTGAACTATTGTGATCAATAGCTTTTGCTAAATCGAGCGCTTGTTCACTTAATTCTATACTGTATTTCAGGTTGTTTACACGAACCTTGTAGGCTTCATCAAGGAGTTTATTTATCTCAGATTTTTTGGTTGCAACCGATAATTCCAAGAGGTTTAGTTTGATTTAGGAACTTGAAAGTCTAAAGGTAAAAAGTAATGGCCTTACTTTTTGGAGAGATCGTCCAGTATAAGTGCTTCATAGATGATTTCATTTATCAGTGGTAGCTGGATTGTATTAATGGAATAGAAGTCGATACCTGCCACTAACTTTCTTCCTTTGTTTTGAAGCAAGCCCTGTGCATTGGAAAGATGCTTGCCTTTTAGAAAAGCCAGTTCGATGCCATCATTTCTTATTGGATTCAAATAACAAACCCAACTTTTGCGAAAATAGGTTGGGATCTTCCAGTTAATCTTAGATTCTAGATTGTGATGATCTCTTAGATGATGATCTAAAAAAGAAACGATGGCCTTTTGATTGCCATCGAGTCCCCAAATAAAGTTTTCGATAGGATTCATACGTGCTTTACTGCATATCGTAAGATCGTTTTTAGTTTTTCTATTTTAGTTTTTCTTGGATCATTCAGGTAAATTTCATGATGATATCCATTTATTACCAGTCCATTTGATTCAATAAATTCCATTATTGATTGAACTGTGGATTCTTCTTCTTCATAGCTTCCGATGTGGAGCGCCTGAACGCACATGCCGTCATTGATACGTTCAAAATTAACGTGATCTACTTCCAGTTGAGAGTTTTTCAGACTGACTTGCTGAGTTGCTCTCAAATAGTGCTCTCTTTCAACAAAGTCAGGCATACGAATGGTGATCATCCAGTTCCATTCATCCCTGGGGCTTTCAACAAATTTATGCTGTACATCCAATCCTCCATCTACCCACCAGTATGCCTCCATTTTTGGAACGACAAAGTCATTATCCTCAGATTTGCAAGTGAATTTTACTGCATATGCGATTGCATATATTTGTTCGATTGCACTTAAGAATTGCGGTGATTCGGGGCTACTTTTTCCACGGACTGTTAGATAGTAGTAGGTATCCAAGTCTCTTAACTCAGGCGATTTCTTAGCCTTGTAGTAATTGGGATCAGTTTTTTTTAAATCTAGCTTTTCAACGATTGTTTCCATTTGTTTAAGACTATTTAGTTATTAAATGATTGCACTAGAGAGTAATGACTCATCGACATCGTGGATTCATCGATAACACTAAATGAAGCAATAGCCTTTGGGTCTCTTGATACCTCTGAGGCCGCTTTCAGTGCAGCCTCTTTAGAGGTCCAATAAACAAGATCTAACCACTCACCTGCTTCATTTACCGTGAGACTTCTTGATATGAACCCATTAAACTCTTTTATGCATTCGTTTAAAGCAAGAAGTTTTTTTCTTCCTTCCTGGTCCGAGATGCCATCCTTCAGTTTAAATCGGACAACTTCTACAGTCCCAGTTGGTTGCTGCGCACTTGTTTTTACTTGAGATTGGCATCCTAGTCCTACTAGAAGTGCCAATAGGAATAATAATTGTTTCATAAAAGCAAAGGAATCAACTATAGTGACAGCCCTATGTCACCCAGTTTTAGTGTATGAAGAAGAAATTAATCCAGGGGGAAGGCATCTGTTACGAGGCTGTATCAAAAATTGAATGAGCCTTTTCCCTCAAGCAAAAACTGAGCTATGATGCTCCAAAAGATCTTTTGCAATCGTTGCTGCGATTCCCTGCAATTCGGATGGGCTTTCGATTTCTACCTCTTTACCATACATCATTAGCCAGCTTGCCAGATAATAGTAATTTGGAGTTATGAACTTCATTTGAAACCGCCCATCTTGCTGCTTCTGTTCTTCAATAAACCCAAGGTAGTACTTCTGATCTCCCATAAATCTTGCCACCATCGGAGAAACAATGATAGTAGCTTCCTTCGCATCCGTCCCGATTAGCGCATCGTGCAGGAAACTCATATAGTCAGGGTGCTTTTCTGGGTCTATGGTCTCATTGAGAACTGAGACTTTTTGGATTCGATCTGCTCTAAAGTCTCTTAGGTCGTTTCTCAGGCGACAATAGCCAATCAGGTGCCATCTTCCAGAGTAAAATACCATTCCGAGGGGTTCTACATCACGCTGTGTAGTATTATCTGCATATTGAGAATAATACGTCATCGACATCAGCTTATTCGTAGCAATCGCCATCTGGATTTCCGAAATATGAGAATCTGGGAATTCTTTTTGAGCAGGAGTGGGGCGGATGGTGACACGTTTCTCGAGGTTCTCTAAAAACTCCTTATCAGAGTACTTTAGGACTGCCTTCACCTTTTCCATAGCTGAACCAAAGACCTGGACGGTATCAGAATCGGCTCCTTTCTCAATAAATTTTGCTCCCATAAGCAACGCACTGGCTTCCTCACGGTTGAATACAACCGGAGGAAGATGATACCCCTCAACAATAAAGTATCCTTCCCCTGCATCCCCACCGATTGGTACGCCTGCATCTAAAAGCGAACGAATATCTCGAAACACAGTCCTTCGGCCAATTTCAAATCGACCTTCAAGTTCTGCGAGTGTAACTCGTGATCTTCCTTGCAAATGAATGAGAAGTGCATTGAGTCGATCAATTCTGTTCATCCAAGAAAATTAATAAAAGAATGATCTTTTGAGATACGATTAATACTCAAATCCGTACCGATCACTCATAATTTGGACTTCTACCCGATCATTGAATTTTATTGAATAATAGCCTTGCCAAAACGATTCAGCAGATTTAGTATCATCAGCCACTTCAAATAAAGTCTTATCAGAACTTAATAAAATTTTGTCTTCAGGAATATCATAATTGACTGTTGCATTATTGATAACAAGTACAGCTTCATACTTCTGCTGACCTTGGTCCGCATGCCCTTCATATTCAACATTTACTAACTCAAAGCTTCCATCGATAAGTTCAAACTCTTCTGTCCAGTACACATAGTCCCAAAAGTCTGACCTGGTTGTGTTTGGATGATACTCCATCTTCAGAATAGCAAACGTAATGTCATCAATATAAAGTTTTCCTGAGGTGGTTCCTTTCTTATTCTTAGGTTCAAATTCAATAATCAAAACATCGTGTAAGCCTATTCTACCAGTACCATCATAGTAGTATTCGTATTTGTCACGATTGCGCTTGCTAAGAAAAGAATCAAATCTCCAAATTGAATGATGTGCCATGTCGCTCGCATTTCCAGCCAGGAAATTGTTGGATTCAACCGGCTTGTAGATTCGTTTTCTAGACTGACGCAAGTGTGCCCATGGAATTCCGTACCGATCAACATTGCTAGGAGTGTAGACGTCTATGATCCCTTCTGTTACATACTGAAAGCCGATGGAATCCCTTAATGACTCAAGGTAATAGGTTTCCAGATGCAGCGGCTCCATTACATAGTTAAGATGAAAATTGTTGAAAACTCGTTCCATAATCTGAGGACCCGAGGTCACAATGATTTCATCAAGTTCTGTTAGTGAGGAGGTAATGAACACTTCGAAATAGGCATCGAAATTTGAAATAACCTGTGAATAGCTCTCGTAACCCAAATAGGAAACTTCTAAGATAAATTCAGTATCACTTTGGTACTCGATTGGCAGGGTAAATTCTCCATTGATATTGGAGATGGTAACCTGACTTCCGATTATGACATGTGCAAAAGGTATGGATTGATTCGTCTCCTTGTCTTTGACGATCCCCTTGATGATAATGGGCTCTTCTCTAGCAAAAACTGAAAGTACAGAAAAGCACAAAATCATGAGTAAAGTGGTGAGTCTCATCATGGTGTGGTTTATACGTACAAATGTATAGATAAATTACCTAGATGATCCCAATGTGTATCTCTTTTTTTATCAAATGATAATATTGAATGAGTTAGATGGAAAGTTGTTCAGTCAAGCTTGCAATAACATTTTTTGAGTTCCCTACAAATACTTGTTCGTCAAAAATGAAGACAGGGCGCTTTAGGAACGTGTATTCTTCATGAATTAGCTGCCTGTAATCCTCTTCAGACAGCTGTTTCTCTGCAAGGCCCATAGATCGGTATTTGATTGCCTTTCTAGAAAAAAGAGACTCATAAGATCCACTCCTAGTTTTCATCTCATCTATCTGATCTAAAGTCAATGGTTCAGTCTTGATATCCTGTTTTACAAATCCGGCAATCAACTCTGCAAGGTCACCCATAATCCGTTTGCATGTGCTACAAGTAGAGAGGTAATATACCTTTTTCATTCGGTGGACATTTTAGTGTAATTCAAATCTATCATTAAATTAATTGCTAGGGTAGTTCTTGGAAGTTTCTATTCGCAGGTAATGATAGGTTATGATTATCTTGGTTGTGAATCCTCGGTATAAGCTTATGAACATTAATAGGAGAACATGGATGAAGCAGAGTTTGCTGGCATCTACCACCATCCTGCTGGCAGGAGCACCTGTGGCCCGAGGGTGTGCCAGTGAAAAGCCCAATTCTCAATCGATAAATTCTGAGAACTTAATCTTGCTCAATTGGAATGAAAACCCATTTGGTCCTCCCCAATCTGCAATATCAGCGGTAAGCAAGTGTATGAAAGACGCAAATCGATATCCTGATGAATTAATCATCAAATTAAAGAAGAAGATTGCCAGAATTAACTCAATAGCTTCAGAGAACATACTTCTTACTGCCGGTTCTACGGAAGTACTTAGTTTATTGGGCCAACATGCTGGACTTCAAAAAGGAGAGATTCTTTGTCCATATCCTACATTTCCTACCGCTTTGAGCTTTGGAGAAAATGCGGGTGCAAAAATTGTGAAAGTCCCGCTTGATAATTTTGACAAATTAGATCTAGAAAGAACCCTTAGTAAGATCACAGCAAAGACCAAATTGGTTTTCATTTGTAATCCAAATAACCCTACAGGAACTGAAGTTTCTACTGAGGAGTTAAAGCGATTTTGCAGGCGGGTGCCTGAAGATGTGTTAATCTGTGTTGATGAAGCCTATATCGAATACTCAAATGTCGGAATAGGAGGTAGTATGGTTTCATTGGTCTCGGAATTACCAAATCTACTAGTGGTCCGAACCTTTTCGAAAGTCTATGGACTGGCTGGTTTGAGGATAGGTTATGTGATGTCTTCAGAAGAAAATATTCGTGCGTTAAGTAGTAGGCATCTAGGGTTTGAAATATCTACAGGTTGGCCACCACTTGCAGCTGCTGACGCAGTACTCGATGATCAGGAGTTTGTTTCCATGAGTATACAAAAGAATATGGAAGGCAGGCAGATCGTTTACACTGCTTTTGATGACTGGGGAGTAAAGTATAACCCCAGTTCCACCAACTTCATTTACGCTAGAGATGAGTATTTTGATAAAAATGTAGTTGCTTATTTGGAAGCAGTGGGAATCTTAATTACTAAATGGCCAGATATGAAGAAGCAAATTCGAATAAGTATTGGAAAACCTGCTGACATGAGAACTTTTGTCGATGCAATCCATGATTTTCGGGTTTAGTTGCAATGTCTTCGCTATAACCTTTTCTCCTTTTAAGAGGACCTAGCGAACTCTAAGGAATTTTCGAGTGTATTGTAGCCATGAAGCAACAAGAGATTATTAAGGCATCACTTGATCGGTCCGTTTCTTCGATCGAATATGAAAATCTGCTACAGTCATATGCAAAGGATGGGAAGACCTCAGGGGCTGATAAAGAAGATCTCATTTACTACACCAAGTTAAATGCTCAGCGTTCAAGAAGGATCCATAAAACCATAGCTGTACAAGCTGAACTAGCAAAACAGGTGAGTACGTTAGCCAAGCAGACCTGGCTTTTGATAACAGAGACCTGGTGTGGCGATGCAGCAAATAGTGTTCCGGTTATCGCAAAGTTGGCAGAAGAGAATCCGAACGTCGATCTTCGAATTGTCCTAAGAGACGAGAATATCGAGCTCATGGATCAGTTTCTAACCAGGGGAGGAAGGTCCATTCCTAAGTTGATTGCACTAGATCAAGAACTAAAGGTACTGTTTGACTGGGGACCTAGACCTCAGGAAGCTCAGAAATTGTATTGGGATTGGAGAGAAAGTGAGAATCGTTCTCCATATAGTGAGTTCCATGTGGTTCTTCAGAAATGGTACAATGATGATAAAGCGTCATTGATTCAGGGTGAACTGCTTGAAAAATTGCTTTCTCAGGCAGAATCATAATTGTGGCTTAATATGCTACAACATCCTTCATTTTCTCCGCTATTCGTGCTGCATTAGGGACTACTGATTCCATTAATGGCACATTATGGGGCAATGGAATGTCCGGCATTGCAATTCGTTCGACTGGTGCATCAAGGTAGCTAAATCCTTCCGAAGCAATTACCGCTGCAATTTCAGCTCCAAAGCCAGCTGTCAAAGCGTCTTCATGAACAATCAGGCAGCGGTTGGTCTTTTGAATGGATTTGAGAACAGCGTCTTTATCCCATGGCATGATGGTGCGGAGGTCAAGAACGTCCGATGAAATGCCGGAAGCTTCTACCGCACCTTCGCAAGCCTCGCACATTGCACCCCAAGTGACTAACGTAATCTCGCTACCTTCTTGTAGCAGGTTTGCCTTGCCAAATGGAACAATGAACTGATCTCCGGGATAGGGCCTCCGGGCATAACGGTTATCATTGAGATTCCGATGCTCAAAAAACATCGTGGGATTGTCGGAACGCATAGCAGACCGAATGAGCCCTGCCGCATCTTGCGCATTGCTTGGAAACGCTACTTGCCAACCGATGGCATGTGCGAACATCACTTCATTAGTTACCGAGTGCCATGGGTCTCCTACCTTTGCAAATCCTCCGGGCATTCGCACCACAATTGGTGCAGCAAAACGGTTGGCCGTTCGCCAGCGTGTAGTACCGCAATTGTTTAACTGCTCCATAGCGGGGTCGGCATACTTTCTAAATTGGATTTCCGCCACCGGCATTAGGCCGGCATAGGCCATGCCTACAGCTCTTCCGATGATTCCCTCCTCTGACAGGGAGGTGTCAAATACACGGTCCTCACCATATTTTGATTGCAATCCCATGGTAACGGCATGTACACCGCCTTTCATTCCTACATCCTCTCCAAATACAAGAACTTTTGGATTAGTTTTCAACTCAAAGTCAAGTGTTAGATTGATGGCTTCACCAATATTGATTCTCCGCTTATCGGGATCGGGGAGCTCACTTGTTTCAGGGAATTTATGACCTGCTGGCCTAAGGCCACCGATCTTTTGAACTTCATCTACCTCGGAGAAAACAAATTTTTTGACGGTTGAGGGGTCTGGTGCTGGACGATTGAGTGCAGCATCGGCTGCCACGTCAACGACTTCCATTGCTTGACGTTCAAGCGATTTCCAATCGCTTGAGGAGAAGAGTTTCTTTAGTGCCTTCAAGGGGTCATTTGCGAGTTCCTTTTTCAGAAGGCGATCGTCTTTGTAGGCTTGGTTGTCTTGGTAGGAGTGACCGTTTAATCTTGGTACGGTGAGTCGTACTAAGGCGGGGCCCTTTCCCGTTCGAACATGATCGGTGCCATTTTTCAGCAAAGAATAAGCATCGTCCGGGTCTGTCCCACTCCCATCCCAAACCTTCAAATTCTTGAATGATCTTAGATTTTCTGCAATATTTTTCCCTGGAGTTTGAAATTCGCTGGTAACAGAAATTCCATATCCATTGTCCTCTATGTAGAAAAGAACTGGAAGGTTTTGAGTAGTGGCAATCGTCAATGCTGCCCAGAAGCCATTGGTAGCAACAGACCCGTCTCCCCCAAGGATAGCGGCAATAGATCCATGGTAGTTTTTGTTTCTGAGTGTATTGGAATAGTACTGAATACTTTGAGCCCAGCCAATGGCTGGTGTATATTGAGCACCGACATCTCCAGCCATTGGTAGAACGACACACCCTCTCTGAGAGTAGGGCATGTTGCAGACCACACCAATGTCTCGGCCATCACTATAACCACCAGATCGAGTGAGAGGAGCAGCCAAAGCATCTTCTGCGGATAAACCCAGACCTAACATTAATGGACGAGAGCGATAATACGCGCTCGCGGCATCTTTTGGTCTGTCAAGAAGATGAGCCAAAACCAGTTGGCCAAGCTCGTGACCTCTAGCGGAGAACTGATAGAGAACCTTTTTTTCCGGGACAAGCGTGTTTTCCTCCAAATCGTCCATTGCTCGTGAGATGAGCATTTTTAGTGCGATCTCTTTCCAATCGATGGAAGGGGTTTTTGTTTTTAGGGTCTTAGTTACTGTTTCTGACATGGGGGTATGTTGCGAGCGCTAAGTTACAAGGGGGGAATCATATTTGATGGTTTCTTTCTCCTTAGTGAATAAAAAAATGACGGAATAAATGATTATTTTGATTCAAAAATCTCTAATCAAATGAGTGATGGAACCGAGGAACAAATAAGTCAATGGTTAAAAAAATTGGAGCGGGAGAGTTGGCAGCTTGAACTGCTAGTTTCTGCCTTCACCATTTTTCTGCTAATTGGTGCCAACAAGAATTTCGGTGAATATTTAATTGACCTGAATTATAAGTACTCTTTTGAGAGTTTCCTGGGGCTGGCTGTATTCTTTCTTTCTCTTATCTACACCTCCATTCAGGTTCTGACAGCTTTTCTGGTAATACACCTCCTACTAAGGGGATTTTGGATAGGAGCAATTGGTTTGCGTTCGGTGCAGCCTTCCATTGCATATGAAAAACTTAATTACTCTGAGTTCTTCATGGAAAAGCTGAAAAAGAAAGTCATTGGTTTGGATCGCTTGGTAGTCATTCTAGATGAGCTTTGCAGTGTGATCTTTTCTCTGTCTTTTTTGATCATTTTTATGATTCTTTCCTTTGGGCTTTACTTTCTTTTCCTAGGTGTAGTGAGTGTACTCTTGGTTTCCGTGATGAGACTTTTTAGTGACGAGCCAAATAGTATTATGATCGGTATTCTTGCTAGCTCAACGATCACCATCTTTATTACTGGCCTGGTGTATCTGATTGATTACTTTACTCTTGGATTTATTAAGAAAGTTAAGTGGCTAAATAAGGTCTACTACCCAATTTACAAATTCTACAGCGCGATCACATTGAGCTTTATTTCAAGGAGTATCTATTACAACTTGATTAGCAAGTACTCGAAGAAAAAGATTCGATTTTTTTACTTGATACTGATTGGACTAGTCATGACAAGCGCACTTGTAAATTTTGATCAGTACCAGTACTATCCGGAGGGAGAGACTGATCTGGTAGTAGAAAGAAATTACTATGATGATTCCCGAAATGAGGAGGAATATGTCGAAAAAGTCAGTGTGGAATCAAAGTTCATTTCAGGAAGCTTTATGTCTTTGTTTATTCGATACGACCCGAGAGACAATGAGAAAATCCAAAGCAATTGTTCCGACTTTGAACCACTAAAGAAGGATGGATTCAATGCGAGAATGAAATTTATTGTGGAAGATGGGGGCTTTTTTATCCGGACGGAACGTTTTGAGGATGAAGACAAGGATAGACTGTTAGCATGTCTCCACTCTTTTTATCAAGTCTCAATCAATGATTCGACTTATCGTGAAATAAAATACTATTTTCACCAACATCCTTTGAAATCACAGAAGGGCATCCTTGCAGTCATCTCTACTGAAGGATTTTTACCGGGAGAAAATATTGTTAAAATTGGACAGTCGTATATCGATTCCTCGGACAGCACCCAAGTTGTGGATGATTTCGCCACTTTCCCAGTATGGTTCTCCTCCAACTAGCATAGCCACCGACTATTGCTGGGTGGCTTGTTGGTACATGACCTTGATTTCCTCTTCACTAAAATCAGGGAAGACGAGGCTCACGCGTTCAACGGCCTCCACCTCCGTTTCGACCATATTGTCAATGTACTGTACAATTAGTTCTTCTTCAATTTGCTTCTTCACTTGGAACGGCAGTGCCTGATTAATAACTGTCAATGCATCACTAGATCTTTCGGCCAATAACTGCTGAATCTCCCCTCGAATCTTCATTGCATCTATAAGTCGCCTGAAATTGTCTTGGTTGGTAGCATTCAAAAGCTGAAAATCGGATGACTTCTCATTCAATGGATCTGGAATTGAGCGATACTTGAAACCTACTTCTGTGATCATCCTTTCCGTATGTTCAATTCTCCTGATTTGTTCATAAATCCGCAGAGAATATTGAAATAATTCAAAATTGATCAGATCTCCATTCTGGATATTCAGCACACGTTCCAAAACCTGGTACTGATATTGGGGCTCTATGAAACGCCAGCCAGAGAAATCAATGTACTGGCCTTGGGAGTTAAGTTTTTCCCAATGCTGCACTTGGTTGTTGGAGTACCAAGCACGTCCCGGCATGATTATCCTAAAAAACTCTAATTCATACTTCATTGCAGAAATGATTTCGAGCTTTTCTTTCTTGGTTTTTTCCTGAGCGGAATACTCCTGAATCAAAAACGCACAGTACACCCCGACAATCACGATCACCAGATCGACAAATACCCAAACAAGTTTGTTCTCTGAAGAGAAGATTTTACGAAGAAACATGTTCTAAACTAGTCAAAATCTCCAGCAGTTCTCAGAACAGCTTGGCATCCTGGTAAAAAAGAGGGCTGAGCCTCACGCTCAGTTCATAGTTTTTCAAACAGAAAATCAGTCATCATTTGATAAAGATGAGGTCTTCGATCCCCCAGGCTATGTGCTCGATCTGGATAATAGAACGAGTCAAATTGCAGTCCTCCATCAATAAGCTTGTTTTGAAGCGTCACAGAATTTTGAAAATGAACATTGTCATCTCCAGTCCCATGAACCAGAAGAAAGTTTCCTTTTAACCTATTTGCATACGTATTTGGACTATTATCGTCATAACCTGATGGGTTATCTTGGGGTTTTTGCAGGTATCTTTCTGTATAGATGGTATCGTAGAACCTCCAAGTGGTCACCGGAGCGATAGCAATCGCAGACTTGAATACGTCATTTCCCTTTAGTATGGCAAGCGAGGACATGTATCCACCATAACTCCACCCCCAGATGCCGATTCGGTCTTCGTCGATATATGCGTAATTAGCCATCTGTTTAGCCACGCCGATCATATCTTCTGTTTCGTACTTACCTAGCTGTTTGTAAGTCACTTTTTTGAATTGCTCACCTCGATACCCTGTGCCGCGAGGGTCAACTACTACAACGATATAACCATTTTGAACGAGATACTGATGCCAAGCGAAATGACTGCCTGCCCAACTGTTGGCCACTTGCTGTGAACCCGGGCCACTGTACTGAAACATCAGCAGCGGATATTCTTTTGATGCATCAAAATCCAAGGGTTTAAGGAAATATCCGTTTAGCATCGTGCCAGAACCATTATCTATCTCAAGGAATTCTTTGCTTACCCATTTGTATTGTTTTGCCTTCTCTGCCAACTCATTGTTATCCTCTAGTACCTTGATTTGCTTGTTACCTCGTGTTTTATACAAGGTGACGATCAAAGGCGTTTTGGCAGACGAGTGATAGTCCATGTAGTAGCTACAATCTTTACTCATATCTACTCGATGCGTGCCTGGAACTGAAGACAATTTTTGTTTTTTTGAGCCGGTCAGAGAGATGGAATACAAATGACGTTCCAAAGGTGAATCTTCAGTGCTCGAATAGAAAAGCGTCTTTCTTTTCTGATCAAGCCCTACCATGGCCACTGCCTCATACGCACCTGTGGTGATTTGATTGGACAAACTACCATCGAGATTGTAAAGGTAAAAGTGCTTAAAACCATCTCGTTCGCTACTGTATAGAAATTGAGTCCCGTTCTGAAGGTAAGTAAGGTCATCGGTGAAGGTCAGATCGATATAGGTTTCGCTCTTGTCTGTCAGTATCGTGGTTGAACTCCCATCTGACGTATTAATATGCAAAATATCTAGTTGGTTTTGCAAACGATTCAGTCGCTGCACAGATAGCAGATTTGAATCTTGGGTCCAATTAATTCTTGGTACGTAGATGTCCGTCTCGGAACCAATGTCGGCTTTGGTTTTGGTTTGTCCTTCCAAATGATAAACATGTATCTCAATTAGGGAGTTTTCCTCTCCTGCTTTTGGGTACTTGTATCTGTAGTCCTCGGGATAGAGCGCCCCGTCGTTCCAGACTTGCATATTGTATTCGCGAACGTTGGATTCGTCAAAGCGATAGTACGCCAGCTTCTTGCTGTCTGGTGACCAGGCAAATGCCTTTGTGAGGTACAGCTCTTCTTCATAGACCCAGTCACTACTTCCGTTGATGACCCTGTTAAATTCGCCGTCATTGGTCACTGCAGTTTCTGAGCCTGAAGCAATATCTACATAAAATAGATTGTTATCCCTCGTAAATGCTACTTTGGAGTTATCGGGCGAAATGGTGGCATACGATTGTCGTCCATCAGAGAGTAACTTGACTTCCTTGGACACACGATCATAAAGGTGAAATACCGCAGTATATGATCTCCTGTATACAGATTGGCGGTCTGTCATCAACAATACCAGTGACTCATCATCACTAAAACTATAAGAACTGATGTCAATGTTTAATTCTTCTCCATCAACCAGCGTTTCAATAATCGCCCCAGTGCTTACGCTAAATTTGAGCACCTTATTTGACGAAAGTGCGGTATAAAACTGACCATCGTTCATCCAGTTTAAGTTATCGACCGATTGTTGACGAAATGTTCCATCTGTGGCGTTAGCAACTGTCAGGTTTTGTTGTGCACTCGTACGTAGTCCGAGGGTCAAAACAACAATGTAAAGCGTCACTTTTTCTATTTTCTTCATGTTCATGGTAGGAAAGTTGTTTTCAAGCTACAGGTAATTTGTTTTCGATGTCTAGGAATTTTTGCTTTTAAATTTCTCAATAAAACTCCTGGTAAATTCTGACAGCACCAATTTGCCACTTGTCTTTGCCCGATCTGCAAGCAGATCGTCCCAATGATCTGTGCCTAACCAAAATACTTTCTTCATTTCGGCCATCGCTTCCGGATTGTAGGCAGCCAGCTTATTTGCTAGTTCGGCGACTGCGTTGTCCATCAGCTCAGAGTTTTCAAACACCTCATTGAAGAGACCTTTTTCTCTTGCCCACTCCGGTGAATAGAATTCACCTGCATTGATGCCCATTTGTGACATTGCTGAAAGCCCCATTTTTCGCTCAATGGGTGCCGAGACAATGAATGGACCAATACCTAGAGCTAATTCACTCAATTTTATGGCAGAAAATTTAGTAGCAAAGCAATAGTCTGTGGCAGAAGCTAATCCGATTCCGCCACCAACGGCTTTTCCTTGCAGCCTTCCAATGATGAATTTGGGTGCTTTGCGCATGGCGTTGATTACATTAGCGAAGCCCATAAAAAAGGCATGACCACCTTCAGCACTATCAACTGCCAGCAGCTCATCAAAGCTTGCACCTGCACAAAAAGTTCGATCTCCACCACTCTTTAGAATGATCACTTTGATGGCCGGATTAGCTCCCGCATTAGTAATCGTCTCTGCAAGCTTTCTAAGGATATCCCCAGGAAGGGAATTACTTTGTTCCGTAAAAAACTCAACGGTACCAATACCGCTTGATATATTGAGGTTGACGTAGTTCATTATTCTTGATTCTTCTTTTTAATCATCGTCAAAATGGTGGCGATAGCTACTGTTTCACCAGTTTCATCATAGACATCTATCAAAAATTTGACAATTCCTTTAGCGATGTCGTCTTTCTTTTCCTGATCTACTTTTTCCTTAACCGTGGCCCGAACACCAATGGTCATTCCTGGATAAACTGGTTTGGTAAATCGACAGTCTTCCAAGCCATAGTTTAATAGAACAGGTCCTTTCTTAGCTTGGACGAACAGGCCTGCTGCGGCGGAAAGTACAAAATATCCATGGGCCACGCGACCTTCGAACGTAGTACCTTCAAGAGAGGTAACGTCAGTGTGTGCATAGAAATGATCCCAACTGACGTTTGCAAAATCAACAATGTCTGATTCAGTGACGGTTCTTTTGGCTGTGATTACTGTATCTCCAATGGCCAACTCTTCAAAATACTTAGAAAAAGGATGTCGCTCTGTGTCCTTGTACTCGCCTCCGTATTGGTACTGCTGAGTGATCTCAGTCAGCATGGTAGGCGACCCTTGAATGGCAGTTCGTTGCATATAATGTAAAACTCCACGCTTTCCTCCCATTTCTTCACCTCCACCTGCCCGGCCGGGTCCACCGTGAACCAACATTGGCATGGGAGAGCCGTGTCCCGTTGACTCTTTCGCACATGCTTCATTCAATACGAGAATTCTACCATGGTGAGTCGCAGCGCCTATGGTAAATTGGGTAGCGATTTTTGGATCAGCAGTGGTAATTGATGAAACGAGAGAACCTTTGCCTTTCTTAGATATCTCGATTGCTTCATCCATCGAATTGTAAGGCATGATGGTGCTTACAGGCCCAAACGCTTCAATAGTATGAACTTCATCAGAGGAAAGTGGCTTTTGATTAACAAATAGTATGGGTGAAATAAACGCGCCTTTGTTCCAGTCTGCCCCCATGGCTTCCCCGGTATTTTTTAGAGATCCGTAAACCAGTTCGTTAGTTTCTGCGAGTTGAGCCACCCGCTTAGTCACTTCTTCCAGTTGTTCCTTGCCAGCCAAGGCACCCATTCTAACTCCGTCAACATTGGGATCACCAATCGTCGTTTTCTTAAATGCTTTCCCCAAGGCAATTTGTACGTCCTCAACAAGTTTTTCCGGTACGATCACTCGTCTAATTGCAGTACATTTTTGACCACATTTTACCGTGACCTCCTTTCTTACTTCTTTGATGAATAAATCGAACTCGGGAGTGCCAGGAACGGCATCTTCACCTAACACGGCACAATTTAAGGAGTCTGCCTCGAGGTTAAAGGGAACTGAATTTTCAATGATTTGTGGCAACGCCTTAAGTTTCTTGCCAGTCTCAAAAGATCCAGTAAATGTGACCACATCATTCATATCGACGTGATCCAGAATTCCTGTTCCATACCCTGAGACCAATTGCAGTGCCCCTTCTGGTAGTATGTTGGAATCGATGATTTCTCTCACCATTGCTTCAGTCAAATAGCAGGTTTGCTCGGCGGGTTTGATGATGCATGGCATTCCCGCAAGCCAGTTCACAGCGGCCTTTTCTAGCATCCCCCAGATGGGAAAGTTAAATGCATTGATATGGACAGCTACTCCTTCTTTAGGAACCATGATGTGATGTCCAACAAATGAACCTTCCTTTGAAAGACCTACGGTTTCACCATCAATGTGATAGGGTAGGTCCGGAAATTGTCTTCGTAATGAGGCATTGGAAAAGACATTTCCTATGCCTCCTTCAATGTCGATCCAACTGTCAAGTCGCGTGGCTCCTGTCGCCTTACTCACTTCGTAGAAGTTCTCTTTGTTCTCAAGTAAATGGAAAGCAAGTGCCTTGAGCATGAGACCTCGTTGCTGGAAGGTCATTTTTCTAAGCGATGGACTACCGACCTCCCTGGCATGCTTGTAAGCATCTGCAAAATCGATACCTTCTATGGTATGAGCTGCATAGGGGTCGCCAGTGATGGCGTGGTGAAGAACTTCGCCATCGCCGCTTCCTTCCATCCATTGTCCAGCAATAAAGTGTTTGATTTTGGGTATGTTCATGTTGTTCGGGTTGTCTTGCAAAGGTACAAAATCAGCTAGCTGAATAGTCCATATATTTCTGTATCTATTTTATAAATAATCATTGAAAAGTCTTCTGCCCTGTTGATAAAATCGATGTCACTAATGTCAATAGTCAATAATTTACCCAGGTTATAATCAGCAATCCAATCCTCATAGTGTTGGTTCAGTTCTTTTAGATAATCGATTCGGATTTTAGTTTCGTATTCTCTGCCTCGTTTTTCTATGTTTCGAACCAATTTACCAATATCAGCCTTCAGATAAATTAGCAAATCTGGGGGTTGCACAAATTTTATCATCGATTCAAAGAGTGTGATGTAATTCTGGTAATCGCGATCGCCGAGGAAACCCTGCTTGTGGAGGCTTTTGGCAAAAATGTAAGCATCCTCGTAAATGGTCCTGTCCTGAATGATCGTCTTTTCGTTAGTTCTTAGTTCGTTGATTTGATCAAAACGACTGTTGAGAAAGTGGACTTGAAGGTGAAAGGCCCATTTTGCCATATCAGTGTAAAAGTCCTTGAGGTACGGATTGTTATCAACCGATTCAAATTCAGGATGCCACTGGTAATGTTTGGCAAGCATTTCTGTCAAAGTGGTCTTACCTGCACCAATGTTACCTGCAACTGCGATATGCATGTTTTTTCTTGGCATGAAGCTTATCGATTCTTTGACTGATTCCAGGTTTGGTAGACTGCAGAAGCGATTGGTCTTTCTGGTTCAATTTCAGTTAAAGGTGAAACTTCTACCAATGTCTCATGAAGCTCCTTTGGAAGCTGCTGATATAGCTTGGTTCCCTGGGTCTTCCAATTGATCATCTCGTCACTAACTACCTTAATTTTCTTGGCAGGGTTCCCCACAATGAGGCTTCGCTTGTCAAATTTAGAATCTGCCTTCACGAAAGAAAGTGCTCCAATTATGCACTCATCACCGATTACAGAATTATCCATTACCACCGAATTCATCCCAACCAAGACATTTTTTCCAATTTGTGCTCCATGAATTACGGCGCCGTGCCCGATGTGGGCACTTTCTTGAAGTAATATGGTAACACCTGGAAACATATGAACTGTACAATTCTCCTGAAGATTGCAACCATCTTCAATGACGATTCTTCCCCAGTCTCCACGAATGGCTGCCCCCGGGCCGACATAAACATGCTTGCCAATGATGACATCTCCTGTTACTGCCGCTTGAGGATGAATGAAAGCAGTTTCATGAACAACAGGTTTAATTCCTTGAAATGAGTAGATCATAATTGATTGTCAGTAAAATTCTTGGATTAATCATTGAACTTTTGAAGTTGATCGGAAATTAGCACGTATTCTACGTTCAACCATCTCCGAAGGTCTATTTTCGTCCAAAACAAATTAACTACAATGAAAAAACTAATTTTAACTGGCTGTCTTGTTGCGGTCTTTGCTTTTTCAGCGAATGCCCAGTTTCACATTGAACTAGGACTGAACTTCAACTCACCTCAAAGTGATTTCGGAGATTCGTATGACCTGGGGGTAGGTTTCTACGCAGAACCAAAATATGCGTTAAATGAAAATCTCGATTTAGGATTGCTGATTGGAAGGAATGGATTTGCTGGAGCGGACTTAGATGGAGGTTCGATAGATGCTATTGGAATGACCACAATACTTCCGACAGGTACCTACCGTTTTTCAGGAAGCAATATTACTCCTTATGCTGGTTTGGGTCTAGGCATGTACATTGTCGATGCGATAGATCTGACTGTTACTACTGGCGGTACTACAACCACTATTGATGGGGAAAGTAGCTCAGAATTCGGGTTTGCTCCAAGAGCTGGTGTTTACATTGGCCGTCTGAACCTTGGTGCAGCATACAACATCGTAAAGGATTTCAACTTTATTCAATTCAATTTGGGAGTTCGTATTTTAGGTAGAGGATAAAACTCGATAATATAAGAAATAGAAAAAGGCTCTATAGAGCCTTTTTTTATGCTTTTTCTAAAATCACTGCATATCCCTGACCTACTCCCACGCACATCGTGGCTAATGCATATCTCTTGTTAGTCTTTTGTAATTCCAAAGCTGCTGAATAGGTAATACGTGTTCCGGTCATTCCTAGTGGGTGGCCGATGGCGATCGCACCACCATTCGGGTTGATTCGGTCATCATCATCTGATAAGCCCAATGATCGGGTACAAGCCAAAGCCTGGGCAGCAAAAGCTTCATTGATTTCTATATGATCCATTTGATCCAATGTCAGCCCAGCTTTTTGAAGCGCTTTATGTGAAGCTTCAACGGGCCCTATTCCCATAATTCGTGGCTCTACGCCAACTACGGCAGAAGAAACTATCCTTGCCTTTGGTTCCAGACTGTACTTTACCACAGCCTGATCCGATGCAATTAGGGTGGCAGCGGCACCATCGTTTAGTCCAGACGAGTTACCAGCGGTGACTGAGCCTTCTTTTTTGAAGGCCGCTCTCAATTTTCCCAGTACTTCTAAGCTAGAGTTCGGCTTGATAAATTCGTCACGATCAAAAAGGACTGGATCTGCTTTTCGCTGGGGTATTTCGATCGCTACGATCTCCTCATTCAGTCGACCTTTTTCTTGGGCTGCTGTTGCTTTAGTTTGCGACCAGTACGAAAAATAATCCTGATCTTCTCGGCTTATTTTATGGATTTCAACCAAGTTTTCAGCAGTTTGACCCATGCCGTCAGTTCCATACAGTTCTTCCATTTTTGGATTAATAAACCTCCAGCCAAAACTTGAATCGTACATCTTGGCATCAGTTCCAAATGCTTTGGCAGATTTAGAGATCACCCAAGGACCTCGGGTCATATTTTCAATACCACCCGAAATAAACAGATCGCCATCCCCGGTTTTAATGGCACGATTCGCATGAATAATTGCAGACATACCTGAAGCGCATAACCTGTTGATTGTCTCGCCAGGCACACTTTTGGGAAGCCCCGCCAGCAGTAGTGCCATTCTTGCCACATTCCGATTGTCCTCGCCAGCCTGATTAGCGCAACCAAGAATGACCTCATCTATCAAGAGAGGATCTATACCTGCATTTCGTCTGAGCAGTTCCTTTAGTACATAAGCTGCAAGATCATCAGTTCTTACCTGACCAAGAGTACCACCGAAATTTCCTATTGGAGTACGGATTCCATCAACTATATATGCTTCCTTCATGGGTATTGTTGTTTGTGCAAATATTTGGTTTCCTACGGTGCATTCCAATAACCAACCTACTTAATAAGTAATTCCCTTTGTGGCCGATTCTTCTTGATTTAATTTTGTCAGAATTTGTTTTAACCTCAGTAATAGTTTTTAACACCAATCGAATGCCTAAAAATCCCGACATCAAATCTGTACTCATTATTGGTAGTGGTCCAATCATCATCGGTCAAGCCTGTGAATTTGATTACTCAGGTTCCCAGGCTTCCCGATCACTAAGAGAAGAAGGAATTGAAGTTACTTTAATCAATTCTAACCCGGCCACCATCATGACAGATCCAGTGACGGCTGACAATATCTATTTAAAGCCCCTCACCAAAAAATCTATTAGGGAAATTCTTGAAAAGCATCCTGAGATTGATACGGTTCTTCCTACTATGGGCGGCCAAACTGCACTTAATCTTGCGATTGATTGTGAAAAGGCGGGCATCTGGGAAAAGTACCATGTAAATATGATTGGTGTGAACACCGATGCTATAGAGACCACCGAGGACAGAGAAAAATTCAGACATAAGATGATTGAGTTAGGAGTTGGGGTTTGTAAAGGAGAAACCGCTACTTCCTTTCTAAAGGGTAAAGAAATCGCTCAGGAGATTGGCTTCCCGTTGGTGATTCGTCCCTCTTATACACTGGGAGGCTATGGTGGAGGGTTTGTGAACTCCCCGGAAGACTTTGACACCGCACTTAATGCAGGTTTGCAGGCATCACCGATTCATGAAGTATTAGTGGAACAAAGTATCCTCGGATGGAAGGAATATGAGCTTGAACTTCTGAGAGATAATGCAGGCAATATCATCATCATTTGTTCTATTGAAAACTTCGATCCGATGGGAGTGCATACTGGAGATTCAATTACAGTTGCTCCCGCAATGACTCTCTCTGACACCGTATACCAGCACATGAGAGATCTGGCGAAGAAAATGATGAATGGGATCGGACATTTTGCAGGAGGATGCAACGTCCAGTTTTCGGTAAACCCCGAAACAGAAGATATAATTGGGATTGAAATCAATCCAAGGGTTTCAAGGTCTTCGGCCCTTGCCTCTAAGGCAACCGGATATCCCATTGCAAAGATTGCTGCTAAGTTGGCTATTGGTTACAATTTAGATGAGCTGAAGAATCAAATTACTAAAACGACTTCTGCACTTTTCGAACCTGCCATCGATTATGTGATTGTGAAGGTTCCAAGGTGGAACTTTGACAAGTTCAAGGGATCAGATCGTAAGCTGGGGCTTCAAATGAAATCAGTGGGTGAAGCAATGGGTATTGGAAGGAACTTTCAGGAAGCCTTACAAAAGGCCTGTCAATCTCTTGAAATTAAAAGAAATGGACTTGGTGCCGATGGTAGGGAGGTGACTGATCAGGCAACTATTCTGAATAGTCTTGAACACCCCAGTTGGAATCGACTATTTCACTTGTACGATGCATTTAAGCTGGGGATTCCATTTAAAACCATTCATAAACTTTCCAAGATTGACCCATGGTTCTTGAATCAGATTGAAGAGCTCATAACGCTCGAAAAAGAGGTTGAGAACTATTCGATCGATACGGTCCCGAAAGAACTCCTCAGGGAAGCCAAGAAAAAAGGATATGCAGATCGCCAAATTGCCCATCTGTTGAAATGTCTTGAAAGTGAGGTTTACAAGAAAAGAAATGAACTGGGCATTAAACGCGTCTATAAACTGGTAGATACTTGTGCTGCCGAATTCGAAGCGCAGACTCCCTATTACTATTCCACTTTTGAAGACGAGAATGAATCCGAAGTTTCAGACAAAAAGAAAATCATTGTGTTAGGGTCCGGCCCTAATCGCATTGGACAGGGGATTGAGTTTGATTATTCATGTGTGCATGGAGTACTGGCTGCTAAAGAGTGTGGTTATGAAACTATCATGATCAATTGCAATCCGGAAACTGTATCTACGGATTTTGATGTGGCTGATAAGCTTTATTTTGAACCCGTATTTTGGGAGCATATCTACGACATTATTCTTCATGAAAAGCCAGAAGGTGTCATTGTCCAACTTGGTGGGCAAACTGCGTTGAAGCTGGCAGAAAAACTAGAGCGATACGGCATAAAAATTATCGGAACAAGTTTTGAAGCGTTGGATCTGGCTGAAGCTCGAGGTAGATTTTCAGATCTATTGAAGGAGCAAGAAATCCCTTATCCACTGTATGGTACGATAGAAAATGCTGAAGATGCGGTTGAGTTATCTAAAGAATTAGGATTTCCCTTATTGGTAAGACCTAGCTATGTCCTGGGAGGACAAAGCATGAAAATTGTGATCAATGAAACGGAACTTGAACAACATGTGGTCAATATTCTTAAGGATAAGCCAGATGGAGAAATTCTACTTGATCATTTTCTAGAAGGCGCGATTGAAGCGGAAGCAGATGCGATCTGCGATGGAGAGAATGTTTACATTATTGGTATTATGCAACATATTGAACCTGCAGGGATCCATTCAGGAGATTCTTATGCAGTGTTACCTCCGTATAACCTTGGAGACTTTGTGATTCGCCAAATTGAAGATTACACGAAGAAAATAGCGATTGCATTGAAGACTGTGGGCTTAATCAATATTCAGTTTGCTATTAAAGATGATAAAGTATACATCATTGAAGCCAATCCTCGTGCGTCAAGAACGGTTCCATTCATCTGTAAAGCCTACAAAGAGCCATATGTGAACTATGCTACCAAAGTCATGCTGGGGGAAAAGAAGGTGACTGATTTTGAATTTAAGCCCACAAAAAAAGGGTATGCTATCAAAGAGCCGGTTTTTTCTTTTCACAAATTTCCGAATGTAAATAAGGAGTTGGGTCCTGAAATGAAATCTACCGGAGAAGCGATTTATTTCATTGATGACCTCATGGATGATTATTTTATGGAAATTTATTCTGAGCGAAACTTATATTTGAGCAGGTAAGTTTAAGAAGTCATATGATTAAGTTTCTTCTCATACTCATACTCATTATCTACGTTTTCTATAAGTGGGCGGGATTCCTTTTCCGGATGGTTTTTGGTAATCTCAGAAGTGACCCTGGAAGTTTTCAGCAGCGGCAGCAGCATTATTCCAAGAAGGCGCCAAACAGCAACCTGAATATTGACAATGTACCACAAAAGAAATCCGAAAACAATCAAGGATTTGAGGGTGGAGAGTATGTGGACTTTGAAGAAGTAAAATAGGTGCTTTCAATCGATCCTTCAATTTATAATTATCACTTAGTTTTGAGTTTTCAATAGCGATTAGTTGAATGGCGTGGTTTAATCGACAAGACAAAGGAATACTCACTAAGACCGAAGACAAGAAAGAAGTGCCTGATGGTCTTTGGTTTAAAACACCAAAAGGGAATATCATCCACATGCGGGAGCTTCGTAATAACTCCTATGTTTGCCCGGATGATGATTACCATGTACGGATTGGTTCAAAAGAATACTTCGAAATTCTATTTGATAATAATGAATTCACCGAGTTAGATCCAGACCTTATTTCTGGCGATCCCCTGAAGTTTGAGGATACCAAAAAATACCCTGACCGAATCAAGGCTGGGCAAAAGAAATCTAACTTAAAGGACGCCGTTAGAAGTGCACACGGAAAGATGAATGGTCATCCTCTTGTTGTTTCTTGTATGGATTTTTCGTTCATCGGTGGATCTATGGGATCTGTTGTTGGTGAGAAAATTGCACGAGCTATTGACTATGCACTCGAACACAAAACTCCATTCTTAATGATCTCCAAGTCAGGAGGAGCAAGAATGATGGAAGCAGGTTTTTCATTGATGCAAATGGCTAAGACTTCTGCTAAGCTGGCCCTTCTGTCAGAAGCAAAAATTCCTTACATCTCCCTATTGACCGACCCCACAACGGGTGGAGTTACCGCTTCTTTTGCAATGCTGGGTGACTTTAACATTGCTGAGCCAGGTGCTCTTATTGGATTTGCTGGACCCCGAGTAATAAGAGAAACCATAGGGAAGGATCTACCGAAGGGCTTTCAAAGCTCAGAGTTTGTTCTTGATCATGGTTTTCTTGATTTTATCGTTGATAGACGTCAACTTAAATCCCGTCTGACACAACTCATAAAAATGTTGAAATAGAGCCAACTTTCTGGTAAGAAGATGGTTAGTATTTCTCATAAAAATCTCAATTGTTCGATGACCATATCGACTATATTTGCGTAAAATTTTAAAATAAAAGAAGTATGTCAATTGTTTTTACTTCAATCATAGCCTTCACTGTTCTGATCTTATTATTGGTCTTGATCTTGTTAGGTGCACAAGCCAAATTAGTACAGTCAGGGCCTGTTAAAATTGTGGTAAATGGAGATGATTCTAATCCCATTACTACGGCAGCTGGCTCCACGCTTTTGTCCACTATGTCCACGCAAAGTGTATTCTTACCCTCAGCATGTGGAGGTGGAGGTACTTGCGCGATGTGTAAGTGTAAAGTGATCGAAGGCGGAGGTGATGTGTTACCGACGGAAGTAGGTCATCTGAGCAGAGCAGAACAAAAAGACAATGTTCGACTTGCGTGCCAGGTCAAGGTGAAAAATGATATGAAAATTGAGATCCCGGAAGAAATCTTTGGGATCAAAAAGTGGGAGGCTACTGTGGTCAGGAATTATAATGTTGCCTC